>JBKBVT010000243.1:0-3556 GCA_046289305.1 Hyphomonas sp. | reverse complement strand
GCGATCGAGACCCAGGTCGCGATGATGAAGGTGACGTTGAAGCCGCCCCATTCGGCTACATTCGAGATCGCCGTGCCGGTACCGACCTTGAGCTGGCGCCCCGCCTCTCCTGCCTCGGAAGGCGGTGAGCGGCGAAAGCCCGGCGTCAGCCACGCGACCAGCGCCAGCATGACAAATACCATCGCCCAGCGCGTGCCGGTCGTCGCCCAGGCGACGCCGTCCGCGCCGAGCTGCGGAAAGCCCCAGAAGCCGGCGACCAGCGCCAGATCCACGACCAGGTTGATGAGCACGCCCGCATACATCACCAGCGTCACCAGCAACGGGCGCCTAAGGGCTTCCAAATAATAGGAACAGGCCTGGGTAATCATGTGGCCCATCAGGCCGAGCGCGAGAATGCGCGTGACCGAAGCCGTGGAAGACGCCACGACATCCGCCGAGGCAGCGGCTGCCGCTTCCTTGCTGGCCGGGGCAATCTCGACAAAGATCCAGTGAAACATCGGCCCGGCGAGCGGCAGCAGCAGCAGGGTCAGCACCGCGCCGAGCAGGATCCCCCACCAGAGCCCCCGGCGGAACACCCGGCCCGAACCGGCTTCCCGGCCGGTGCCGAGCATTTCGGATGTCAGCACCTGCACGCCGAGCAGGATGCCGATGCCTAGGCCGAGCGAGACACCAATCGGCAACCAGGCGGACAGGACAAAAGCTAGCTCACCCGGCGCAAACTGGCCGAGCACGATGGCGTCCGTCAGACCCATCAACATCATCGCCATGCGGCTGACGGCGATCGGCACCGACAGGCGGATCAGGTCCGCCACATCCGTTGGCCTTGCCCAGGCGGGCAGACGCATCGCACTCATGCCTGCCCTCCCTTTGTGTCCGGCCATTGTCCCTGGCGGCTTCTGAGCAGCCGCGCGTCATGCCTCAGCGCCTGAACGGGCGCAAGCCTCCTCGGAGGGGTTGCGCCCCTTCCCCGCTGGAGTGTGGCGCCATTTCAACATCTGGCCGCTGCGATGCACGTTCGAAAGGTTTGCGCCGGGCAGCGTCTGTGCCAGTCTGAGATCAAGTCAGCCTACGGAGCGGGACGCATGAGCAAGACAGATGCATCGCCAGGCAGCTTGGAAAATAGCGCGGCGATCCGTGAGCAGCTCACCCTTCTCATGACCGCCCGCCTGCAACAGAAGTCGACGCGCTGCGAGATCATCCCTGCGGAGCTTCTTCAGGGCGCTGCCCTGAGCCTGATCGAGGCCCGCCCGATTCCGGCAGCGGACCGCATCCACTTCCTCGCCGAAAGTGCGCCGATTCTGCGCCAGGTTCTCTCGAGCCTTCCGGCGCACCCGTCTGTGTTCCTGAACACCGGCCTCGCCCTTCCCGGCGGCATCGAAGCGGCGCGGCTGGATGAGGCGCTGACCCGGCTGGAAGCCGCAGACCCGATGCTCGCGGGGATGGCCGAGGCGCGCTGCTATGGCGGCCTGTTGCCTGAGGAGCAGCCAGCCTTGAGCGACCTCACACCGGCAGAGCTTGAGCGCCGCTGGCGGATTGCGCGCGCCTGGCTGCAGGACGCAATCTCGAGCGAGCAGGCCTGATCACATCTGAAGCAGGATGGTGAGCGCGATGAGCGCAACCGCGACGCCCATAAGCGCCAGCCCCAGCCGCACCGGCCGGCGCTGAAACGCGCGTTGCATCGTGTAGGCCGGTGAAGCGGGGACCGCGCTCACCGGACCGCAGGCCTGCCAGCGGGCAAGGTCTTCCGCCAGCGCTTCGGCGCTACGATAGCCGGAGGCAGGTTCGGACGAGGCTCCTTTGGCGCGAATCGCGGACAGGTCTTCCGGATTGAGCACTGGTGGGGGCAAGTTAGCGAGCAAAGCGTCCATCACCGCTGCCAGCGCCCGCACATCCTCCCGGCTGCCGGAAGGCGAGGCACCCTGACGCAGCAGCGAACCGGCAAAATCGGTCAGCACCGGCTGGCCCTCTGGCGTCACAAGTATCCGGTCCGGCGTCAGGTCCCCATGCGTGATGCCATGTGCATGGGCATGCGCCAGCGCCGCGGCGGCCTGCCGGAACAGGTCAACGACCGTTTCGGCATCAAGCCCCGCCGCCTTGATGTGAGCTTGAACCGGTACGCCTTCGATATCGTCTGAGACGATGTATCCGAACCCGCCCGGCGCAGTCCCGCCATCAAGTATTGCCGCGATCGAAGGATGGTCCATCTGGGCAATGGCTGGAAGGGCCGCGGCGATCCGCGCGCCCTGCCCGCTCCGGTCCGGTCCCGGTCGCACGAAGCGCAGCACGACAGAGCGGGCAAACACGCCGTCCCGGTGCTGCGCCCGGTAGACAGGCCCGGCCGGCTCCAGGCTGAGCAGAGACACAAGCTGGTAGGCGCCGAAGGCTTCGGTGACGAGGTCCGGTGCCGGTTCCGCCGCGGCGCCTGTTGCCACCACTTCACTGTCGGCCTCCATCAGCCGCAGAACCCGCCGCACAATGTCGCCGTCGCCCCCGGCCGCCACTTCGAGCCATTCAATGCGCGAGCGGACATCCATGTCCTCGCGTACTAAAGCCTCACCGAAGAGCCTCAAGGCGGCGCGTTCACGCTCATCTGCCGTGTCCATGCGCTGTCCTGTCCGGCCACCGGGTCCGCTCAACCCGACGCTAGCCGAGCCGGAGATCGGGTCAAAGGCTTTCCAGCCGCCGCCGGATCACCCCGCCTTGCGGGCGCCGTCGCTCTGGCCGGCTTCAGCTGCCTGAAGTTTCTCGGCGACGAGGAAGGCAAGTTCGAGCGCCTGCTCGCCGTTCAGGCGCGGGTCGCAATGGGTGTGGTAGCGGCTGGAGAGGTCCTCTTCCGAGATTGCCTGCGCGCCGCCGATGCATTCGGTGACGTTCTGGCCGGTCATCTCGAAATGCACCCCGCCCGGATAGCATCCCTCAGCGGTCAGCACGTCGATGAACTGGCGCACTTCGGAGAGAATGCGGTCCACGGGGCGGGTCTTGAAGCCGGTGCCGGTCTTGAGTGTGTTGCCGTGCATGGGATCACACGACCAGACGACCGTGCGGCCGGACTTTTTGATCGCCCGCGCCAGCGGCGGCAGGCCTTTGGCGACGCCTTCCGAACCAAAACGCGAGATCAGCGTGATGCGGCCAGCTTCATCCGACGGGTTCAGCGTGTCGATCAGGCGGATCAGCTCGTCGGGTTCCATGCCCGGTCCGCATTTGATACCGATCGGGTTCTTGATGCCCTTGCAGAAATTGACGTGGGCATGGTCGATCTGCCGGGTGCGGTGGCCGATCCACAGCATGTGGGCGGAGGTATCGTACCAGTCGCCGCTGGTGGAATCGACGCGTGTCATCGCCTCTTCAAAGCCGAGCATCAGCGCTTCATGGCTGGTGTAGAACTCAACCTGCGCCATCTGGGGCACGGTTTCGGCGTTGAGGCCGACCGCCTGCATGAAGCGGAGCGAGGCGGAGATCTGGTCGGCCAGCTTCTGATACCGCTCACCCTGCGGGGAGCGGTCAACGAAGCCGAGCATCCAGCGCTGGACGTTGGCCAGGCTGGCATAGCCGCCCT
>JBKBVT010000242.1:0-3560 GCA_046289305.1 Hyphomonas sp. | reverse complement strand
CGAGAAATCCGAACTCCTTTCCAACCTGCTCACCGCGCAGCGCATTCCCCACAAGGTGCTGAATGCGCGCCATCACGAGCAGGAAGCCTTTATCGTCGCCGAGGCCGGTGTGCCCGGCGCCGTGACGGTCGCCACCAACATGGCCGGACGCGGCACCGACATCCAACTCGGCGGCAATTTCGAGATGCGGCTCGAAATGGAAAAGACCGAGAAGGAAAAGGCCCTCGGCCGGATCCTGTCGGAAGGCGAGATCTCGATGCTCAGCGCGCAGATCCGCGCCGATATCGAAGTCAAGCGCAAGCGGGCGCTGGATGCCGGCGGCCTCTATGTGCTCGGCACCGAGCGGCATGAATCCCGCCGCATCGACAACCAGCTGCGCGGCCGGACGGGCCGTCAGGGCGACCCCGGCAAGTCGAAATTCTACATCTCTATCGAAGACGATCTGATGCGCATCTTCGCCGCCGACCGTATGGACACGGTCATGCGCCGCCTCGGCATCAAGGAAGATGAGGGCATCACCCATCCCTGGATGAACAAGGCGATGGAGACCTCGCAGAAGAAGATCGAGGAACGCAACTTCGAGATCCGCAAGAACGTCCTCAAATATGACGACGTCATCAACGATCAGCGCAAGGCGATCTTCGAGCAGCGGCTGGAATTCCTGCGCTCGGATGATGTCTCCGAAGTGATCCTGGAAATGCGCGACAATGTCATCGACGAGCTCGTCGCCCGCACGATGCCGGAAAAGGCGTATGCGGAGCAATGGGATCTCGAAGGCCTCGATGAGAGCCTGAAGATGGACCTCGCCGTCGAGCTGCCGGTGAAAGACTGGGCCGCCGAAGAAGGCGTGGCGAATGAGGAAATCGCGCAGCGCATCCGCGATGCGGTGACCGCGCATTATGAGGAGCTGACCCGCCAGGTCGGCGAGCAGCAGATGCGCCGGATCGAGAAACAGTTCCTGCTGCAGGTCCTCGACATGCGCTGGCGCGAGCACCTCCAGCTGATCGACCAGCTGCGCTCGGTCATCCATCTGCGCTCCTATGGCCAGCGCGATCCGCTGAACGAGTTCAAGCGCGAAGCCTTCAACCTGTTCGACACGCTGCTGAACGAGCTGCGCGCCACCGTCACCCGCTCGCTGATGCATATCCGCGTGCAGCAGGCCCCGATGCCCGGTCAGCGCCCGCCCATGGCGGCGCCGGCCCCTGCCCCGGCCCGGCGTCCCGACCCGCCGCCGCAGATGCGCGAGACCAAGCTCGACCCGGATACCGGCGTCAACGAGATGGACCCGCACGACCGCTCGACCCCGCCGGGCCAGCCGCTGCACCAGGCCGAGGATGACTGGTCGAACACGCCGCGCAATTCCGCCTGCCCCTGCGGCTCCGGCAAGAAGTACAAGCATTGCCACGGCGCCATCGAGACCCAGAAGGCCTGAGGCTTATCCACGGTTTTTGAGGACTTTTGCAGCGCCTGATCCCTTTGGAATCAGGGCGGTGTGAAATAGTTGCCCCGAACTTATCCGACAGCGCGCCAACCGGGTTATTCTCCCCTTGCCGGCGGTTGGTCTCCAATCGCCGCCGGCCGGCCCCCTGCACGGGGCCGCATACCTACTGCGGATGGGCTGGGTTGTCGGGACGCCGGGGACACGCCTTCCAGACCTACCAGACTTTCTGCCGTCCCCGGATATTCAGGGCCCGTCCCATCCGCAGGATTTTCAGGAAGACCACGGACGAAACCGGAAGGGCCGCGCCCTGTCCGGCCTTTTCTGCTGCGCGCAATGCAAAGCCCCCTCGAACGGCACTTCCTGAGCGACGTTTTGTTTTGCCCTTGCATCCCTAAAGCCCAGCCCTCAGCTTTCGTCATCCCGGAAAGTGCGCAGCACTTGTCCGGGACCCAGAACTTCTTCAGTTCACGTAGTCAGCCTGGGTCCCGGATATTGCCTTCGGCAATTCCGGGATGACGCCGTGTCGGAGGTTGCGCTGGATGGGCGGCTGGATGGCCTCCGCCTCACAAGCCGAACTCATCCTGATCGAAGTCGAAGGATGGGCCGCCAGCGCGGGTCTGTGTGGCAGGCGGCGCGGCGCGCTCAGACCGGCAACCGGCCGCGCCCGCCCTGCCGCGCCATCCAGACGCCGCCGAGGATCAGCGCAAAGGCGATGAGGGCGTTCCAGCTCTGCAGCTCCCGGAAGAACACAAAGCCGAACACCGCCCCCGCCACAGGCACGGAATAGCCCGTCAGCGACAGGAAGGTCGCCCCGGCGCGCGCAACGATGGCCATGAAGATCGCCTGCGCGATGCCGGACGGCCCGAGCCCCAGCGCCAGCACCGCGGCCCAATGCGTCCAGTCTGCCTCCACGCTGGCAGGGTCCACCGTCAGCGCCAGCGGCCAGGAGAGGACCGAGCCGACCGTGGCAAAGCCAGCCGCAAACGCGATCGGCTGGATCGGCGGCGCCGCCCGCGCGAGCAGCGTGCTGGCCGAATAGGAGAGCGTCGCAAACAGCAGCAGGATCTGCGCCGTCACGCTGGCCGATCCGAAATCCGAAATCGCATCCGGTCCGAACAGGGCGACCACCCCGGCAAAGCCGAGCAGCACGCCGATGCCGGTATTACGCGTCATCCGCTCCTCGGCGAACAGCAGCGTCGCCCCCAGCACGACGAAGACCGGCGCGGCGGCGGTGTAGAGCGCGGCGAGGCTCGAATTGACCGTCTCCTGCGCCGTGGTGATCAGGAAGAACGGGATCAGCGAGCCGACCAGGCCCATACCAACGATAAACACCCAGCTGCGCCGCTCGGACAAAGGCGGCAGGCGCTGGCCGGAGGCAAACATCAGCCCCCACAGCACAATCGCCCCGATGGTAAGCCGTCCCGGCAGCACCCATTCCGGCGGCAGGCCCTCGGCGCTGTCCTTGCCGACCGCGACCCGCGTCAGCACATAGGCGCCGCCCCACAGCACCGAGAGGCAGGCAAACAGCACCCAGACCATGGCCGGCCGGCCCGAGCCAGTACCCGGCACGCTTGCCTCTGCCATACGCTTACTCCCGACTTTTCTTGCCTTGCGGCCTAGCACGGGACTTGCATCCGGCAAGCCGGAATTGCCGTTCACCGTATTTCGCGTCGCGGTGCCGCACGGAATGCGGGTGGACGCGCAAGGCCGGCCCCATTAAAGGGGGCGCAAAGCTGCGAGATCGCTCGCCCTGAAGGAGAAGACAAGATGGCCGTTCGTGTTGCAATCAATGGATTTGGCCGGATCGGCCGCCTGGTTCTCCGCTCGATCATCGAACATGGCCGCACTGATATCGAGGTCGTTTCCATCAACGATCTGGGTCCGGTCGAGACCAATGCCCACCTCCTGCGCTTCGACTCGGTGCATGGCCGCTTCCCCGCGGATGTGAAGGTGGACGGTGACAAGATTGTCATCAACGGCAAGCCGATCCTCGTCACCGCCATCCGCGATCCGAAGGACCTGCCTCACCGCGAACTCGACGTCGACATCGCGATGGAATGCACCGGCATCTTCACGAGCAAGGACAAGGCCGAAGCCCACATCGCCGCCGGCGCCAAGC
>JBKBVT010000241.1:0-3563 GCA_046289305.1 Hyphomonas sp. | reverse complement strand
AGAATGGATTTCCACAGGCCGCCATCGGCGCTCTCGATGCGGTCGTGATTTTCAGGCGCGGCGGGTATGGAATTTGGAGGACTCATTACCGCCCTATGGGCTGGTTTTCGCCAAAGAGAAAGCCTCCGCTGCGCTGCGCCCGCGGCGTATATGGCATACGCGGGCGCCGCGACCACCCATAAGCACATAGCGGCTGGCGAAGCGGGCCAACCCGCCCTATCAATTAGGGGAAATTGAGATGCGAAGGATTGAAAATAATGAAAAAAATGCGCTCCATCTGCGTCTATTGCGGCGCCTCGAACAGTGTTGATGCGCGCTATATCGCGCTCGCCGAGAAACTTGGCCGCGAACTCGCCAGGCGCGACATCCGCCTCGTTTATGGCGGCGGCGGCGTCGGGCTGATGGGCGCCTGCGCCCGCGCGGCGCATGAAATGGCCGGCGAAGTGCTCGGTATCATGCCGCGCTTCCTGCTGCAGAAAGAGCAGATCTACACCGATGTGGAGCACCGCATCGTCGAGGACATGCACACCCGCAAGCAGATGATGTTCGACGAGGCCGACGCCTTCATCGTGCTGCCCGGCGGCATTGGCACGCTTGAGGAGGCTGTGGAAATCCTCTCCTGGGCGCGGCTGAACCTGCATGCCAAGCCGATGGCGTTCCTGGATGAGGATGGCTTCTGGTCGCCCTTCTTCGAGCTGATGGACCACATCATCAAGGGCGGGTTTGTGCCGGACTCCTTCCGGGATGCGTTGGTCCATTGCAGCCGGTCCGACGAAGCAATCGAGGCCCTGCTCGACCGCGTCGTAGTTATGGATCTCTGAGGCCCACAGCCGGAAATATCGCCGTTAACACACTGGACGCTACGGCAATCTTCCGCACAGGCTTTGAATGTGTTAGCGCTCTCATATGTTAGGGCTAACACGAGGGCTCGCCTCGGATGATCGAACTGAAACTTGAGGGCTTCGAGCTCGGGCTTCTGCCCGAAGCGGGGGGAAGCGTCGCCTGGTTCCGCAAGGACGGCGTTGACATATTGAGACCGGCTGCGGCGCCCCTTGGCGCGGCTCCGGCCCCTCTGGATATGGCGGCGTTTCCGCTGATTCCCTTTTCCGGCCGGATCCGGAACGGCGCCTTTATCTGGAATGGCCGCGCCATAAGATTGGCTGCGAATTTTCCGCCGGAACAGCACGCCATTCATGGTCATGGCTGGCAGCTGGGCTGGGAAGTCACCCACATCGCGCCGAGCGCCGTGACGCTGCAATACCGCCATGAAGGCGGCGACTGGCCCTGGCCCTACCTCGCCGAACAGCGCTTCGTGCTGTCGCGCGGCGGGCTCTCGCTCGATCTCAGCCTGACCAATCTGGGCGAGGAAGCCATGCCTGCGGGCATCGGCTGGCACCCTTATTTTCCGCGCGGGGATGCGCGCCTGTCCGCCCGCCTGCCCTATCGCTGGGAGCCCGACGAGACACTCGTCCCGGTGCGGAGGATTGATTGCGAACACGGCCGCGAAGCCGGATTTCCCGGCGCGATTGACGGGCTCGACGTCGACCATCCCTTCGAGATGGAAGACGGCATCTTTGAGATCATCTGGCCTGAGCGCCAATTGAAACTCCGGCTGCATACGGATGACCGGCTGCGTTTCCTGATCCTGTATGTGCCGCCGGGCCAGGACTTTTTCTGCGCCGAGCCTGCGAGTCATGTGCCGGATATGGTGAACCTTACGGCCCCGGCACGCGACACCGGCCTCACCCGGCTTGAGCCCGGCGAGCAGCTGCGTTGCTCGCTGAGCCTATGGGCCGAGACCCTGCCCGAGATGGCCGAAAACGAGACATCCGAGACGGAAAGGCACGCGCCGGTCCGCTGACCCGCGCGTGCCCTTCAGGTTTCCGGCGCCGCTATTCCGTGACGGTCAGGGAGACGGTTTTCACATCGCGGGAATTGCCGCCGGCCATGATCTGGAACTCGCCCGGCTCGACAACACGCTGCATGTTCTTGTCCCAGAAACGGAAGTCCCGCTCACCCAGCTCGAAAGAGACTGTCTTCGTCTCGCCAGGCTGGAGCGTCACGCGGGAGAAGCCGCGCAGCTCCTTCACAGGGCGCGTCACCGAACTCACGACATCCCGAATATAGAGCTGGACGACCTCGTCGCCGGCGCGCGGGCCAGTATTGGTGACGCTGACCGAGACACCCACGGTGCCATCCTTCGGAATGCTCTGTGCCGAGAGGACCGGATCGCCAATCTCGAAGGTCGTGTAGGAGAGGCCATAACCGAAGGGATACATCGGCTCGGTGGGGCCATCGAGATAGCCGCGCAGGGCGCTTGGCTTGTGATTGTAGACCAGCGGCAGCTGGCCGGTATTGCGGGCGATCGTCACTGGCAGCTTGCCGCCCGGATTGACCTCGCCGAACAGCACATCCGCCATCGCAGTGCCGCCTTCCTGGCCGAGATACCAGCCTTCGACGATCGCATTTACGCGGCCGGAAAAGGGCTCGGTCGACATCGGCTGACCATTGATCAGTACCGTGACGACTGGCTTGCCGAGTTCGAGCATCGCATCGATCAGCTCGTTCTGCTGCGCCGGAAGGTCGATGCTCTGGCGGTCGCCGAGATGTTCGGTGGCCCAGCCTTCGCGGGAAGTTGCCTCTGATCCGCCTACGAACAGGATGATAATCTCGGCGTTCGCCGCGGCGCGTGCGGCTTCGGCAATCATACGGCGGTTTTCCTCGGCGTCCGCGGGGATGATCTCGTCCTCCCACCAGTCGCCGTTGGCGGTGAGTTTGACGCCCGGATGGTGGATGATTTCGGCGCTGTTGCCGATCGCTTCCCTGAGGCCGTCCAGCATCGTGATAACGCGGGTCGGCACATCGGAATAGCCGCCGAGACGGACTTCGGCTGCGTTCGGGCCAATCACGGCGATGCGGGAATAGTCCGCCATGGTCAGCGGCAGGATGCCGTCATTCTCAAGCAGGGTGATGGCGCGCTGCGCCGTCAGCAGCGCCAGCGCGCGGGCTTCGTCATTGTCGGTGATCGCCTCGGCATAGTCGGCGTCCGCATAGCGGCTCTCGAACAGGCCGGCTTCGAACTTGATCTCGAGCATGCGGCTGACGGCGAGGTCGATGTCGGCCATCGTGATCAGGCCCTCGGACAGCGCTTCCGGCAGCAGTTTGTAGGCGTTGCCGTCCGGCAGGTCGAAATCGACGCCGGACTTCAGCGCGCGCACGGCGGCCGATTTCAGGTCGGGCTCGACAAAATGGAGCCGTTCCATGTCGTCAATGCCCCAATAATCGCTGACGACACCGCCTTCAAAATTCCACTCGCCGCGCAGCACATCATTCAGCAGCCAGCCATTGCCATGCGACGGAATGCCGTCGATCTCGTTATACGAGGCCATCAGGGAGCGGATATTCGTACGGCGGATGATTTCCTCGAAGGGTGGGAAGAACACCTCGCGCAGGATACGTTCCGAGATGTTCGACGGGCCGACATTGGTACCGCTTTCGGGCTGGCCGTGGCCGGTCATGTGTTTCAGCGTTGCGAGCACTTTGCCTTCGCCCAGCGGCAGGGT
>JBKBVT010000240.1:0-3606 GCA_046289305.1 Hyphomonas sp. | reverse complement strand
CGCGCGCCGTTGCGGAATATACTACCCCAGCGCGATTAATGGCACCCTGAACACGTAATATTTACCCTCGCCCTGGAAAGCTGCCGGACTGAACCGCGCTCTGGGTGCAATACATGACCGTTTCCTGCGAAGGCTGCCGCGATGGCGCCAAATTCGAGATGCCTCTCTCGATGGCATTCCAGCCGATCGTCGACATCAGGGCACAAACCATCTTCGCCTATGAGGCGCTCGTCCGCGGCGCGGACGGTCAGGGCGCGGCAGAGGTGCTGTCGCAAGTCTCTGCCGAGAACAAGTACGGGTTCGATCAGACCTGCCGCGTGACCGCCCTCGATATGGCGGCCAGCCTGAGTCTGGCCAGCGAGGGCGCCTGTCTCTCGATCAATTTCCTGCCGAACGCCGTCTATGAGCCCCGCGCCTGCATCCGCCTGACCCTGGCCGCCGCCATGCGGACGGGTTTTCCGCTCCAGAACATCATCTTCGAATTCACCGAAGTCGAGCGCCTCGACACCGCACACCTTCTGAACATCCTCCGCAGCTACCGCGCGATGGGCTTCAAGACCGCCATCGACGATTTCGGCGCAGGCTATGCCGGCCTTGGCCTCCTGGCCGAGTTCCAGCCGGACATCGTCAAGCTGGACATGGCGTTGATCCGCGGAATCGACACAAGCGCCGTGAAGCAGAGGATCGTAGGCTCGACGCTAAACATGCTCCGCGATCTCGGAATCGCCCCGATCTGCGAAGGCATCGAAACGCAGGAAGAATACGCTGCGCTGCGGGATCTTGGCGTCGACCTCATGCAAGGCCACCTCTTCGCCAAAGCCACCCTCGGCAGACTGCCGGTCCCGGTCTGGCCCGTCCAGCTGGACGAAATGCGACAGGCGGTCTGAAACAGCCCCTGCACTCATATCTGTTCAAGTGGAATGAAGAATGGTGGGCGGTACAAGGTTCGAACTTGTGACCCCTACGATGTCAACGTAGTGCTCTACCACTGAGCTAACCGCCCGACCGGGAAACGGGGTAATGGACAATCCGCGTTGGCGCGTCAAGCAGGCTTTCAGCGCGCCCGCAGGCGAGGCTCAGGCCGCCATCACCTTGTCGACCTCTTCGACGATTTCGCGCAGGTGGAACGGCTTCGACAACACCTTCGCCCCCGCAGGTGTCGGCGCGCCGGACGACAGCGCGACGGCAGCAAAGCCGGTGATGAAGACGATCTTCATGGCGGGGTCGAGTTCCGCGCCCCGCCGCGCTAACTCGATCCCGTCGAGGCCCGGCATGACAATGTCGGTCAGCAGGAGGTCAAACACTTCGCGCTCCAGCGCCTGAAGCGCCGTTTCGCCGTCGGCGTAGTCCTGCACATCATGGCCCGCCCGGCGAAGGGCCGACGCCAGGAATGTGCGCATCGAATCATCGTCTTCGGCGAGCAGGATTTTGGTCACAGGCATAGGCCCCCTGATGGTGCGACTCAGCAAGTAGCATATAAAGCGCGCCGATGGTAAATCACGCGTGAACAAGCGGCGTCCGGGCGTGTTTCTCCTGGAGGCCGGATCGCGCAGGCGCTGAAAGGCCTTGACCTCGCCGGAGAACGTAAAACCATAGGCACAATGCCCGATACCGCTCCCGCCCTTGGACTGCCGGACCCGGCCGCCGGCGCGCTGCCCCCGCTCGGGGCGCCGTTTACAGTGGCGATGCCGGAGGCGAAAACGGTGCCGGTGGTGTTCGCCAGCCCTCATTCCGGCAGCCTTTATCCCGACAGCATGCTTTCGGCCCTCTGCGTGCCGCTGATGGATGTGCGCCGCACCGAGGACGCCTTCATCGACGAACTCTTCGCGGACGCCCCGCGCCATGGCGCGGCTCTAGTCGCGGCCTGTTATGGCCGCTCCGTCGTCGATCTGAACCGCGATCCGCATGAGCTCGACCCCGCGATGTTCGCCGATGCCCCGCCCCGCGCCTGCGCTCTGCCGACGCCCCGCGTGGAAGCCGGCCTCGGCTGCCTGCCACGCGTCGGCGCCAAGGGCGAGGCGATCTATCGCCGGCAGCTCACGGGCGCGGAGGGCGAGCAGCGCCTCGCCGGCATCCATGACGCCTATCACGGCTTCCTCACCGAGCGGCTGGACAGCCTGCGCGAGAGCTTCGGACGCGCCATCCTGGTCGACTGCCATTCCATGCCGTCGAAACAGCCCGGCCGGCGCAACCTGGCCGATATCGTCCTCGGAGACCGGTTCGGCGCCAGCTGCGATGCCCGGCTGATCGGCCGGATCGAGCGCGCCTTCCGCAATCACGGCCTGACGGTCACGCGCAACACCCCCTATGCCGGCGGCTACACCACCCGGCGTTATGGCCGGCCGAAACGCGGCCTTCAGGCGCTTCAGATCGAGATCAATCGCGGGCTTTACATGGACGAGCAGCAGATCACGCGGGCGAGCGGCTTTGCGGCGCTGCGGCTCGTGATCGACGCGGTGATCGCAGACATCGCGGACCACACCGCAATCCGCTGAACCAACCCCCTGATTCCTATGAGATTTTGTGGCGCGCGCGCCTTAGCCAAAAAAAAGGGCCGCGCCCTTGGGCGCGGCCGAAGTCAAAGGGAGGAAACGCCAGAGGCGTCAGCACCGAAGTGCATAATCAACACTATGTTGCAACGCACAAACATCCAAGAGGTGTTTGGTCGCATCCGGTAGCGCTACCTGCACTTGCCCGGATTTCAGGCAGTTTCCCCCACCCGGCACGGCATTTGCGTAGAAACTGCGCGAATTTCCTGTTTTGGGACTCCCTCTGGTCCCAGCCAAAATGGAGTGGGATACATGGCTGACGATACTGACCTGCACGTAGGCAAACGCCTGCGCCGCCGCCGCCGCCTTCTGGGCATGACACAGCAGGACCTGGCCTCACAGGTCGGCGTCCGCTTCCAGCAGATCCAGAAATATGAGTGCGGCGCCAACCGGATCACCGCCTCGCGCCTGTTCGATCTCGCCCGCGCCATGAACGTCTCGGTCCAGTACTTCTTCGACGGCATGCCCGTCGCTGATGCCGTCCCGAACGCGGCCAATGACGCCGAACAGATGGAAGGCGACATCCTTTCCCAGAAAGAAACCCTGGAACTGGTGCGCGCCTATTACCGCCTCGGCGAGCGCCCGCGCCGCCGCCTTCTCGAACTGGCCAAGGCGTTCGAACAGGACAATTCGAACTCCGGCGCTGCTTGACCTTGCTGCATGCGCGGGGCATCGCCTCGCGCATGACCCGCCAGACCGATCCAACCGCTGATCTCGCTTTCGCCTGCCGCCTGGCAGACGCCGCCCGCGCCGCCATCGCCCCGCATTTCCGCAATCTCGCCGCTGTCGACGGCAAGCCCGAGGACGCCGGCGGCCTGCAGGGCTTCGACCCCGTCACCGAGGCCGACCGCGCCGCCGTCCTCGACCGCGGCGAGGGGGGCGTTCTCGACGCGCTACTCCGTCTCTACCTCGCCGCCTTCGCGGCGACCCGCACCGCCGACAGGGACCAGACCGCCACGCTGGCCCAGCGCCGCCGGGCCATCTTCCGCGCCGAGCCCGAGCTGGCGGCCGCGCGGATGACCGCCTCGTCGCGCTTCCAACTCCGCCTGACCGACCT
>JBKBVT010000239.1:0-3606 GCA_046289305.1 Hyphomonas sp. | reverse complement strand
GGCGTCGCGGTCGAGGCGACCTCGGTCGTCGGCCCGAACAGCTGGGGCGAACAGTCCTATCTGCTGACCTCCAGCCACGCCCGCGCCAAAATGCCCGACCCCGGCACCGCCGAAGGCATGGCCGAGCTGCGCCGCTCGCTGGACGCCTCCGAGGCCGCCTTCCACGCCGCCGTCGCCGCCGGTCGCCGCATCGCGCCCGAGGATCTGCCTGCGCGGCTCTCCGTCACCGAGGATCCCCGCGACGGCGGCGCCGTCTTCGGCGGTGCAGACGCCATCGCCCGCGGTCTGGCCGATACGGTCGAGACCCGTGCCGCCTTCGCTGCGCGCGTGTTCCACGCCTATGGGGTGGCGCAGAAGCCAAGTGCAGGGGCGCGGTTCAAGGCGCGGGCTGCTGCGGCGAGGGCGGCGGCGGAGGGGTGAGGCTGCGCTTGCGGACCTCATTGCTGTTCGCGGCAGGATATCTTCGGGCGGCCTGCACTATTGGTTGAGAGTTAGCCAGAATGGCGTGGGATGGCATGATCGCTCTGCAAGGCGGAGAGGACGTTGGTATCGGATGCGTGGTCGATCGTCTTTGACCTAGCCGCGCCGACAGATAGCAAGGTCGGCGGAACGCCTAGCCGAAGCGCTTATCGCCCCTGTAAACTGGCAGCATACTAAGCCGAACGGGTCCGCAACTCGCCTTAACAACCGGCGATATCGCCAGCTGTCAGCATGCAGATTCTCAAAGTCTCGACAAGCGGAACCATTGTCGAAACAAAGTTTTCGTGCGACAAAATTGAAAAGGGTCGTTTCCAGGAGAGAGTTTTGACATGCCCGAGGTACTCGAGCGAGCGGAAACAATCGTAAGGCTTAAACTCGAGGTGCAGTCGATTATCCTCGATCCACCACGTTTGCAGCCGGTGGGTCGGAGCTTAGATGAGTACAAATCGATTGCAAATCTTGTCTCGCGAGCAGTCTTTTTTTCCGCCGCACTAGAGGTCTTTACCAAGGCTGCAGGCCTGCACGGGTCCATATCTCCAAAGAACCTCATTGCCGTTGCAGCGGCCAGCGAGGGTTATGATCCGAGTTTTACTTTGCGGTCGCAGGAAAGGCTCTTGGCGGGACGAGGTGTCGCGTTTGGCTCTGATATGGAATTCTCAATCCGGTTAGGAACTTACCGGGCGAGAGGATCAATCCATCTAGACGTGCGACACATCGGAAGTGCCTCGTCGAAAGTTACTATCTCCATAGACATTTCGGACATAAAAGATATTTCGAAAAATGTTATTGCAGCTCTAATATTCTATGCGATTACGATACAGCCACTCGGCGGCGGCGTCGTCGTTAAGTCACCTACAGAAACTCTTTTTGTCTGCTCTATCAATGTCGAAATGGTCGGAAATAGAAATGAGCTGATCCAAGCGGCGGTCAATGATCTTGTCGTTGCGGAGGAGATATCGGACGAGCACCTCGTGAGTGTTTGGAGCGCTCGACAATTGTGCCTTTACCGAGCTGGCTACGATCCAGGCCCCATTGACGGAAAGTACGGACCGAAAACGAAGGCTGCGGAGCAGAAGTTCTCACAGATGAATGGTGGTATTGTAGTCAACTGGTACAGTAGCGCCTTTGCGGAATACGTCATCACTCAGGCAAATGCAAAGTATCAATCGGAGAAGACGATATCGGAGCATTTTGGCGTGCGGTAGGAGTTCCTACTCGGTTCGCAAGCCTCCAGAGCAAACCTCCGTTATGGGCTGTGACGACCAGGCTGCGATTCTGATTTCAAGAGTGCAAATCCGGCGAGCAAAATAGGGCCAAAAAAAACGCATCGCGTTAAGAACGTTAGTTGAGCCAGCAGTAGCCGACAAATTGCGCTTGATGCCATCGTTCGTCTCAAAGACCGAATTTTTGCCCCCGCCGTTTCGCTCGGTAAGGACAGCGTGCGGAATCCTACGATCACTAGAGCTCAGCAACTGAATAGTTTATTTGGGGGGCTATCATACTGAACTCTCAGCTGGGACCGCAAACTCTAAGCAAAAATTCCTGACCCACTACCCAATTCAGTGAACCCAGCTCACTCTACAAGGTCGGCGATGTCACGAGGGATGGTTAGGCAACAAATGACGCTATGTGCAGGAAAGCGGTAACTGTCCGGCGGCCTAGACGTCCCTCATAAGATCCTTGGCCCCTCGTGTTCGCCCACGCTTCTTTACAAAAATTGAAAAGCCTAACCCGGACGTAGGCTCACCGTTTTCTAGCGGCGTATTGCAGAGGCCTTGCATCTGTATCCTCATTCGGCGAGCAACCTCTTCAATTTTTTTCGTGTGAGACAGAGTCGGGTATTCGTAACGCACGGCTAGCATGGTGTTGAAGAACAGGAGGTCCAGCCCTGACGAGCTTACGAAGTCTACACTCTCTTGATAGCCAGCGATCCATTTGACTGGAGCATCATTTTTGAACAGGTAATCCGCGAGAGCATGCGATCCGAACATGCAAGAGCCAAAATAAAGCCCTACTAGGTTTGAACCGCCTTCCCGCGACACCTGAAGAAGGGAGTTTCTCAGTACGGTTCGTGAGATTTTGTCGCCGCCGTGCAGGTGGAGACCATCGCTGCTGCCATGCATCGCGAGGTACGCTACCGTGGTTGCCCTTGATCGAGCGATTCGCGAAAGTGCATCTGTGAAGGCTGGACGCGTCCCAACCATTTCGTAGTCGTACGCGTGATGGTTGCCAAAATGCAGGTCTGATAGAAAATCGAACAGCGGTTTTACGGTCGTGTTCTTTTTTATGCCGTTATTGTCGCCATGCCACCGGCTCTCAATTACTCCGATTTTTGTACTCATCAATCGCGTTCCCGGTTGGCACTTCAGCTACAACCTGAAGAAGCTGTGTACGGGAAGCAACAGCATTGTTTGAAGATGACGTAATCCCGAATTACGCGAAGCATTGCTTGGTTGGCAACTAGGGGCTGGGCGCCGCGGATCGTCGCATCCGGCGCGAGAGGCAGCTACGGGATGGGTCCGGTGGTTCGCTGCGAAAGGTACGATCATCAGCGGGGAGCTGGCAGTGGCCGCTCGCACCCACAGCATCCGTGTCTCCTTCACGGTCGCCTTTGGGCTCAAGGCGACCTTGCCGGGATGATCTGCCCGACTGGCCCACGCCTTCCAATGACGCCCCCGCGTACCCCGCTGTAACCGCCACCCTTTCCCCCTCCCTGCCGGTCGCGGCAGGATCCCCTGGTCGCGCATTGCGCGGCCTTTTTTCGTAGGAGACCCGCCATGAGCAAAAGACTTGACGACCTGCGCCGCGACCGGAAGGCCGCAGCCAAGGCCTTGCAGGACAAGGCCGATGCCATTGCCGCGCTGGAGACCGACGGCACCGCCGCTGATGACGCGACCCATATCGCAGCGGTCGCGGAATTCGACGAGGCGCAAAAGGCGTTCGACGCCCTGAATGCCTCGGTGAAGCGCAGCGAGGCTGCCGAGGCCGCTGCGGCGGCAGCAGCCGTCGGCGATCAGGGCGCCACCTCTCCCGCGACCACCCCGGCGACACCCGTCAACCCCGCCGACAAGGGCGTGGCGCTTGGCTTTGCGGTGCATGCGCTGGCGCGGTGCCGGGGCGACCGGG
>JBKBVT010000238.1:0-3616 GCA_046289305.1 Hyphomonas sp. | reverse complement strand
CGGCTATCTGATCGTCGGCCAGATCGCAGGCTTCCAGCCGGGGGCGGACAATTCCGGCAGCGCCATCTTCGGCCTCGTCCTCGTCTTCAGCCTGCTGCCCGGCGCGCTCTACCTCCTCGCCGGCCTCGTCGCGCGCACCTACAAACTCACCCGCGCCATGCAGGAAGAAACCGCCCGCAGCCTGGAAACAAGCATCGAGATATCGCCGGGGCCGGAGGGGCGGTAGGAGGGGGCTCTGGCCTAAAATCCGCCGCCCTCGGCCAGCCATTCCTTTTCTTCATCCGTGCTCACGCGGCCGACCACAGCATTGCGGTGGGGGAAGCGGCCGAACTGTTTGATCGCGTCGAGATGGTCGATGGCATAATCCAGCGTCGTCTTGGTGAAGTCCTTGAAGGGCGCGCGCGCCTCGGCGTGCAGGGCTTCGAAGAGTTCGACCGAGCGCACCTGGTCCGCCATCGCCTCGGAATGCTCGAGCGGCAGGTAGTAGAAGACGCGCTCGACTTCGGAGAGCGTTTCATTCTCCCCCGCCTCGAGGCCGGCCTTGCAAAGATGCAGCGCTAGCAGGTCCTGCGCGAAGGCGCGCGGGCTGCCGCGGAAAATGTTGCGGCTCATCTGGTCGAGCACGATCAGCGCCGCCAGCCGCTGCCGGGGCCCCCGCGCCGCCCAGTCCCAGGCTAGCGGCCCGGCGGACAGGGTCTCGAGCAGCTTCAGGAACCGCTCCGTCAAGAGATCATCAAACGCCGCGCCGCCATTGAACCATTTCGGCGCATGCGTCTCCAGCACCTCCGGCGAGGCCGCATCCGGGCCAAACCAGAGCTCCAGCACATCTTCCGGACCGGGCAGGGCGCTCATGCGGCGGGCCTCCGCGCGACGACCATGTAGTTTACCGAGGCATCATCCCCGATCTTCCACTGGCCGCTCAGCGGGTTGAATATTACGCCAGTCGCCTCCTCGGTCGTCAGGCCGGCGGCTTCGAGCGGGCGGCGGACATCCTCGGGGTCCAGGAATTTTGACCAGTCATGCGTGCCGCGCGGCAGCCAGCGCAGGATATATTCCGCGCCGATCACGGCGGTCGCCAGCGCCTTGGCGGTCTTGTTCAGCGTCGCGACGATCATCAGCCCGCCGGGCGCGACCAGCCTTGCCGTGTCCTCCAGGAACTGCGCCGGATGGGCCACATGCTCGACCACTTCCAGGTTCAGCACGATGTCGAAAGGCACCTCGCCCGCCGCCAGCAGGCCCTCGGCGGTCCCGGCGCGGTAGTCGATGGTGAGGCCCTGTTCCTGCGCATGGGTCAGCGCGGTCTTGATGTTGGCTTCCGAAGCATCGACCCCGGTGACGGATGCCCCCAGCCGCGCCATCGGCTCGCAGACGAGCCCGCCGCCGCAGCCGATATCGAGCAGGCGCTTGCCGTCCAGCGGCGTCTTCAGGCCTGGTGCCAGGCCGAAATGCTTCTCCGCTGTCTGGCGGATGAATTTGAGACGCACGGGGTTGAACCGGTGCAACGGCTTGAACTTGCCATTCGGGTTCCACCAGTCCGCCGCCATGGCGGAAAACTTCGCCACCTCGGCCGGATCGATGCTCGGCGTCACGGGGCGCGCGTCGGAGGCCTCGATTGTTTTAGCCATCGTTTAGCAATCCTGTTTGATCCGGGGCGAAGTTTCGCCTACAGCGCCGCAACATAGACCCGCCAGTGGGCGGCTAACAGGTATTTGAGGCGAAATGGCGCGGGCAGTGCTGAAATTCGGGGGAACGTCGGTTGGGGATCTCGACCGGATTGCCAATGTCGCGGAAATCGTCGCGGCGCGGGCCGCCAGAGGCGAGAAGCTGGCGGTCATCGTCTCGGCGATGTCGGGCGAGACCAACAAGCTCGTCGCCCTCGCAGACGGCGCCGCGGGCAAGGATCTGCCGCGGCATCTGTATGATGACGAGTATGACGTGGTCGTCGCCTCCGGCGAGCAGGTCACGGCCGGCCTGCTGGCGCTGGCGCTGCGGCGGCGGGGCCTGAAGGCGCGCTCCTGGCTCGGCTGGCAGCTTCGCCTCAAGACCGATAACAGCCATGGCCGCGCGCGGATCATGGGGTTTGACGATTCTGCCTTGCCGGATTCGGTCGATGCGGGCGAGATCGCCGTCGTCGCGGGCTTCCAGGGCGTCACCGATGACCACCGCGTCACCACGCTCGGCCGGGGCGGCTCGGATACCAGCGCCGTGGCGGTGGCGGCGGCGCTGAATGCGCGGGTCTGTGATATCTACACCGATGTGGACGGGGTCTACACCACCGACCCCCGCATCGTCCCGAAGGCGCGACGGCTCGACAAGATTTCCTATGAGGAAATGCTCGAAATGGCCTCGCTCGGCGCCAAGGTGCTGCAGACGCGCTCGGTGGAGCTTGCGATGAATCACGGCGTGCCGGTGCGCGTCCTGTCCAGTTTTGTGAAACCCGGCGAGGAGAGCCCCGGCACCCTCGTCTGTTCAGAGGAAGAGATCGTGGAAAAACAGGTCGTCAGCGGCGTTGCCTATTCGCGGGACGAGGCCAAGGTCACGCTCTATGGCGTGCCCGACCGGCCCGGCTCCTCGGCCAAGATCTTTTCGGCGCTCGCCCGCGCCGGCGTGAATGTGGACATGATCGTCCAGGCCTCCTCACGCGAAGCGGACAAGGCAAACCTCGTCTTCACCTGTACCGACAGGGACAGCCCGTTTGCCCGCGAGACGCTGGAAGCGCTCCAGGCAGAGGTCGGGTTCGAGCGTCTCGAGGTGACCCGCGATGTCTCGAAAATCTCGATCATCGGCGTCGGCATGAAGAGCCATACCGGCGTCGCCGAGAAAATGTTCACCGCGCTCTCGGAAAAGGCGATTAACATCGATGTCATCGCAACCTCCGAGATCAAGATTTCCGTTCTCATTTCGGCGCCCTATACAGAACTGGCCGTCAGAGCCCTGCATACGGCATTCGGGCTGGACGCCGACTGACGCGACACCGTAGACCGGGAGAGCATGCCCCAGAACCTGCCGGCCACCCGTTTGCTGATGAACCGCCTGCGCCATGTGATGGCGGAGGACGGCGACCCGCGTTCGCGGCTGGACCAGGTCGTCCGGCTGATTGCCTCGACGATGGTGGCGGATGTCTGCTCGATCTATCAGCGCGAAGCCGAAGGCACGCTGCTGCTGATCGCGACCGAAGGGCTGAAGGCCGACGCCGTGAACAAGACGCGGATGGCTTCGAATGAAGGTCTTGTCGGCTATGTCGCGCGCACCGCCGAGCCGATCGCGATCGAGGATGCACCCCGCCATCCCGCCTTCTCCTACCGGCCCGAGACGGGGGAGGACCCCTTCCATGCCTTCCTCGGCGTGCCGATCCTGCGCACCGGCGGCGTGACGGGCGTCATCGTCGTGCAGAACCGCACCGAGCGGGCCTACCGCGACGAGGAAGTCGATACCCTCCAGACGATTGCCATGGTGCTGGCCGAAATCGTCCACCGGATCGAGGAAGACCAGAACGCCGCCCAGAACGGCCGGCGCCAGAGGCTGCCGAATGGCGGCAATCTGAGCGGGCGGATCTTCTGCGAGGGCCTCGGCTATGGCCGCGCCGTGCTGCATGACCCGGTCGTTCCGGCGGCGC
>JBKBVT010000237.1:0-3620 GCA_046289305.1 Hyphomonas sp. | reverse complement strand
GAGGGGCTGGGCTTTACCGGGCGGCGCGAGGGGATCGCGGCGGAGGCGGTGGCGCTGCTGATGCCGAGGGGGTGAGGCGGTGGGGGACGCAAGCCCTCTCAACATTCGTCACTCCCGATGGCCGCAGGCCATCTGGGAGCATAGCTCCTGCCATGACCGCCTGATCTGACGGAGCGTTCCGGAGATGGGCCCCCAGATGCGCTGACGCGCATCGGGGGTGACGAAGACGGATAGGTTGGGGTTATATTTCCGCAGCCCCCTCCCCTTACCTTGCGGCATTATTTTCAACGCTCCGCCTTCATGAGAGCCTTCCGGCAAAAGATAACCGGGAGGAAAGCATGGGCGAAATTCTGATCACCGAGAAACGCGGGCATGTAACCGTGCTGACACTGAACCGGCCCGAAGCGATGAACTCGCTGGATTATGAGCTGTATGATGCGCTGGAGGAGGCGGTGCGATCCTCGAAAGCCCGTGCCATCGTCATCACGGGCTCCGGCACGCGCGCCTTCTGCGCCGGGGATGATGTGAAGAAGATCCTCTCCAAGGGCGCGCCGGTGACGCCGGAGCGGGCGGCGAAAGCCAAGGCAACCGGCGGGCTCACCCCGGCGGCGGACGCCCTTCTGCATACGGATATTCCGGTTATTGCGGCGATCAATGGCTTTGCGCTCGGCTGGGGCGCGGAGCTGGCGATCATGACGGATATCCGCGTGATGTCGGAGACGGCGAAATTCGGCGAGATATTCGTGACGCGGGGGCTCTGCTGTGACGCGCCGGGGCTCGGCCGGCTGGCGCAGCTGGTGGGCCGGGAGAAGGCGAGCGAGCTCTTGTTCACCGGCGATGTGATTGATGCGGCCGAGGCCAAGGCAATCGGGCTCGTGAGCCGGGTTGTGGCGCCGGGCGACCTGATGGCAACTGCCATTGGATTGGCCGAGAAGATCGCCGCCAACCCGCCCCAGGCTGTGCAATCCATCAAGGCGGGCCTGCGCCGCACGCTGGACCCCGACTGGCGCGACACCGGCAAATGGGCGATCACCGAAATCCGGCGCCTGATGCAGACGCAGGACGCAAAGGAAAGCGCCGCCGCCTTCATCGAGAAGCGAAATCCGGTCTTCACGGGGAACTGATCGGCGGATAAGGCTAAGCCCATGTTTCCAGACCGCCTTCGCAATCTCGCCATGCTGGTGCTCGACGATGCCGAGCGCGCGCGCCTGAAGATCGTGACCGCAGAGAGCTGCACCGGGGGGATGGTGGCGGCGCTGCTGACCGATATTGCCGGGTCATCTTCTGTGTTCGAGCGGGGCTTCGTCACCTACTCCAACAAGGCCAAGGAAGAGATGTTGGGCGTGCCCGGAGATGTACTCGCTGATTTCGGGGCTGTCTCCGAGCCGGTCGCACGGATGATGGCGGAGGGCGCGATGGCGAACAGCCGCGCGAACATTTCCGTGGCGATTACCGGTGTGGCGGGGCCTGGCGGGGGTACACGAATGAAGCCGGTCGGCACGGTGCATGTGGCCTGCGCGCGGGAGAACCGGGCGATCATCCACGAGATGCTACAGCTCGGCGACATCGGGCGGGAAGGCATTCGCATGGCCTCGGTGGAAACGGCGCTGAAGCTGATCCAGGCGCAGATGTCGTAACTCCCCTTTATTCCGCTCGCCACCGCCTGCGCGGGGGCGAGCGGAGTGTTGAAGGTCAGGCCTCCGGGGCCGGGGCGGAATAGCGCCGCCTTGCCTCTTCCAGGAACGCGTCGAGGATGCGGTTTACGGCGAGGTCGTGATTGGCGGCGGCGAGGAAGCCGATGAACGGGTTCCTGAATTCATAGTTGATCTCAAGCGAGACATCCGAGGCGCCGGCGACGCTTTCGGTGATGCGCCATTCGGCAAAGAGTTTGCGGAACGGCCCGCGCACGAGCGAGGCGGTGACGCGGGCGGAGGGTTCGTCCGCGACGACGCGCGTCGAGAAGCGCTCGGTGAAGCCCTTGAAGCCGACGGCGACCTCACCGAGGCATTCACGCACGCCCGTGCCAACCTCGCGCTCATCCGAGACGCGGAGCGCCGTGATCCAGCGGATGAAGTCCGGATAGCGGCGGATGTCCGAGACCAGGGCGAAGCATTCGGCGCGGCCATAGGGCACACGCATGGTCTTGGTGAAACGCGGCATCCGGGCTTCAGGCTTTGCCAGCGGCGGCGTGCGCTTCGCGGGCGGCGCGCAGCCGGGCGAAGTCTTCCCCGGCATGGTGGCTGGAACGCGTCAGCGGGCTCGCCGAGACCATCAGGAAGCCCTTGGCGCGGGCGATCTCCTCATAGGCGCGGAACTCCTCCGGCGCGACATACCTGTCGATGGCGGCGTGCTTGCGGGTGGGCTGGAGATATTGACCGATGGTGAGGAAATCGACGCCGGCCGAGCGCATGTCGTCCATGACCTGCATCACCTCTTCCTTGGTCTCGCCGAGGCCGACCATGAGGCCGGATTTGGTGAACTGGGACGGGTCGCGGTCCTTTACCTTCTGCAGGAGGCGGAGCGAATGGAAATAGCGCGCGCCTGGGCGGATGGTGAGATAGAGGCGCGGGACGGTTTCGAGATTGTGGTTGAACACATCGGGCCGCGCATCAATGACGCGGTTCTCCCAGCCATCCTTGCGCAGGAAATCCGGCGTCAGGATCTCGATCGTGGTGCCGGGTGCACGGGCGCGCAGAGCATTGATCGTGTGGACGAAATGCATCGCGCCGCCGTCTTCCAGATCGTCGCGGTCGACAGAGGTGATGACGACATGGTTGAGGCCCATCTGCGCAACCGCCTCGGCCACCCGGCGGGGTTCGTCTTCATCGACACCGGGCTTCGGCTTGCCGGTGGCGACATTGCAGAAGGAACAGGCGCGGGTGCAGATCTCACCCAGGATCATCATCGTGGCGTGCTTCTTGTCCCAGCACTCGCCGATGTTCGGGCAACCGGCCTCCTCGCAGACCGTGACCAGGCCGTTGGATTTCACGATCTCGCGCGTCTCGGCATAGCCCGCGGAAGTCGGCGCTTTCACGCGGATCCAGTCCGGCTTGCGCAGGAACGGCGTGTCGGGCCGCCCCTGTTTCTCGGGATGGCGGGGGCGCGGGGCGCCGGTGCGGGTGTCGATGAGGTTTGCCATTGCCGGATAAATGGCCTGCCGGCGCGATTCCATCAAGCGGGGAGCGCGCAGATGACCCATGCAGGACCGTTGAAGTGAGGGCGGGCCGGGCGCCTCGCACTGGCAATAAGTGTTGCAGATAGGTCACGAGATGACAGAATATTACCAAAAGCGGCAAAGGCCGTGATGATTCAGGGCGGAAACACCAATGAAGCATTCCATTCAGCCGCTTGTGCCGGCGCCTCTCGAATACCGGCCTCAGCGGACGCGGACGGATCTGTTCTCTGCGCTGGTTCGCGCCTCACGCGAATTCGGCGCTGGCAAGACCATCATCGTCGACGGCGACGAGCGCACGTTCAGCTATAAGGATCTGATCCGGGCGAGCTTCGGGCTTGGCTCCGCGCTCAAGAAGGGCACCAGGGCGGGCGAGTCGGTCGGCGTGATGCTGCCCACCGGCGCCGGCGCGGTGATCGCCTTCTTCGCGCTGAGCGCCTTTGGCCGC
>JBKBVT010000236.1:0-3628 GCA_046289305.1 Hyphomonas sp. | reverse complement strand
AGTCGGCGAGCGAATACTCCATGATCGCCCCGGCAATCGCGATGCCGGCATTGTTGACCAGGATGGAGGGCGCCCCGAACAGGCTCTTCGTATCCGCAAACACAGTGTCCCAGAGGCTCTCATCCACCACATCCTGCACCATCGCGGCTGCCTTGCCGCCTGCCTTGGCGATCATCGCGGCAGTCTCCTTGACCCCTGCCTCATCGACATCCGTCGCCATCACCGCCGCGCCCTCCCGCGCGAGCGCAATCGCCGCCGACCGTCCGATGCCGCTCGCCGCCCCAGTGACGATCGCCACCTTGCCGTCTACCTGTCCCATTTATTCCTCCCGTTTTGCGCCAGACCGTAGCAGCCTCTATGCTTGACGCGAGCGGTTTATTGGTGTTTTACCCGCCGTCTTATGACGGGATGGTGTGGAGCCGCCGTTGGAATCGTGGGCGCAATGGAGCGCCCGCCGGCCCGCGCTGACAAAAGGACTTACCATGTCACGTCGCCACAGCGCGAAGTACAAGATCGACCGCAGGGTCGGCGAGAACATCTGGGGCCGCCCCAAATCGCCTTTCAACAAGCGTAACTACAAGCCTGGCCAGCACGGTCAGAACCGCCGCAACAAGGTTTCCGACTTCGGCCTCCAGCTGATGGCGAAGCAGAAACTGAAGGCCTATTACGGCGACATCACCGAAAAACAGTTCGCCAAGACCTATGAAGAAGCCGCCCGGATGAAGGGCAACTCGGCTGAAAACCTCATCGGCCTGCTCGAATCCCGCCTCGACGCCGTCGTCTACCGCGCGAAATTCGTGCCGACCGTGTTTGCCGCCCGCCAGTTCGTCAACCATGGCCATGTCATGGTGAATGGCCGCCGCTGCAATATCGGCTCCGCCCGCCTGAAGCCCGGCGATGTGGTGCAGGTCCGCGAGAAGTCGCGCAATCTGGCTCTCGTTCTGGAAGCCCTTGGCAGCGCCGAGCGCGACATCCCGGAATATGTGGACGTTGACCCGAAAGCGATGACCGCCACCTACACGCGCGTCCCGGCCCTGGCCGATGTGCCGTATCCGGTGAAGATGGAACCGGCCCAGGTGGTCGAGTTCTACTCCTCGTAAGATACCTGATTTCCTTGTGATTTTGGGAAGGCCGCGCCAGACTGGTGCGGCCTTTTCAGTTTTCGGAGCGTATTCATGCCCATTCCCACGATCGCCGCCGTCCGCAAGGCCCTTATCGCCCGGCCTGGCAAGCCCTTCGATCTCGGCGCCTGCAGCTCCTCAGACCGGACCCTGTTCCCGGACAAGGCCGAGGCTGAAACCAGCCTCAAGAAGGACGCCGCCGTCATCAACGAACTGAAGGACATGCTCTACGCCGAAGGCAAGCGCGGCCTGATCGTCGTGCTGCAGGGAATGGATACGGCCGGCAAATCCGGCACCATCAAATCCGTCTTCTCCGACACCAGCCCTCTTGGCATGGAGGTGAAAGCCTTCAAGGTGCCCAGCACCAACGAGCTTGCCCGCGATTATCTCTGGCGGGTGCACAACGCTGTCCCGCAGCGCGGCAATCTCGGCATCTTCGACCGCTCACATTATGAGGATGTGCTGGTTGTGCGCGTCCGCGGCATTGCCCCGCTCGAGGAGGTCGAGAAGCGCTATGACCAGATCAACAATTTCGAGAAGCACCTCACTGAGAACGGCTATGTCGTCCTCAAATGCATGCTCAATATCGGCTTCGAGGAGCAGGGCATCCGCCTGAAGGAACGCCTGGAGGAACCGCACAAGCTCTGGAAGTTCAATCCCGGAGACCTGGAAGACCGCGCCAGCTGGTTCGAATTCATGCAGGCCTACGAACTCGTTCTGCAGCGCTGCTCCACCCGCCATGCGCCCTGGTTCGTCATACCCGCCGACAGCCGCACGCGCCGCAATGCGATGATCGCGCGGCTCGTGCGCGGGGCGCTGGAGGATATGGACCTCGCCTGGAAAGACCCGGGCCTCGACCCGGCATCTTTCCAGATCTAGGCGCGGCCTGCGTCAGTCAGTGAAGCTGACCGAGGCGCCGCTGCTGCGGCGGACATCGCGGTGCGGCGGGTTGCTGGCGAAGGACACGGAGCTGCCACTGCTGGACTGCACCTCGGCAGTTGCGGCCGCCGACACGCCAACCGATGCACCGCTCGAAGACGTCACAGTCGCCGTGCTGCAGCGGAGGTCATCTGCCCGCACATTGGCGCCGGACGAGGCGGACATGGTGACGGTCTCGCAGGGGCCGGACACGCTGACCTGCGCGCCGCTGCTCGCCCTGATCGAGAAAGCCGCTGGCGCCGTCGAGACAAGGCTCACCCGGCCCGATGAGGACGCGGACAGATCCTGCGTGCCCACGCCCGATGCGCCGGCGTCGACCGTACCCGATGACGAGGCGCTTGCCTTCACAGTCCCGGCACGGAAGGCCGAAGCATCAATTGACCCGGCCGAGGACGCCTGAAGCGATGCCTGGTCTGACCGGCCCGACATAGTGATACGGCTGGCCGACGACGCGGATGCCTCAAAGCGCGGCGCAGCGTTGAGCGCGACCTCGGCGGAGGAAGATTGCGCGACCTTGATCCGCTGAAGCTCCGGGCTCGTCACCACGACCGTGTAGACCGGCATCTGGCGGCCATTCACGCGCACAGTGCGGCCGTCATCTGTCACCTGCAGGCGGGGCTGGTTGCCAAACAGGCCGCGCTTCTGAAGGCTCTCCCGGTCGATCATCAGCTTGCCATTCTTGACGCTGATGGCCGCGTCCGAGAAGTCGTCGCTGGCCGTTTCAAGCGTAACGGACCGGGCGGGGCCCTGCTGGTAGACGACGTTCATCGCGCCGCGGGTTTCGATCTCGGTGAAGGCGCCGACCGTCACCGATTGGGTGCCAGCGAGCGCCGGGGCTGCGGCGATGGCGAGTGCGGTCAGGGCGATGAGGGTACGAGCCATGGCGGCCTCCGTTATGGGTTCAGCGGTATGGATATCCTTATGATATATCGAAATACGATATGTCAATCGTTGTTTTTCGATAATTTCAGGCCGGTGTCTGCGCCTGAGCGCCATTTCTGGACTGGCGCCGTAGCCCCATCGGCGGCTGGCCATACGCCCGGATAAAGGCGATCCGCATCCGCTCGGCATCGCCAAACCCGGTTTGGGCCGCAATGGTCTGAAGCGCTGCGCCGCTGCCTTCCACGCCCTGCCGGGCCGCTTCGAGCCTCAGCTTTTCGACAAAACGCGCTGGGGTCGTGCCCGTTTCGGCGCGAAAGACGCGCGCGAAATTGCGTGGGCTCATGCCGGCCTGGCTGGCCAACGTGTCCACGTTCAGGTCCGCGCTCAGATGGCTCCGGATCCAGCCGATGAGATCATCGAACCGTGCCGAAGCGAGCCGGATATCCTGCATCACCGAAAACTGCGACTGGCCACCATGCCGGCGCTGATGGAGGACGAGTTCCTTTGCGGCAAGGCGCGCGGTCTCCTCGCCAAGATCATCTTCCAAGAGGGCGAGCGCGAGGTCGATGCCGGCCGAGATACCGGCGGAGGTCCAGAACTTCCCATCCTGAATGAAGATCCGGTCCGCCTCGACGCGGACATCTGGAAACACGCGCGCCAGGGTTTCGGACCTGCGCCAATGCGTC
>JBKBVT010000235.1:0-3646 GCA_046289305.1 Hyphomonas sp. | reverse complement strand
GCTCGCTGCGTTTGCCATGGCATTTCCTCTCGATTTCACCGAATTTTATGGGATAGCATACAGGTAGATGTACTGACGCCAAGACCTGCCGCAACGTACAGCCTTTTGCCGGGAGACCCGTTGATGCCCGCACGAAAACATCTTATCGCCCTGATTTTGCTGATCTTCTCCGGATATGGCCTCGCTGGCGCTACCACGCTAGACCCTGAAGGCCTGATCCGTCCGGATCTTCTGGCCAGCGCCCTCGCAGCCGGGGACCGCGCCGCGCCCGAAGCTGCCGCCACTGGACGGCTTGTCGTGGTCGACTATTCGCAGCATTCCAGCGCCAAGCGCCTCTATGTCGTCAACCTCGAAACCGGCGCTGTCACCGCCTACCGTGCCACCCATGGCCGGGGCTCCGACCCCGATCATGACGGCTTCCTCAACAGCTTCTCCAGCGAGCCCGGCTCCAATGCGAGCCCCGAGGGCGCCTTCCGCCTCGCCGAGCAATACCATGGCCAGCATGGCCGCTCAGTCCGCCTCGACGGGTTGGACGAAACCAACCGCACCGCCCGCGCCCGCGCCATCGTCCTCCACGCCGCCGACTATGCCGAGCCGGAACACCTCGCCCGCCATGGCATGCTCGGGCGTTCCTTTGGCTGCATCGTGTTCTCGGCGGCCGACCTCTCCGCCTTCATCGACGACGTGCCTCAAGGCACGCTGATTTTTGTGGGGAAGTAGCCCAGCTGAAATCATCCGCCTCATGTGTCGTCATCCCGGTTTCGGGTCGCAGACACGAAAACCGGGAACCAGCCCTTAGGTCCCGGGCATTTGCTGCGCAAACCCCGGGATGACGGACCTCTCGTGCGGCGCCGCAGGAAATGAGCCCTTGATGCCCCCGCCCCTGCCCGGCTAAACCCCGCCCATGACCGACACACCCCCCGACCGCCTCTCGATCTATCCCGACAGCCCGTTCTATGACGGCGACGCGCTCGTGCGCGGCATCGGCGTACGCTTTCGCGGCGAGGAAAAGACCAATGTCGAGGAATACTGCCTGTCCGAAGGCTGGATAAAGGTCGCCGCCGGCAAGGCCGTCGACCGAAAGGGCCGGCCGCTGATGATGACGCTGAAGGGCGATGTCGAAGTCTGGTTCAAGGACGAACCGGCCGGAGACGCGTCGACGAAGCCTTAACTCTTAGTACTGTTCACCCCTATTTTGGGGGGCGACACGGCGCAACACTTGGATCAACATGTAACCGAACGGCGCATGCCTGCGTGGGAGGGGTCAGTGGTCCGCATTCTGTTGGTTCTGGTGAGCCTCGGCTTTTTTGTCCTGACGCAGTCGGCGCAAGCAAACCCAGCTGCCCAGGCGCAGCTGGACCGCGGTATGGAGCTTGGAAAGGCCGGTGATCTTGACGCGGCTTTCCCGCTCATAAAATCGGCCGCCGAGGCCGGCCTCGTCGAAGCGCAATACACCCTCGCTACCATGTACACGCACGGTCAGGGCACGGCGCAGTCCAAGACCACCGCCCGCGAATGGTATCGGCGCGCCGCCGAACAGGACCATGTCGAGGCGATCTACAGTCTCGGCCTGCACTATGATCAGGGCATGGAGATGGAGCCGGACCTGGCAACCGCCCTCGCCTATTACGACCGCGCCAGCGCTCTCGGCCATGCCGAAGCCGCCTACAATGCCGGCCATATCCTGTTTATGGGCGACGGCGTCGAGGAGGACATGCCAAGGGGCGTGAAATATTTCGAAGTCGCTGCAGAACGCGGATTGGGAAATGCCTATCAGGCGCTCGGCTGGGCCTATGAGTTTGGCCTGGGTGTCGAACAGCATTATGGCCGCGCCAGTTCGAACTATGGCAGCGCCATGCGCCATGGCGCCCGCTATGGTGAATTCTTCAGGACCGACCTGCTCGCCAAGATGAATGACGAAGCCGTCGGCCATCTTCAAGCGGGTGAGTTTGCCGAAGCCTTGCGGCGGTTCGATCAGGCCTGCCTCCACATGTCAGGTGCGGCCTGCTTCAATGCCGGGGTGATCCGGCTGGAGGGCCGACACGGCTTCGCCAAGGATGTCCCCCGCGCGCTGGATCAGCTGCGAGATGCCTGCCTAAGGGAGCACTTTCAAGGCTGCCGCGGCCATGCCATCGCGGTCCTGTTCCTTCCGGGCACCCCGCATAAGTCGGATGTCGAAATGGCGGCGGAGGTGATCGCCCGCGAATGCGAAGCCGGCGACCAGTCCCAATGCCTGAACCTCGCCTATCTGAAATACTATTCCCGCTTCGGTATGGGCGATGCCGAAGGCGCGCTCAGCCTGCTCGGCCTGGCCTGCTACACGCATGGCTACCAGCCCGCCTGCCAGCCGCACATGGATCTCTATAACGACAAGATTGCCCAGAACCCGCTGCCATCTGCCCCGCGTCAGAGAGGCGCTCTGGAAAACGCGCTGCATAAAGGTCTCGATGCGCTGGCAGGGGGCATGAAAGTCTGGGGGGAAGCGGCGGCGGCCGGGGCGGGCTCGTACAATTATGCCAGCTCCGGCTCGAGCGGCCCGAGCACGACTTACACCCAGATGAGCACCTACGCGGCCCAGCAGGACAAGCGGGACTTCAACGATTATGTGAACCGTCTGAACAGCTATGGCGCCGGATGCCGGCCCGGCAACCCGTACTGCTAGGCCCGCTGCTAGGCCTAACTGCTAGGACAGCGCGCGCCAGCCGATATCACGGCGGAAAAACCCCTCCGGCCAGCGAACCGCATCGACGCCGGCATAGGCCCGGTCCACCGCCTCGCGCAGGCTTGGCCCGCTCGCCGTCACGTTCAGCACGCGCCCGCCATTGGCGACGAGCTGACCGCCAACGGCCACGTCCGTCCCCGCCTGAAATACCGTCACGCCTTCAAGCTCAGCAACCGCCTTCAGCCCTTCGATGACGCTGCCTTTTTCATAGTCCCCCGGATATCCCTTCGCCGCCATGACGATTGCCGCCGCTGGCTGGAATGCGTCGAGCTCCAGCAGCGCCTCGAACGCCGCTTCATTGCCCTTCAGCCCGCCCGTCGCCGCACCGAGGATCGCCGGCACGATGTCGCCCGCCAGCCCCTTCATCAGCACCTGGCATTCCGGGTCGCCGAAGCGGGCGTTGAACTCAACCACTTTCGGGCCCTCATCGGTCACCATGATGCCGATATAGAGAACGCCCTGATACGGCATCCCGTCTTTCGCCATGCCGCGCAGCATCGGCTCCGCGATCTCGGCTTTCACCCGCGCCATGATCTCTGCACTGACGACCGGCGCCGGCGCATAGGCGCCCATCCCGCCAGTGTTCGGGCCGGTGTCGCCGTCATGCGCGCGCTTGTGGTCCTGCACAGCTGGCAGGTAAATCGCGCCCACGCCGTCGGTGAGCACGAACACGCTCGCCTCCTCGCCGTGCATGAATTCCTCGATCACCAGTGTCGTGGATGCCTCTCCGAACTTACCCGACAGCATCTCGTCGATCCCGGCCTCGGCCGCGTCCAGCGTCTCGGCAATCACCACGCCCTTGCCCGCCGCCAGACCGTCCGCCTTCAGAACATAAGGCGCCGTCATTCGCTGCAGGAATGCCTTCGCCGGCCCCGCCTCGGTGAACTCGCCATAGGCCGCGGTCGGCACGCCGTATTTCAGCAT
>JBKBVT010000234.1:0-3662 GCA_046289305.1 Hyphomonas sp. | reverse complement strand
GTGGGTCCTCGCGCTCGTCTCTATGGGGGGCCCGTGGGGCCTGGTGCTGGGGGGGCCCGGGGTGATCGGGGGGTTGGGGGTGTGGGCGGTCGTTGGGAGGGCTGCGGCCTAACCTAGCGCTCCACGCCGACAGCGCGCTCGGGGCCTCGTTGCTTCGTGTGTGCTTTGGCGCCTACCTTGCCGGTCCGAGCGCTCTACCGCGTGCTGCGGGTGAGCGCCATCTTGTTATACCGCACTCGCGTATGGGTTTACGTTCCGCTCTCGTCTCCTTTCTCGTCATCGCCACGGTGTCGGCTTGTGGCCCGGGCCGGCCGCCTGGCGACCAGGGCGCCGCCGCCCGCATCGCGACGGTCGTCGAGGGCGGGGCCGGCTCCTCGCTCGATATGGCGGCGGCGGCCCCGTTCGAGTGGGACCGGTTCTGCGCGTTTCCCCCCTACACGACGGCGGAGGCGGCCGGGGGCACGCTCGGCTTCGAGTGGCCCCACGCTTGGAGCGCCGTGGACCTTCGGGACGACCGGGCATACCTCGTGTTCGTGCGCGAGGGGCGCGTCGTGTCGGCGTTCGACTACGACAGGAGTCGGGGGGACTTCGCGGCCCTGGGCCCGCAGTGCTTCGAGCGGGAGCGCGCCCGGTTCGTCGTGGCGGAGAGGGGCGTCTCGACCACGGGGGCACCGTGGCTGGAGCTGCACCCCGCGCCCTGAACGGGGTGCGGTATAACCCGCCGCTTCACGCCGACGCAGGGCTATAGGCCTCTTGCCCGCCCTCCCGTAGGCGTCTACCTTGCCCTCCCACACGCCGCCGAGCCCTGCGCGGGTGAGCGGCCACTTGTTCTGCCGCGCTTGTGCTCGACCGCAGACACAAGGGGGGCGATCCCGCTGATAGGGTCGCTCGAGAGCCACCCTATGTGGGAACATCCGGTGAAGAGAGGGTGAAAGGCGTCCACCCTCCGCACACGTCATGAGGTTCCTGAGCTACCCCTTATGTGCTCTTGCTCTCGCACTGGGCATTGTTGGCTGTGACGCCGATCCTGCCTCGCCCGACATGCCGGGGGTTGGCGCCGCAGAACCCTCCCTCGCTTCTGCTTCTGCCGAAGCACTTGCTGTACGCGGCGCGAGCACCACAGATATCCAGAACCTCGACGGTATGTTCATCGCCCTCAATGGGCGGATGCGCGGGCTCGGCGGCTTTCACTTTATCAATGGCGGAACGGGCCTAGTCGTGACAATGAAGTCCCGCCCGGGTAACGGAAACGACCGCCCCGACAAGGTTAAGCGCCAACTTCTGCGGGAGATGGGACGGCTCACTGGCGTCTCTCATCTTATGAGGCCTGTCGAGTCAGCCCACGTCACCTTGGCTGAAGGGGCATACGACTTCGTGGAAATTCAGGCGTGGCGGCAGCAAATCCTTGCCGGAGGGCTCCCTCCCTTCGTTACCCTCCTCGACAACGACGAGACGAGAAACCGGCTCGTCCTCGGTGTGGACCCCGGCACGTCGGCCGCCGATGCGGTCGCCCTCCCCGACCGGGCACGAGTTCCTCGCGAAGCAGTTCTCATCGAAGAGATAGAGGAGCCCATCTCCGCAGTGGCCCCATCGTCCATTCTCGCTTCATACTCCTCAAACAGTACAACGGCGAGCACGGGGCGAATTGGAGGGATTAAGATTGAGACTTCAATCACATCGGGATTCGCAAACACGTGTACCATCGGCTTCAACGTAGTGAATGGCTCGACCGGCGAGCGCGGGTTCCTCACGGCCTCGCACTGCACGCAGTCTTCAGGGATCGGGGGCCTGAACAACAGGCGGTTTTGGCAACCTACCTACCAGTCGAGTGGGCTCGGCTTCATTGCCACGGAAAGGGTCGACCCGGCACCGTATCTCACGAATAGGACTGACAGCAACTGCCCGAGCGGTGCGACGTGTCGGGTCTCCGACGCTGCGTTTATCCGGTATGAGAACCAATCCGCGTCTTTCGCGACGCTCGGGGCTATCGCACGCACGACAGGGATCTCCACGACCTCGTCAGTCAACTTCACCGTCAACCAGTCGAATCCTGAGTTCGTCGTAACCAGCGAAACGGCGTTCCCGGCGGCGGGGCAACTCGTGAACAAAGTCGGTGCCCGGTCCGGCTGGACCACGGCTACCGTTGGGTCCCGCTCGTGCGCCACTGGCCGGTCTCAGGGCACCTACCTCACGTGCACGTATGTTGCCAATACAACGTTCGGGAACGCGGCCACCGATGTGGGCGACAGTGGAGCACCCGTGTTCATCACCGGGAGCACTCTCCCCAATGGCCGGACCTCCGTCAGCGCAGCGGGACTTGTTTACGCAGTGGACGATGCTCGGCAGGGATTCTACTTCAATCCGATCTATGCCGTCCAGTTCGATCTCGGCGACTACCAGACGTGCAGCACATGCAACTAAGATCCGCCGCCCGCGGGATGATGGCCGCTGTTTTCGCAGCGACTGCAGCCGTGGCAGGGTGTACTCATACGCAACCTGCGCTGAGCCTAAATCCTACTCTGACGAGCACAGCCTCTGCTATCCTCGTCAAGACCGAACTGCCACGCACGGCTACGCGTGGGGAACAGGTCGAGATATCCGTTCAGTTAATGGCGGACGGACCAAGTGAGGTCGAGATCGAACTCGCGGCGGATGCTGTGTCTCTGCGGGCGACGCCCGAGCGCTCCTATAGCCCCTCTCGTGAGGACGTAATTTGGACCATTGAGCACGTTACGGTCATGCCTTCTGTGCCGGCTATCGCTTCGCGGACGATGATTGCACCGGACGAAGCCCGCACGCTCCCAACTCTTCGGGTCGAGGTCGATCTGCCGACAGGCTCGTACTCGCTCCGTGCTTGCGTTCGGCTCCGCACGGATTCGGCTGCTTCGTCATCTGTGTGGTGCTCGGCAGCATCCTCTTTCACCGTCTTATGACCCCTTATCAGCGCGGCCATTAGTACGCCCGAGCCTGCGCTGACTGGTATAACGGGCAGTCGCCCTATGTAGGGCGCGCGGCAGAACCCGCCGCTGCACGCCGACGCAGGGCTCGGGCCCTCTTGCTCGCTCTGATGCTGGCGTCTACCTTGCCCTCCCTCACGCCGTCTGGCCCTGCGCGGGTGAGCGGCCCCCTGTTATGCCGCCTGCTACACCGAGACGAGTGAGACGCTGGCGTGACCCGACTCCAGGCGACCGGCTGGCCAGCTACGCAATGGCCGCCCTCGTAACGGCAGCCCTCCTCTACGCCGTCTATTTCGTCGCGACGATCGGGGACCAGATCCAGCCCGTACGGCCGAGTTCTCGCCCCCTCGCCGTACCCGAGCACGCCACGTGGCTCGGGGAGCGGGGGGCTAAGGAAGGGGTGTGGCTCGCGTGCTCGTCAGACGGGAGCCCCGCGATGTACGTGTGCCATTTGTGGAGGGAGGGGGGCCGCCTGGAACAGACGGCGCTGTACCGGCACACCGGGGGCGGCACGCCGCTGGCGCAGCCGGAGGTCGAGCGGTGGGAGGGGCGGATGGTTTACCTCCGCGGGGGCGGAGAACTCAGGTATGTCGGGACGCTGGAGGAGTCTGCCCTCGTAGACGGCTAGGCCCCGCCAAAGGCGGCATAACCCACCGCTCCACGCCGACACAACGCTTCAGCGCATTTGCTCCGTGCGGGGGCCGG
>JBKBVT010000021.1:0-24245 GCA_046289305.1 Hyphomonas sp. | reverse complement strand
GCCGCGTCGGCGGGACCGAGCGGCCGATGGTGCTGATGATGTGGCCGATGCTGGCGAACTTTGTGGTGACCGGCGCCTCGCTGAGCCTTGCCTATGAGCCGATGGCGCTGGCCGATATGGGGCTGAGCGCGCTGATCGCCGCGATGGGTCTGGGTGCGGGGTTCCTGCTGATCCTCGCCTATCGCACCGGCGAGGCCGCGATGGTCGCGCCGATGCAATATTCCCAGATCCTGTGGGCCACCGCCTATGGCTGGTTTCTGTTCGGCGAGGGCGTGGACCTGCCGACGCTGATCGGGGCCTGCGTCATCATCGCCTCGGGCGTCTATATCGTCTGGCGCGAACGCAGCGGCGGCAATTCGGCAAACAGCCCGGTGATCTTTACCCGGATGCGCAACGAATCGGTGACCGCGCCGAAAACGACCGTGCTGCAACGTTTATGGCGCCCGCGCAGCTGAGGGGGCTTGCATTCCCCGAGGGCTTTCGCTACGTGCCCAGCCTACGGTCGGAGCGTAGCGCAGCCTGGTAGCGCACCTGCTTCGGGAGCAGGGGGTCGGAGGTTCGAATCCTCTCGCTCCGACCAATTTCCCGGTGTTGTGGATTGCCACTGAAGTCTTCCTGAAGTGGCCACTATTCTTCCTTTGCGGCAGCAAGGCTGACGTAAAGCTCGAAGAGTTTTCGCTCGCGCCTCCAACCGAAGTTTCTATCTGGGACAGCCGTCTGCTAATGTCGCCGCACCAATCGTGGGGCCAGTAGCATGGGAAGAAACGATCAGAAGCCTGAAAACACGAAGGCAGAGCACGAGCAGCCGCTGGCAAAGCGCATCGCTGCCTTACAGGAAAGGGCAAGACCGCGCGGCAGCGAGCAAACGCTCACATCGGCCGAGCTGAAGGCGTTCATGGATGATCAATGGGGCGAAGGTGAGGACGAGGATCGCTAATCCAAATCGCCTATCAGGTCACCCGCTTGCAATTTCGGCCCAAAGCGGCCGGTCGACCCTTGAGGGATGCCGCGCTGTAGCTGCCCCAAACCGGACATTGGTGCTCCGCGCAGAAAACCGTCATGCCACGTCCGCATCAAATGCCATTGCCATAGCTCCGCGTTCTCCGCGGAGCGGTGGCCGGCAGGTATCATGTTCCTGTTGGAGAACCGTTTCACCCCGAGGAAGAAAGGGCACGGCAACTTTGATCGATGCGCCTGACGTATGTTGATTGCTAGGGGGGCGCCACGCTAACTTGCAATAGTTTTCCTGATGCTCCTGCTTAGAGGTTGCCAGTGCTCGATCGACTCGCCTTTGGCGCCGCACTCTTCTTCGGTGCCATCATCGGCCCACAGGGTGGCGCAGCCATGCAGATTTCGAGCAGCTACAGAGAGGCCACGCAGTTCATGCCGGCCAGTCTGACAGTCAAGTTGTCCGGCGAGATCGTGCAGGGTGACGCTGCCGCACTGAAGGCAGAGCTGCTGCGCTACGAGGGTCGGCCCATTAACGACATCAGCTTCGAGTTTGACAGCCCCGGGGGCGCACTCATGGAGGGCATCCGCATTGGCCAGGTCATTGCCGCCCGGCCCGAGAGCACGTCCTCGCGCATTGCAGGCGACAGCTCTTCAATTTGCGCCAGCGCCTGCGTCTACGCCTATCTCGGGGCCGACTTCCGCTTCATCGAAAACGGTGCCGGGCTGGGCGTTCACCAGTTCTACACCGAGAACGAGCTGACCGGCTCGGACGCGTTGGCGATGGGGCAGGAGCTGACCTCAATCATCCTCACCTATCTCCAGAGCCGCGGGGTCGACAGCGACTTTCTCGCGGACATCGTCTCGGCGCGCGGCGACGGCATGGTCTGGGTAGATCACCAACGTCTTGCTGATCTCGGCGTCGTTTCTCAAGGCGTGAGGGGACAATCCGTCGAGTATGTTAACTACGAGGGAGAGATATCGCTGCGCGTCGAGCAAGATGCCTTCGTCGGCCAGAACAAGATCATCATCGGCTGCGGTGACGAAGGGCCTTACGGTATTGCCTTTCTGCAGGAGCCGCCCATGCCGTTCGCAGGGCCCTTCATGGTGCATGCCGGAGGCTACGATCATACGATCCACGAGTTCGGCTATATCCAGCACGGCGACGGCGAGACGATCGCGGGCTTTCAGATCACTCCTCAAGTTGCGGCGGAGATCGCAGGCGCTTCGGCCATTGGCGGGAAGGTCTTTAACATGGACAAGAGCATCTCCTACGGCTTTGCCGGGGAGGTGGTGGACCCCAAGATCCGCGACATGGTTGACGGCTGCATGCGTCGCTTCACCCGAACTACTCCCCCTCCGCCTACGCTGGCTCCAATGCCGCGCATGACGAGACAAAACGGGCTCGATCTACGTGGGGCAGATCTTCTGGCTAACGGCATCCGTGGCATTTCTCTGGATGAATGCGAACGCCAATGCTTGGCCGCTTCCGACTGCGCGGCGGTCAGCTATGTTATCGATATGCAGTGGTGCTGGCCAAAGGGCTACGGCGGCAGGCCGATCCAGAGTTCGGGCGTCATCTCCTCAGTTAGGTGATGTGGGACGATAGGGAGCCAGACAGGCTCGATCCCTTCATGGTGCTTGATCTGCGCCACGGTCAGGACCCATTGATCTGCTTGAGGCCGCCCAGCCTGCGTGATTCAAGCTCCCGAACTGACGGGGGTGATGATGAGCAACCTTTTCTGGCTGACCGACGAGCAGATGGAGCGGTTGAAGCCGTTCTTTCCAAAGAGCCACGGCAAGCCGAGGGTAGATGATCGGCGTGTGCTGAGCGTCATAATCTTCATCAATCGTAACGGGTTAAGATGGTGTGACGCGCCGCGGGTGTATGGACCACCCAAGACGCTCTACAACCGTTGGAAGCGGTGGCGCGACATGGGGGTCTTCGCCCGGATGATGGAGGGGCTGGCCTCCGATGGCGGCCAGGAGAAGGTCGTCATGATCGACGCGACCTACCTGAAGGCGCACCGCACGGCCCCAAGCCTGCGGGCGAAAAAAGGGGGGCTGACGATCAACGCGGGCGTCTGATCGGGCGCACAAAGGGCGGGCTGAACACGAAGCTGCATGCCGTGACCGATGCCAAGGGACGGCCCCTGAAGTTCTTCATGACGGCGGGCCTAGTCAGCGACTACACCGGCGCCGCCGCCCTGCTGGGCAGCCTGCCCGGTGCCGAATGGCTGATTGCCGACCGGGGCTACGATGCCGACTGGTTCAGGGAAGCGTTGAAAGACAAGGGGATAAAGCCCTGCATCTCAGGCTGGAAGTCTCGCGGCAAGGCCGTCCGCTACGACAAGTGCCGCTACAAACGGCGTAATCGCATCGAGATCATGTTCGGCAGGGTCAAGGACTGGCGCCGCGTCGCTACCCGCTATGATAGATGTGCGAAGACCTTCCTCTCCGCCGTCGCACTGGCCGCAACCGTCTTGTTCTGGCTTTGATGATCAAAGAGTCTGGAACCTAAGAAACTTGGGGCTATTCAACCGTGCGAATGTCGATGATGTCACCGGCTTCGCGGTGCAGTTCCTCCTCCGCATCCTTCAGCGCCTTCGTTTCTTCATTGAGTCTGCCGATGACGTTCGCGCGGTGGCGCTTGACTTCCTCCAGCATGAGCTTCATTTCGACGACCTCATGCCGCATCGGCAGAAGCTCTGCGGTTGCCAAGGTCTTCTGTTCGGCATCTGCCTTGACCATCGCCACGCTTACACGAAGACGCTCCAGCTCGTTCTTCGTCATCTCCGCCATATCGCGAGCTTCGAGAGCGAGAACAGCCTCTGCGGCTCCTGCGGCCCTTGCGTCCAGCCTCGCCCGGCACTTGGAAGACATCCCCTTAACCATGGGGAGGATTACCTGCCGCCTGAGCTGGAAAGCGCCGCCGCCGCGCCAGAACACTGCGGCTTCGCGGTCTGATTTGCTGCGTTGCAGCAGCCGGAGCAATCTAAGGTGCCGCTCGGGACGAAAATGCTTGTTCAGCAGGCAAATCTAGACGAGCCTTACGTCAGTCGGCACGTTACTGGGGAAATGTGGTGTATAATCTTCTCACGCTCACCACCATCCTCGATCTCTTGGCCCTGGGCCTGATCTTCTGGCTGATCCCCCTGAAGGTTTCCAAGCTGTTCTCGAACAGGCTCATCGGTCAGGTTGGATCGCGCCCCATGAAAGCGCTGGTTAGAGAGTTGCCCGGAACCGTCAAGGGGCTGGCCATCGGTGCGTTCGCCGTTTACGCCTTCGGCGCAAGCTTCGAGGACTTCGCGGTCAGCACCGCCCGCGCCGCCGGCGACCAAGGCATGAAGATCCTCGGGATCGACGACGTATCCCGCTGCAAGGCGCGGATGACGGAGAAATACAAGCTGGAGCCTGACGCCTTCTATCGCGACTACAAAAAGCCCGTCATCGGCCATCCGGACGAGTTGCAGCAGATCTACCAGCACTTGGCGCAACGCCACATGATCTCTCCGGACCGCGTCCTGCCCCCGAAGGAGGGGATGGACTACGCCCTGACGGAATACTGCAAGGGGGCGGCAAGCGGCTGGAAGGGGACGGGGGCGATCAATCCGCTAGAGCACTGGCAGAAGCTCTGATCCCGCTTGATAGGCCGTGCGCCTCAGGCATGGTTCCCGCAAAAAGGCCCGGCGCGGTTGTTCTGACCCAAGGGAATATCCCTGTGGAGAACGTTCAAACTTAAACTTTTGGAAAGTGCCAACACTTTTAGGACCAGCCATTCGCAGCATTGGTCGACGACGGCTCTTCACGTCGACTTCCCGCCCTTGACGATGGGTCGTGTGCTTGGCGGCTTCCGACCCTCGCACTCGGCCCTGAGCCGACAATCAGCCTAGCTCTTTGCTGCGAGGCGATGCCCCGGAAACAGCCGTTCGAAAGCGAGCGCAGCATTTCCTGCGATAGACCTAGGAGGTTAGGGCCGGGGCCGGATTCCGAGGCCTTGGCGCACCTCCTCATAAACCCGGATGGCCGCGCCGGCCTCGATGGTGACGGCAAGGCCGTAGCGGATCGACTGGTCAAGCGCGCCGCCCTGCTCTCGGCAGAAAACCCGGAGCGCTAACGTGTTGCCATCGACAAATGCGACGGCACGCTCGCCGGCATAGCGCACATGGAACATCGACCCGCGCGGAGCTGCCTTGTCCGAGGGCTGCCCGGCGACCCGTGCGACCCCAAATCTGGTATCCGGACTGTCCGGTGCGACTTCCAGCTTTGCCCGGCGATAGGCCTGATGCCGGATGTTCACCGGCGAGAACCACGCCAGCGACACCGTCAGGGCACGCGGTTCGCGCACGCGCTCCAAGCTCTGCGGCAGGGGGATACGATACAAGGCTGCCTGCTCGCCCGCCGGAATTTCCCCATAGCCAATCATCGTGGCCCGGTTCGCGGCGCATTCCATCGCCTCGTGAACCGCGGGTCGGCCGTAGCCCAGCAGCCGGGCGATACCGTCCCGGCGCACGACATGACTGCCCTGCCCCTGCGGCTGCCACGTCTGATCGAGTAGCCCGCCTAAGCTGCCCATTGCGCGCGATGCACCAGCATCGCCTTAACGATGACCCCATAGAAAGCCGGATCGACTCCTTCGAGAAGATTGCCATTGTCTGGATCGGAGAGCGCATCGAAGATCCGATGGGCGGCCCGCGTCGCCAGCGCCGTCGCGGCACTGGTGCCTGAGCTGAAGCCTTCGCGGGTCAGGTCGCCCCCGCCATCCGGCATGGCGCAACGTAAGCCGTATAGCCGTCCCGGCGGCACCAACCGAAGGCTAATGCCGCCTGCGCCGTTGGAGGCGACCCGGACCAGCTCACGGCCGCCCGGCATGAAGATGTCCGGCTTAACCACCTTCCGGTGTCCGAGGCCAAGGGCAGAGGAGATATTGGGGCCGGGTCCATCCGCAAAGGGCGAGAACACCGCCGCGCCATTCATCGGCGGCGCGCCATCCTCGTGCCAGGCGCCGACGGTCACCGCAATCAGCGATTCAGCCGGCGACAGCAGCGTGCGAACCGCCTGCTGTTCTGCCAACGCCCGAAGGATCGCCGCTTCCCGGGCCTCGGCCGAGGCGTTCTCGAAGTCAATCAGTCCGACGAAACCCCGAACCGCAAGCGGTTCGGTGACATTGCCGGCACTTACCAGAAACAGAATGCCGAACCTGTCTGCAAGATAATCGAGCAGCCGGCCCCAAGGGCTCATCGGCCCAGCAAAGGGACGGTTGCGATCGCCCAACGAGAGATTGACAATGAAGACGCCCGGCGCTGTCGCTTCGCCTTCGGCGTCGCCGGCTTTCATCCGAAGGACCGCTTTATAGATCAGGTCGAGCAACAGCCGGTCGCGCAGCGGCTGCTCATTGCGGCCCCCGCCCGGTGCGTAAAGCACCGGCCGGAGATAAATAGGCCGGGACAGCGGCTCCTCTCCCCGACTGCGGTCGCCATGGAGGATCAGCGACGCCATTTCCGTCCCGTGCTTGCGCTCCGCGACCACGCTCATTGCATCGAAATCGTCGGGGTCGTCTAGAACCAAGCGGCCGGCAAGCAGCGCATGGTTCTGCACTGGCATGGCATCGAACAGGGCGGCCACTGGCGGAAGCATTGCTTCGGGGCCAGGCGGCGCAGGCAACGCCTCGTCAAGCGGATCAGCTGCGACAGGGAACTCCACCGTCGATTGCGGCCGCACCATCATGACATCGTCGCAGATCGCGAGGCTGACTTCCTCCCGCGCGATCAGCCGCTGCACCTCAGTCGCCGGCAGGTCCACCAGGCGGGCCATGTAGCCGATCTCACCGATCTCGGCCCGATCGACGACCACGCCCTCGGCCGCGGCGACTGCGCGTGCGAAACTCGCCTGCGCCGCCGCGCGCCGGGCTTGGGCGCCGGCATACCAGAGCTCGACTTCTACGCGCACGATGGCATTCGCCCCCTGCGCGGCCAGTTCTTCTTCGAGATACTGGATCGTTTCGCCGGGAATCCGGTCCGCCGGCCCCCAGGCCCGTAGCGTATGCAGATGCTCGAAGACCTCGAACCAGGGCGCGAAGCCGTGCGGTGCAGCCTGTCCCGCCTCATAGCGCCGCCAGAGCGACAGCAGATGGCGCAGGGCCTGCGTGTCCGGCATGGCCATATAAAGGCGTCCCGCGATCGGCTTATCGTCGCGGATTCCCGGCTCACGCCCCTTGCGGGTCTCGATCACCCCGAAATCCTCGTCCGGCTCGAAGATCATCTCCTCGTCGGCCAGGAAATCGAGCCCGCCGATGCGGGCGACTGCCGCGCTGAAGTCGCCGATCGAGCCCGCGACCTCGAATACCAGCGCCCGTTCCGGCGCGATGCCAAGCGGGTCTTCGCACAGACTCAGCGGGTCGCCATTCCGGTCGAAGACATCGCGGAGCCGCTGAAAGGTGGGGCCGAGTCGGTCGAGCTGCCTGGCGCGCGACGGGGTCTGCACCTTGCCACCACCGCCGCCGCCTTTCGGCCGCTTGTCACGCCCTGGCTTCGGGATCGGCAGAAGCGGGTATTCGGTCATGCGAGGCATCCTCCCGGGCATTCGGCGAGGTTCGCGCGGCCCACATCTTCAGCCGCTCCTCGACGGTTTTTTTCAGTGGTAACTCCCCCATGGCCAGGACATGCTGGCGGCGGACATCTAAGCAGAATTCCTCGGCCTCAGCATAGCTGATCGCGCCGAGCGCTTTCGCGATGCTGCCGGCGGCCCGCCCCAGAGGTTGTTCCATACTGTCCGCAAACCGCTGGAAATACGCGGTCAATTCCGCCCTCGTCGGAGCGTTCAGCGACAGCCGGAGCTGGAACCGGCGCCAGACCGCCCGGTCCAGCAGCTCGCTGTGGTTGGTTGCCGCAACGGTGATCGTATAGCTGGGCAGATCGTCCATCTGCATCAGCAGCGAGGTCACGACCCGCTTGATTTCGCCGGTTTCGTGTTCGTCCCCCCGCTCCTTACCGATAGCATCGAATTCATCGAAAAACAGAACGCAGGGGGTGGTCCGTGCATAGTCGAACACCCGCTTCAGCCGGGCCGCTGTCTCGCCGAGATAACTGCCAATCATCGCTTCGTAGCGAACCACGAAAAACGGCAGCGCCAACGCCTCTGCGATCGCCTCGGCCAGCGAGGTTTTGCCATTGCCGGGCGGCCCGGAAAGCAGCACCCGGTGCCGCGGTTCGAGCGAATGCGCCCGCAGAACCGAGGCGCGCTGTTGCTCCTCGACCAGTTCCGCACAGGCACGCCGGTTCAGTTCCGACAGCACCAGATCCTCGATCCGCTTTTCGGGCGTCAGTTCGAGCAGGAATTCCCGGTGACGGGTGGGGTTTCCTCCGAGAACGGCCGGCGCCTGATGACCTTTGCCATTACCGTTCACATGCATGGCCTTCGTCAATCGATCCGCCAGCACATTATGGTTCTTCGCCTTTTCTTCGGCAATAATGGCTTCGGCCGTAGCGCGCACGCTTCGGGAGTCACCGCTTGATCCTGCCTTCACCAGCGAGATAAGCAGATCACTTCTGGCCATCGTCTGCTCCCTGGCCCAATCCGCTATGCTGGCCCTGCTTCTCTCGATCTAGCTTTTCAACAACAGCCTCCAGAATCCAAGTGTTGCGCGGCACCCGCACAGCCCGAGCTTTCCGCTCATGATCGATGTGGCTGACCAGCGCACGCGGCACCCGCACCGTCAGCGCAGCTACGTCTTCGTCGGATTCTTTCAGTTCCTTGGCCATAGCGCTCCCTACCACTTCAGGCACCATTTTGCTATCATTAAGATGGCGCACCGCCGTCAGGCTGTGTTCTGTTCACAGTCGGTTGCTAGACGTTGCAGGCTGCGTCAACGGCCGCTTTCGCAAAATTGCCGCGATTGCCATGCCGCAACACCGTCAGGCCGCTTTCCGCCCATTCTCCCTTTGGCCCTGTCGCTTGGCCCTCACCATAGCCCATTGAACCGGCTAGCGGCTGTTCGTGTATACCGCGCTGTGTGCCTTGGATCACGGTGGCCAAGATAGTCCTGAATCAGTCGTAGGTCGTATCCGCGATTGGCGAGCGCGAAACCGCAGGAATGGCGCAGCATGTGGGGATGGATATGACCGAGACCGGCCCGTTCTCCAGCCGCCGCGAGGATATAGTTGACGGCCTGCCGGGTAAGCGGCTGCCGCCGTTCCGAGACGAACAGCCAAGGCAGAAGGTCGTCACGTTGGCCGAGCCAGCGTCGGATCGCCCGTCGTTCGTCTCCCTCGACGGGGTGCTCGACGCTGAGTCCGCGTTTCAGTCGAGGCACCCAAAGGCGGGACTGAGCCAAATCGACATGATCCCTGCGCAGGGCAATGGCTTCAGAAACCCGCAGCCCGTGCCGGAACATCATCAGGACAAGCAGATGATCGCGGGCGACGTGCCGACCCGCCTTGGTGCTGGCGAGAAGCATATCGATCTGGGCAAGGCTCAGATAGTCCCGCCCGCGTTCATGGGCGTCAGCGGCTATATCAGCATCACTTTTGACATTTCGCCGTGTAGACATCGTTTTGGCGGGTCCGCTTAGGCCAAGAAAACAAGTGGGCTGGTTAGATCCATCGGCACCGACTCTTTACGAAATGCTCATTCTGTAGAGAGTTTGGAATGCCTTAGAGCGGTGATCTTTTCCAAAGCTGATCACCCTTTGGGCTGCTGGCTGATCGTCTTCACGGCAAGGCGTCGGCGCTGAAATGCCCGCCGCATCCTCTGGTCCCAATACACGTCAAGCGGGATCATGATGAACAGGGGAACGAAGGGCCCTGCAATACAGAGAGCCGAGACAATCAGCATCACACCCCATGGATAGAGGCTTTCCACATCAATCACCCCGATTTCCTCGCCGCAAAGCAGCGTGATGAACGCAAGGCTGCCAGCGACAAACGTACTGACCAACGGGCGCCACCAATGCGCCAGCTTTTTGCGCTTCCTGCCCAGGTTTGCGGCCTCGCGATCAGCATCGCGATAGGCATCATCGTTCATGTTGCGTCTCCCAACAGGTCAATTAGGACGGCCAGATCATCGAGTTTTGGATTTCGACCCGCCGAAAAGGCCTGACGCCAGCGATCGGTAATCGCAGCCCTACGTGCGGCATTCATCCGGATGCCGCGAGCCTCCAGATAAGCATCCAACTCATCGCGAAATCGCTCCGCAGCGCGCACATCGTCGCGGCGGGCCTCTGGACCGATTCCGAGAACCAACCAATCGAGGCTAACGCCGTATTGCAACGAAAGTGCTGCCAAAGCCTGCACGGGGACGCCGCGGGTTCCTTGTTCATAGGCGTAGTAGGAGCTTTGCGACACTCCAAGCACCTTGGAAAATTCTGTTTGGGTTAGGCCCAACTCGTGTCGACAGATCTCAAGACGCGCGCCGATGTCAGCGAGCGGGACTTGCGAATTGCGCGACAGGAACGTCAAACCAAGCTTCATCATTCTAGCGCCGAATTTATTCGTATGTTGCGAATCATGCCGAAAATAATGCCAACTTCACATATAATACTAATAATCGAGTACAACGCCATGTCGGATGACGATCTTGACCGTCCAAGAAGCCCCTCGGATCTCGCCGCGCGCGTGGGCGTCAGCGTCCATGTCATTCGCCGTCTCATTCGGGACGGGCGGCTCAAGCATGTCGTGATCTCCAGGAAGATGAGATGGGTGAGCTTGCGCGACTGGCACGACTTTATCAGGGACAACACCCGGTCGCCGGACAGCTGATGATCCGCCTTGTGGTGGAATGGCCGCTCGGATGAGCCCTTGTCGCGCCTAACCGCGCATATATGCTCCTATCGTACGACCTTAGCTGTTGTTTGCGCTATATTTTTCTTGATTCGGGTGATTCGCATCTGTTAATTTTTAACGGCTAGCTGCTGTGTCAGCTACCAGATGTGGGAGCGGCGAATGCAGGTCGACATTGCCAATCATGACGCCATCAAGCGAGATCTTCGCGCCTTGGGCATCAAGCTTGTCGATATCGCAGCCGAACTCCGTTGCCCACCCAGCCTGGTCACCATGGTTAGCCAGGGAAAGCGGCGTTCACAGGAAATCGAGCTAGCGATTGCAAGTCGGTTGAAAAGGAACCCAGCAGAGCTCTGGCCCGACCGATATGCATGAAACATTTTGAGGAGAAACAACATGCACGCATAAAATAAAACGACCCCGAAAGCTTTCGCTCGCGAGGCCGCTGAATTTGTCGACTTTGGTCGGTCCGACACGATCAGCTTCCCCTCCCGATGAGCGAAAGTCAAGTCTGAACACCGCGTTTGACGGTGTTCGATCCCTATTTGTTCTCACAGAGGAGGAGCGCCCTTGGGCGAATGGTCACGCCTGACCATTCGTCGGGCCAATCACCCATGAGCTATCCGTTTGAGCCTTCGTTCACACGTCCCCTTCCAAGCAAGGCATCACGCAAACCGCCTCCCCGATCCAGAGCGAGCAGCCGCGGACATGTTACTGGCGGAGGGCCACCCTCCGGAGCCCCGCCGCGCCTGCGGTATTACGAAAGCAAGCGCGAACAGGATGTGTTGTACCTGCTTCTGGCACGACCGGACGTTACTGATGTCTGGGACCAGCCACCTCCTGTGTCCTATCGCGACGCAACGGGCCGAAAGCGCAACCATACCTTCGATTTCCTGATCACCCTGACTGATGGCCAGCGCATCGCCGTCGCGGTCAAGCCGGACGCTCTCGCCGAACGCCATGGCTTTCGCGAAACCCTGCAACGCATCCGCGCCGCGACTCCGCTCAGCTTTGCCAATGAGATCGTGCTGATCACTGAGCGGTCTTATTCTCCCTCGGCCGCCCGGAACGCGCAGAAGCTGCACGACTTCCGGCGAACGCCAGATCCCGAAGCTGACGGCTCCATAGAAAAACTGGTGCGGGACCTGAGCGGTCCAACGACGATCGCGGAACTCGTGGAAGCCACAGGACTGGGTGGCCGGGCGTTCCGCGCTGCTTTCAGGGCCATCTACGCAGGCCTCCTGCGCGCTCTCGACCCAGGAGACATCCACCCCTCAACCCGCATTGTTCCGGAGACAGCACAATGACCCGCCACTTCAATGTATCGGAGGTGGATTGCCTCGAAATCGCCGGTTCCGCCCACAGGCTGATCCGGTCGGACAAAACCGGCTCAATCTGGGCCAGGCTGGATGATGACAACATTCGTCTGTCGTTCACGGGCGAGGAGTTGCTGGGGTTGCTTGCGGCTCCGGACACCCGGCTGAAACGCGGCCATTTCTCAGATCAATCAGCGTTTCGTCGGCTGCGCTGTGACCATAGGTATATTCAGACCCTGCCGCCGGAACAGCGGAGCCGCATCCTCTGGCAAACAACCTGTGCCAGGTTCTTTCTCGAAGCCGAGGCTCGAGGCGACACGACGCGGAGCGAAGGCAGCGTTGAGGATATCCTGGAGGAACTGGAGCGGCACGTGAATGCTGCCGAGCGTAGTGGACAAGAGGTAAGTCTGACACCTCGTGCCGGTCAGGGCTATATCAACCGCAAGTTCCCCCTGTGCGCGCACATTGCTGGAATGGGTGCGCATGTACGAGAAGGCTGGCCGAAGCCCGCTTGTCTTTCTGCGCAAACGTCGGCTCAGCCAGTCCTCCCGAAAACTGATGGCCGAAGCGGAAACTCTGCTGGCGGAATGTGTTTCCGCCTATCTGGACCGGAACGAGCCCTCTCAACAGGACATCGTGAATCACGTCGATGACCGGTTCAAACTGGTGAATGCCGGACGGGCTGAAGCCGGTAAGCCGCGCCTTCCGGTTCCTTCGGCCCGCACGGTCCGGCGCCGGATCGCAGCACTGGATCCCTTCGAGGTGGTCGCTCAACGAAAAGGGATCGAAGCGGCCCGCAGAAAATTTGGCTTCTATGAGGAAGGGCTTTCAGCCGACTATCCGCTGCAGCGCATCGAGATGGACGAATGGCAGATTGATCTTGCCACGTTACTGGGAGACAGCGGCGCTCTGGACGGTTTGCCACCGGAGGACCGGGCGAAATTCGAGGTCGGACGACGCTGGATCTATGTTGCCATCGATTGTGCCACCCGCTGTGTGCTGGGTTTCCGGATCGTCGCCACGCCGAATGCCCAGGATGCGATCCGCACGCTCAACCTGATCATTCAGGACAAGACACCGATCGCACTGGCTGCTGGCTGCGTGAGCCAGTGGGATCAATCAGGCGGCATCGGCGTCCTGGTGACCGATCAGGGTTCCGCCTTCGCCGCCGAGATCTTCCGCATGGCTGTGGCAGACCTAGGCGCGACCTATGAGGCGCCACCAGCCGGGGTACCGAAGCTGCGAGCCAGGATCGAGCGCATCTTCCGAACCTTCGGCCAGCAGCTTGCACCGATGCTGATCGGGCGGACCTTTTCCAACCCAACCGAGCGCGGCGACTACCCATCCGAGCAATGGGCCGCTTTGACCGACGACGAACTGGCAGAGATATTCACGCTCTTCATCGCTGATATCTACCACAACACGCCGCATGCGGGCCTGAAGGGCGAAACCCCGGCCAATGCCTGGAAACGGCTATCCATCGAGCAAGGCGTGACGCCGCCACCTGATGCCAATCAACGTCGTGCGGTATTTGGCATCCCCCTCAGCCGGAAGCTGGATCGACACGGTGTAAGGGTGTTCGGGGTGAACTATACCTGCCCGATGCTTCAGGAAGCGTTGCTGCGCGGCGCCGGCGGCGAAATTTCCATTAGGGTCGACCCTGAAGACCTGACCCATGTGTCGATCTGTCTGGGTCATGAGTGGCACTCCGCGCAGGCGGTGTCTCAAGCCGTCCACGGGTTGTCGCTTGGCGAGTGGCAGACCATCGTGCGCGACTTGCGCACGCGCTTCAAGGAGCAGGCGTCCCTGTCCGAGGACACCATCCGTGAGGCCCGCAGAAAGATCCGGGCCATTGACGCACGGGCTCGGGAATTGCGGCGCATCCAGCCCCAGCATCTGACCGCGGAGGCGCTGAACCGGCTGGAAAGCAGGCTTTTCCTCGGGCTTCGTACCGGCCCGGAAGGATCCGCGGCATCCGGTGATCTGGAGCAGCCGAAGCGGGGGAAGCGCCCGGATCCGGACAATCTTCTGGATGAGGTGATACAGCCTCCAAAGTCGCCGAAGCCGTCAAGCGATGGTGCCCAGGCCGCATCCGTCGACACACCAATGGCCAATGACTCTGATGAGGATTGGACCTTCGATGACTGACGCCGCCACCAAGGCCATCCCGCAGCGCGTTCTCGCGCTGCGGTCCCTGTTCTCGAAAAATCTCACATATCGAACCCTCGAAGAACGCTTTCGATACCTTCTGGAGCGCCGCCGGGTGGAACTTGAGGCCGGCATCATTGCCGAGGCCCGCTGCATCGCTCTGATCGGCGCGGCGGGTAGCGGCAAGACGACGGCCGCCGAACATCTCTTCGCTACGCAGCCCGATCTGGTGCTCCATGATCCCGACGGTCCGCGCCTGGATGTTGCCAGTTTTCAGGTCCCATCGCCCGCGACACTGAAATTCGTCGGCCAAACTGCGTTGGCGACGCTTGGATTTGAGCTTCAGCGGGACAAGTCGGCCCAAATCATCTGGAGCATGGTCAAGGGGCACCTCAACGCGAGGAGGACACTGTTCATGCATATTGATGAGGCTCAGGATCTGATCCGCCTCCAGACCCCGAAGGAACTGAACGCCGTCGTCAGCACGCTGAAATCTCTCTTGCAGCAAAAGTCCTGGCCGGTGGGGCTGATCCTGACCGGCACCGCTGAGCTCAAGACGCTGATCAATCACGATGCACAGCTTGCGCGCCGGGTCTATCCGATCGAGTTCGCCCGGCTGAATGTCCTTTTGGACAGCGACCGCATCCTGAAAGTCCTGAAACACTATTCCGAGGCTGCCGGGATCGACCTGACCCCGACCTTCCTGACCCCGGAGTTGGCCGCGCGATTGGCCCATGCGGCAGATCGCGAATTTGGCTTGATGATCGAGATGATCATTGCTGCGCTGGAGGAGGCCATGGAGGCCGGGGCCACGGAACTCGCCCTGGCGCATTTCACGGCGATGTTCCGGAAGCGAACCGGGTGCGTGGACGGACTCAACGTCTTTGTCGTCGACGATTTCGAAAGGATCGATGTTCGCCGCCTTCTTGATGATGGGGAAGATACATGAGCATCAGGAAACTGGCCCTGTCGCATGTTCCGATGTTTCGGGAGACACCTACATCATTCGTGTCGCGCCTCGCGGTGCTCAACCTATCTCCGACAGCCAATGATTTCTGCCTCGATATCGGCCTCGACTGGAGGGCCATCATCAAGGGTGCAGCCGGTGAGATCGACAGACTCGCAGCACTTGCCGGGGCAGATCGTAGTGCGCTTCAGCGCTATGCATTCCGAACGGTCGGTCCTTCGCGTTTCCGGCTCGACAAGGAGACCGGGACAATCGCAACCATTCACAGGTCGCGCACCAAGATCTGCGTCGAATGCGTCGCGGAGAATATGCGGCGGCATGGTCCTTCCGGCGCATATCGCTGTGCCGACTGGCAGCTGGTATCGATAAGGACTTGTGAGCGGCACGGGCTTTGGCTGTCGCCAATGCCACATGAGAAATACACGATCGACAACTACGATGTGACCCGTTGCATTCACCGGCACAAAGCCGTGCTCGATGAGACGGGACACAATGCCGACAAGACATCGCTTGAGGCGTACCTGAGAGGTCGCATCGACGGCATCAGGTGTAATCAGTGGCTCGACACAATGCCGCTGCATGTCGTCTCTCGTCTCGCCGAAATGCTGGGTGCCCGTATGGACTTTGGGGCGTCGGTTCGCTCCGACGACCTGACCGAGGAAATGCTGCACCGGGCCGGCGGTATCGGCTTTACAGCGATCAAGGATGGCCCAGAAGCGCTGAGACGCACGCTCGAGAGCTGCAAATGCGATGATGTCCGCAAAGCCGGTTCTTACCACGTCGCTGACCTGGGGATTCTCTATTACTGGCTGTCAGCCAGCCGTGCCCCGAAAGAGCTGCGACCGGTCCAGCATATCGTCCGCCGCTTCGTTGTCGAAAACTATCCTCTTGATCCGGGGCGTATCATCTTAGGTCAGCCTATCCATGAGCCGAAAATGCTTAGCTTGGAACATGTGCGGCGTAGCCTCGGAATGCGCCCTAGGCGGGTCGAACGATTGCTCAGGCATACCGGTCTCCACGATACCGATCTGTCGCGCGGGATCAGCGTGGATAAGGTTTTGCAGCTCGAGACCTACATCTGTCAGTTCGTTACAGCGCAGGAGGCGGCATCCATAATAGGATGCTCTTGGGGGCAGCTAGCACATCTTCAGAATGCCGGGCTACTTGTCCCGCGAGAGATGGAGGAAGGAGTCCATCGCCTGCATCGGCACGATCTTGAAGATTTCATGCGACCAATCTCCGATCTGCCAGAGGTCGCTACCTCCGGTTCGGCCCGAACGCTCTGGAAAACCTACAACTATGTAAAATGTGCGATCGCAGACATCTGCCGTCTTCTTCTGGATCGACGCCTGGACAGCGCTTGTCGGTTGCCGGGACCGGCAAGCCTGTCTTTGGTGCTGGTCGATCCTGAGGAGGTTCGCCGACATCTTGCCCTGCAAATGCCCGAGGATCCGCATGCCAAGGAGACGGCCAGGAACCTGAGGACCAACCAGCAAACTCTGCACTACCTGGCAGGTCGAAACTTGCTCTCGATGAACCGCCGGCGGCACCCGTTTACGCGAAGCGTGAGATGGTATGTCGAGCGTCGCAGCTTGGAGCAGTTCGAGAAAAGGTTTGTTACGATAGGTATGTTGGCAAGGGAGATGGGCGAACTCCCCGGTCCCTTGTCAAAGAAGCTTGAGTTGCTCGGGATCAAGCCAAGTTACTCGGCAAGGGGGATCAGTCGTATCTATCGAAGGGAGGTCATTCGCGAAATTCAGGAACGAATGCCGCCTACGGTAGGGCCTGCCAACGATGGACGCTCAAAAATCGAACAGCAGGTCACGCTTCACGGCGATATTATAGTCGAGATGAGTTAATAAACGGATGTGGCAATGGGAAACATGATGATCCGCAATCTGCCAGATGAGGTCCATGACCATCTTCGGCTCCAGGCCGCCAGCAACGGCCGCAGCGTCGAAGCCGAGGTCCGAGCGATCTTGGTCAACTCCTACGTCGTGAAACACACCGGCGGTTTTGGCCAGCAGCTTCGGTCACGGTTTCAAGACATGGGCGTCATCGGCGATGAATTGAACTTGGAGAGGGACAAAACGCCGGGTCGAGCGGCGGACTTCACATGATCGTCCTCGACACTAACGTTCTGTCCGAGGTCCAAAAAAACGCTCCAGATGAGCGCGTCATGGCCTGGCTTGATGCTCAGGAACCGGGTGGCCTATACATCACCGCGGTCACGGCAGATGAGGTGCTGTTCGGGGCCTCCATCCTGCCGGTCGGAGACCGCAGGTCGCGGCTTATTGCGGCCATCGAAGCAATGCTGAAAAGCGATTTCGATGGGCGGATCCTTCCTTACGATACCGCTGCGGCGATGTGCTACGCGGCCAAGGTGCGAGCGGCACGAGAGCGCGGCATCACCATCGGTCATACTGACGGGCAGATTGGAGCGATTGTCGCCACCCAACAGGCGGCTTTAATTGCCACACGCGACACAGGTCCATTTGAAGCCATGTGCGTCAAAGTCGTAAATCCATGGGATTACTAAATGCCGCGACTGAAAATTTAGACGCAAGGCTGGTGTCAGATGTGAGGCAAAGCCGACTTTCAGGTCACATCGCCTTTTCAGTTGGGGGCTTCAAACATATACTGGCCGCTGGCGCAGACCGCGGCGAACGGTAGAAAAGAGCCCATCTGTATGTGCCGGCTGCTGTTCGCAATTGAGAATTGGCGTGGCTGCGGAAGTCGCTCATATGTATCCGGCCTGTTGGATCGGCTCGCGGGCCGTGGCCATGATGGGGTTACGCACGCGCCTTGGTCTCATTAAGCGAAAGGCCTAGGACGGCCCGATGGGCTCTCAGACTCTGGGGGCGTAGTTGATCCGTTCCATGCTGTTCCTCTTTCGCGAACTCCGTAATGGCAGAGGGAGCCTCAGACGGCTTCCATCGCCATGTCTCTGTCTCTTGCGGCGTCGAAGCTGGTGCCATGGCGCAGGATGCTCCAGGCGATCCGGGCCAGCTTGTTGGCCAGCGCAATGGCAGCTTTGTTGCCGGGCATGCGTGCCGCGGCTCCGGCTAGCCAGTTGCCGAAGCTGAAGTTCGGCCAAAGGTGGGGACGCATCATGATGATCCGGGCCGCCTGAACCAGCAGCATGCGCAGATACCGACTGCCCCGCTTGGTGATCCTGCCTAGGATCGTTCGGCCGCCGGTGCTGAACTGCTGGGGCACCAGACCTACCCAGGCTGCGAAATCTCGCCCGCGATCAAAAGCCTCCCCCTTGCCGATGGCTGCAACCATTGCTGTCGAGATCATCGGGCCGACGCCGGGGATCGACATGATCCGCTTGCAGTTTTCTTCGCTGCGGCTGATCTCCTTAATCTCCTCGGAGATCTTGTCGATCCGCTCATCCAACCCGTGCCAGTCGTTGCGAAGCCCGATCAACACCCGGCGCATGCGTGGCGAAATCTCGTCCTTGCGTTGATCGAGGATTGCCTCGAACGAGTTCTCCAAGGCCCGCAGGCCAGAGCGCACGGTGATCCCTTGCTCAATCAGAAAGGCACGGATCTGGTTGATGGTGGCGGTGCGGCGTGACACCAAGCGGGACCTGACCCGGTGCAACGCCTGCAGGTCCAACTGGTCCTGATCCTTTTCCGGCACGGTCCGCAGGTTCGGGCGCAGAGTTGCCTCGGCAATGGCCTCGGCATCGTTGTAGTCGTTCTTTTGACCCTTGTTGAAGGGCTTCACGTAAATTGCCGGAATGATCCGCGGCTCAAAACCGAGCAAGCGCAAGCTTCGGCTGACGAAGTGGGCACTGAGGCAAGCTTCCATGCCGACAATGCACCGCGGAAGCGTGTTGAACGTTTCCTGCAAAGCGAACCGCTTGATCTTTCTTCGCAAAACGATTTGGCCGGAACGATCAAAGCCGACTAGGTGAAACACGTCTTTCCCGATGTCGACACCGACGACAGCGAGGTCTTCAAGGCTTCCTTGTCTTTTGGCACGCATGGCTGCTTGTCCTTGTTGCACGGTTGATCCCGGTTCAGGATAACACGAGGGTCAGGGAAGCAGCCGGCACATCCCATTAGGCGACACTCGTGCTAACTGCAGCGACTGCATGTGCAGCGAGAGCGATCGGCCCAAAGCGGTCGTTCGCGCTGCCGCGATCAGTCAGTCGGGGATGGGTTCCGAGGCTAGTTTTTCTGGCCGCCGATCAATCGCAAGCTGATTCCCGCAAGCACTAAAAACCGATGCTCCGAGGTTGCTCACCTCTGGGCCAAGGTCCCGTTGATACGCTTGAACAGGGCCTCGAATGTGTCGAGCGTCTCGGCTGAAAGGGCCGCAACCCTTTTCGCCCGCTCACGCAACAAGACTTCCGCCGGGGCGTTGTGGTCAAAGCGCGCAACCCCTTCTGCCCGAGCAATCTGCTGCACAACCGGGTCCGTGCCAGTCAGGTCAGCGGCGTTGATCTTCTTGCCGAACGCAGCGTTGTAGAGCGCCACATAATCATCCGTGGCGAACAGGTCCTCAATGTCGGCCATCTTGGCGTTGGCAAACTCTCCGATGGTGATAATCCGCTTCTCTCCAAGGAACCCGGCCTTTGCCAATCCAGTCAGTTTCTGGTGGCCTTCCTTTCGGGAATCTACAACGACCGTGACATCCAGGTGATTGCCCAAGAGTGCGACGAAAGCCGGGATCACGTCTGCGCCACCCAAAGGCATGATGGACCAGCGCGGGTCCAGTCCTTCACGCCTGTCTTCGTTCAGGCGAGCTGAGATGGTCTGCATGAACAGGAAGTCGGACGGCCCCTCCACAACAAGGTTGTCCTTGGCAATGAAGAGGTGCTGGGCAATGTCATAGCCAAGCGCCGCTTGAAGCGGGAATAGCGTATCGCGATCAGTCGTGAGAACGTCCGAGGTCGTCACCGATCCTGTGACCCGACCCTTGTCTTCGACAAGTCGCGCCCGTTCAAGGTGGTCGGGCTGTATCATGAAAGGCGAGTGCGTCGTGTAGATGACCTGGCAGCGCTGTGCCAAACGCTCCTCGATAAAGCGCAGGAAGTCCTTCTGGGCCTTTGCATGCAAGCCGAGGGCGGGCTCGTCCAGCAAGATAATCACAGGCGTGTCGTCATACTCATACCGGGAAAAGGCGGTCAGGAAGGAGAAGAACCACTGGAAGCCGGAGGAGCGCTCATCAAAGGGCAGCGAAAGCATGTGCCGGTTGTCATACATCCGAACGTGCATCTCATCATGGACAGCGTGTTGTCCGTCCGGCCGCTTTTCGGTTGTCTGCGATATGTCGATCAACACCCGCAGGTCGGTATTTGTCGTCCAATACTGGAGCACATCTTGAGATATTGCGTTGGCAACGTTTTCAAGCTCTCGCTTGCGTGTCTCATAGTCTGGATCCAGCAGGTAGTCCTGATCGCTGCCCGCCAGCTTGAGCAGAGACAGCGCCGTTTGATCATCCTCATCAAGTGTTTCCGCGTCAGCCTCAAGAAGCTCGCGGATGCGCACCTTGCCGGGCAGGCGACTGTAATCGGAGTAGAAGAAGAATTTGGGGACACGAGCGAACAGGAGGTTCCAGACGCGATTGGTGAAGCTTCTTCCCTCAGGAATCAACTTAACGATCTCGTCTGTGAGCGCTTTGCAGGCGGTCTGGACTTGTTGATCCTCGCCATTCTTCTCCGCCACCAAAGCCACAGCCTTCGATAGTTCGGAAAATGTCTTGGCTCCGGCAGTTGCAGTCGTCACCTTCTTAGGCAAGTCAACACTAGCGATGGTATTCGTGACAGCAGTTTCCTCGCTTGCCTCAAAATCGTGAACGTATCGGTTGTCATACCTTCTGCTCACGCCAAACGTCCGTGATGTCAGGATGCCTTGCCCAAAGACGGCCTCCACCGCCGCAACGTCTTCATCGCTCAGTTCAAACACCACCTGAATGGGCCTCGACTGCTCAAGGTTCTTGCCTTGACGTTTGTGCATCTTTTCCAGCCAAGCTGGATAGTGCTTGCCGATGCTGAAATCGACATTGCCTTGTGCGGGCTTGAGGCGACGAACAGCTTCAAGGAATGCGGTCTTGCCGCTCTCGTTCTTGCCGACCAGACAAGTAATGTCCGGCTGTATCTCAACGAGCGTGGAATCAAGGACGTGTTTGAAATGGTCGATTTGAACAGATTTGAGCAACATACGGCCCGCCCTCTACCTTTGCTACGCGATACAACATATTGTGCATCTTCTTTGCAATTTTCAAGTATTTAGACGTCAATGGTGACTTTCGGACGACGCGGTCGCCTTTTGCACGATCGCTCCGCCCGATCTTTCCAGCGAAGTCCGCTTCTCGCCTTTTAAAACTGCCCGCGAGGTGGCGACGGCTATGAAGCTGCAGGTGCAGAGAACGGCAGCTCCGTCCCGCATGCTGGCGCCTCAGCCAACCAGCGATCTGCTGAGGCGACCACTTCAGGCGCAGCTTGCGCGCAATCAGCCGGCACAGACGTTCGTTGAATGAGAGCTTACAGGCTTTGGGCCGCGTCGCGCAGTCCCAGGCCCGGGTATCTGAACCCGCTGCACGATAGGCCTCTCGCCCACCGTTCCGCCTTACCTCCCGGCTGATGGTGGAGGGTGCCCGGGCCAGATCATGTGCGATCGCACGCAAGGACAGATCAGCCGCAAGCCCGCGAGAGATCTCTTCCCTCTCGAGCAACGTCAGCGCAATCCGGGATCTGATGCGTTTCGGTGGTCTGATACCGCCTGTGCGTGCCAGATGGGGGAAGATCGACGACGACGCGCGACCAAAACTCCGCCCGATCGAACTCAGCGACTCTCCGCGCTGCCATCGATCCCACATCTCCGACTTCTGCGCCTCGGTGTAGAACGTCCGCGTGCGATACTTCATGACTGACACTCCATCTTTGCAGAAAGACTAGAGCGTTGCCCCCACCCGTTGAATCCGCAGGGAGCCGCCGTTCGTTCCAGAAGCTTCACTTGTCCAATTATGGCTTCCCGGTTAGGAAATCGTCATGATGGATCGCGGTACAACATTTCTCTCAGGCCATAAAGACGGCCTCGGTATGAACGGCGCCGGGTAAACCAGTCGCCGCCCGGCGTCGCGAGGTTTGGACTGCGACGACCACCATCATGAGTATCCGCCCCTGTTTCACCACCAGGCCTCGCAGCGTGCTTCTGCATGTGTGTGGAACAGGTCCGGAAGAGACCACGCCACAGGCGTTGGCCATGCAATGATGATGGACCATGAACAACACCCGTATCCTTCTTCGCCCCTATAATGCGGCCGAAATTGATAACCTGCGCCAACTGGAGCGTGCAGCGCATCGGCGTTACCTTTCGCTGAAAGAATACGAAAAATTTGCGGCCGCCCCGGCGATCAACCCCGAACGTTTCAGGACCGGGACGACAAAAGTAGCCGAGTTCGCCGGACACCGGGCAGGCTACATCATCGTGCAGCCGCTTGATGGCATGCTCTATATCGCGAGCCTTATGGTCGATGACGGGATGTCAGGAAAAGGCATCGGGCAGCGGTTGCTCGAATGGGCAGAGGACTACGCTTCTGCCGCTGGCGCTTCGGGGACATGTCTGGCTACCTTCCGCGTCCCGAGGTGGAATGCCCCGTGGTATAGGAAGCTCGGATATGCAGAAATGCCTAGGAGGCGGATCGGGCCTAACCTGCAAGCCATCCTTGATCGCCATGCGACGTTCCTGGACATGACAACCCGGATCGCCATGTGGAAGCCGACAGGCAATCGCCCCGAGTGACGGCTGTGGGCTCCTTCATGCCGACGCCGCCGCAGCGCACTGGCGGCAGATCCGCGGGACGGGGTGGACATTCCCAGGTTACCCTAGTCTTGGATTTTTCGAATTGGAGACGGCATGAATTTCAAGGTTACAGAGGACTGGCAGGCCACTTACGCAGATCCAATACGATTGACGGCCGGAGACATGCTTTATCTAACGGGCCGTCAGGACAATTGGGATGGTCACATCTGGCTCTGGGCCAGATCAGCAGGCGGCTTAGAAGGCTGGATACCGGATACCATCGTCAGCAGAACAAAAGCTGGCTGCATCGCAATCGAAGATTACACCGCTACTGAACTTACCTGCCGGGCGGGCGAGGTCGTCAGGGGTGAGAAAGAAACACATGGCTGGGTATTCTGCCGATCGCGGGGCGGTTCTGCCGGTTGGATTCCACGGAAAAATCTTGAATCGAATGCCGGGTAAGCGGGACCAAGCCGCCGTTTGTTATGACAGGATCAGAGTTTCAGCGTCATGTCCCAACGATCTAGTCCGGGGCCAAACCCACTCGGCGTGATTGTGGAAAGCACAAAGCCAAACCCTTCATAGAATCCGTGGGTGTGTTGGCTGGTAGATAGCTCGATCTCGGCGACACCAGATATCGACCGCGCCAGCGTCAGTCTGGCTTGCGTCAGTACGTTTCCTAACCGTTGCCCATGTGATGCCCTATCGACCATACCCCATGACAACGATGCCCTCTGGCGCGTGATATCTACCGTTAGCCCCCCGCAGGCGACCACGGCATCATCCCGCACAAGCACGATATAGGGCGTCGTGATGGCATCGAGATTTTCCAGATGGTCGTTAAACTCCACACGCTCTTCAGGCGAAAAGAACAGCGGAACGTTGCTGTCAAAGATCGAGAGGCAAGCAGAACGATCCTCAGATATGAAGGGGCGTGAGATGATATCGCTCATGCATAAAATCTAATCTGAAGCACGCTGGCAGGACTAGGCCCACTGGTAGCTTTGGGCTCTTCGCGTCATGCGCTTGGCAACCCTGCAAAGGCTGGTTTCAGCTGGAAATTCCCATCTCTGCCGATAGTAGAGGAAGTTTTGACTGGCAAAGAAGGACGTTTAAGCGTGCAATTTTAGATCTAAGTAGCTGAATTTGCTGAGGTCGAGAAGAAGATTAGCGTGGCAATCCACAGGTGTTTTGTGTAGCGCTGCAGGGACTTTGCCCTATGCGGCCTTGCATTGTCCTCCATAAGCACGAAAATTGTCCGTGAGAAGCCTGCCTGCGAGTGCGGCGCTGACGATCTGGTTTGATGCCGCCATGACCTGGGAGGCCGCTC
>JBKBVT010000233.1:0-3669 GCA_046289305.1 Hyphomonas sp. | reverse complement strand
GTATCGGGATGTTCCTGGCCGAGGATCATCTTGAAAAGGGTGGATTTACCGGCGCCGTTCGGGCCGATGACGCCGACAATGCCGCCGGGGGGGAGTTTGAAGTCCAGATCTTCGATCAGCACGTTGTCGCCGAAGGCCTTGCTGAGGTTTTCCGCCTCGAGCACCACACCGCCGAGGCGCGGACCGGGGGGAATGCGGATCTGGGCGGTCATCACCTTCTCGCGCTCAGCCTCCGAGGCCATCTTCTCATAGGCCGTGATACGCGCCTTGGACTTGGCCTGGCGGGCTTTCTGGCCGGAGCGGACCCATTCGAGTTCCTTGGCGAGGGTGCGCTTGCGGCCGACATCCTCGCGTGCCTCCTGTTCCATCCGCTTGGCCTTCTGCTCGACCCAGCCCGAATAGTTGCCCTGGAAGGGCACGCCGCGACCGCGGTCGAGTTCGAGGATCCAGCTGGTGATGTCGTCCAGAAAGTAACGGTCGTGCGTGACGAGGATGACGCAGCCGGGGAAGTTGATCAAGTAGTTCTGCAGCCAGGCGACGGTTTCGGCGTCGAGATGGTTGGTCGGTTCGTCCATTAGGATCATGTCGGGTTTCGACAGGAGAAGCTGGCAGATCGCAACGCGGCGGACTTCGCCGCCTGAAAGCGTAGTGACATCGGAATCGTTGTCCGGGCAGCGCAGGGCGTTCATCGCCATTTCGATCTTGGAATCAATGTCCCAGGCATCGGCGGCGTCGATCTGCTCCTGCAGCTTCGTCATCTCCTCCATCAACTCGTCGGAATAATCCTCGCCGAGCTTCATCGAGATCTCGTTGAACTGGTCGACCATCTGCTTTTCAGGGCATTTGGAGGCGATGTTCTCGAAGGCATTCATCGTAGGGTCGAGCTTCGGCTCCTGTGGCAGGTAGCCGACCTTGATGCCGTCTGCAGCCCAGGCTTCACCGGTGAAATCCTTGTCCTGGCCGGCCATGATGCGCAGCAGGGTCGATTTACCCGAGCCGTTGACGCCGACCACGCCGATCTTGGCATCCGGCAGGAAATTCAGGTGGATGTTCTCGAACACCTTCTTGCCGCCGGGATAGACCTTGGTGAGGCCCTGCATGTGATAGACGTATTGGGGACCGGCCATGGGCTGGGAGTTCCTTCCGGGATCTGGGAATGTCTGCTTCGCGCGGTGTCGCAAGGCGCGGGCCGGGGGTCAAGCCGGTCGCAGCGTCTGATGCGGACTAAGTCGGCTCTTTTTTACCGCGGTAGATCATCGTCCCGCTGGTTGCATCCACTTGCCCGGCCAACCAGACATCGCGCTGGCTGCGCTTAGAAAATAAATCTATAATTCTTCATCTGTGCGAGGGGACCGGCATGGCGCAGGACAGGGAAAAACAGAGCTTTGGCGAGGACGACCTTACGCATCCAGCGGGCTGGGACGCGCTGGCAGATGACATCTTTGGCCTGAATGTGCGCGGTTTCCGCACCATGTGGGTCTCGGTGTTCAGCCCCGCACAGCTGTTCGAGGCGGCGCGCGACCCGGACTGGCGAGGACGCTACACACCGGCAATCCGGCTGGCCTTCGTTATCATGGCCCTGGTGATGGGGCTTCAATTTCTTTGGACCTATGAGGGGTCGAATGCCTGGAACACCGTGCAGGAGGCCATCCAGGATTTCGAGGCGGAGCTTGCGGGCCGCGACTATGATTCTGTTACCCGGGAAATCCTGCTCGCCAATGCCGTACTCTATCCCGTCTTCTATTTCGGCCTGCACATTCCGGTGAGCCTGCTCATCGGTGCCTGGGGCAAGGGGACGCCGATGCCGGTCCGCAGCCGGCTGTATTTCTCGACGCTCGTGCCGGCGGGCATCCTGAGCCTCGTCATCGTCCTGGTGCAGATCGTGCTCACTCCGGAGCCGTTCCAAGCATCGTCAGCCATTGCCCTCCTTTCGACGATTCTGGTCTTCTGCAGTGTCATCTTCCGAGGGCTGGCGCCGCGCGTATCGGCCGGGGGCCGCATCTGGCGCGCGGCGCTGATGGCGATCGTAATGATTGTCATCACGGTGATTGCGGATTTCATCAGCCTGCTCGCCGCGTGCATCTATGTTTTGGGTGCACCGTCTATCGGATGACAGGCAGAATTTTGGCGCTAGGGTGCGGGCGATGATGCCCCGGATTCTTCTTGCCGCCCTGCTGGCGGCTTTCGCCCTGACTGCGTGCACCACCCCGGCGCCCCTGCCCGGCGCCGCCCTTCCCGAGACCTCCTCCATGACACAGACCAGCCGGCTGACGCCGGAACGCCTTTATGCCTCGCCGTCCCTGTCCGGCACCACACCGCGCGGGGTGAAATTCTCGCCCGATGGGACACGCGTCACCTATCTCAAGCCCCGCGCCGATGATCTGGCGCGGTTTGACCTGTGGCAGTTCGATGTGGCGACCGGGGCGGAGACGATGCTGGCGGACTCCGCGCTGCTCGACCCAGAGGGCGCCGAACTCTCCGAGGAGGAAAAGGCGCTGCGCGAGCGGCGGCGGATCGCGGGTGTGCGGGGCATTGCCGACTATGCCTGGGGCACAGCGGATTCGATCCTGATCCCGGCAGGGGGCGCCCTTTTTCTCGTAAGCCTCGCCGATGGCGCGGCGCAGGTGCGCCAACTGACCGAGACCGAAAGTTTCGAATATGACGCCAAGGTTTCTCCGAAGGGGCGGTATGTCAGCTTCATCCGGGATGAGGCGCTGCATGTGATCGAGCTGTCGACCGGGACAGAGACGCGCGTTTCACCGCCGGCGCGCCCGGATGATGCTGTGCGCTACGGCGTGGCCGAATTCGTCGCGCAGGAGGAGATGGACCGGTTCACCGGCTACTGGTGGAGCCCGGACGAGCGCTATATTGCGTATACGGAGGTTGACGAGAGCGGGGTGGATATCATTCCGCGATTTGACATCGCGGCAGACACCGTGACGGTCATAAACCAGCGCTATCCCCGCGCGGGGCGGCCGAATGCGCGAGTCGCGCTACATGTGTTTGACTGGCAGAACGGGGCATCGCGCAAGATTGCCTCGGTTGGGCCGGATGATTATCTCGCGCGCGTGAACTGGGCGCATGGCAGCCTGTGGTTCCAGACAGTGAACCGGGACCAGACGGAAATCCGCTTCAATCGGACAGACGGCCTGCCCTGGCGCATCTGGGCGCCGTTCACAGAGGCGCAGCCTCGCTGGGTCAATCTTTCCAATGATTTCCTTCCTCTCGCGGATGGTAGTCTTTTGACGACACATGAGACGGATGGCTATCGACATATCTATCGCCGCAACCCATCGAATGATATGGCGCAGCAGCTGACCTCTGGCGACTGGGTCGTCAGTGAACTGCTTGGCTTTGAAGCCACAAGCGAAACGATATACTTCACTGGCTTCTTGGACACGCCGCTCGAGCGGCATTTGTATGCTGCCGCGCTGTCCGGAAATTCGCCCCGCCGGATTTCGCCCGAAGGCGGCAACTGGTCGATCTCCCTCGCGCCCGACGCGCAAAGCTATGTCGGCACGTTCTCCTCGCCGAACCAGCCCCCGCAGGTAGGGCTTTACCGGATTGACGGCACACGGATCGCCTGGATTTCTGAGAATGCACTGAACGAAAGCCATCCGTATACGCCTTATCTGGCTTCGCATGCCGTGCCGGAGTTCGGCATACTTT
>JBKBVT010000232.1:0-3696 GCA_046289305.1 Hyphomonas sp. | reverse complement strand
TTGCTGTGCGGAACGGGCCGCCGGAAGCCGTGATGGTTAGCCGCTCAATGGAGCGTCCATCGCCGAGACACTGGAAGATCGCGCTATGTTCTGAGTCCACTGGTAAAACTTTGGCGCCCGATCGGCGGGCTTCCGACAGGATCAGGTCGCCGCCGCAGACAATGCTCTCCTTGTTGGCAACCGCCACATCATTGCCCGCCCTGACCGCAGCCAGCGTCGATTCGAGCCCCGCCGCGCCTACGATGGCAGCCAGGAAGCGGTCGCAGGGCCTGGATGCGGCTTCATTCAGGGCGGCGGCGCCGGCGGCTACCTTGATGCCGCTTCCGGACAGCAGGACTTCGAGATCCTGCCTGCGGCCTTCATCGGCAATCACGGCGATCTCGGGGCGCAGCAAGAGGGCCTGTTCGGCGAGTTTCTCGGCATTGCTGCCAGCTGCCAGCGCCACGATCTCGAAGTCACCCTGACCAGAGTTTCTGGCATGCTGGATGACATCGACAGCCGAACACCCTATCGAGCCTGTAGAGCCTGCAATTGAGATGCGCCGCACAGCCATGAATCAGAAGCCCAAGACCGGGGCGTAGCCGGGGATCAATGCAAGCGCCAGGACGCCGGCAACGCTGACGGCGCCAAGCCCATCGACACGGTCCAGAAGGCCGCCATGGCCGGGTAGGATCTTGCCTGAATCCTTGACCTTGAAACGGCGCTTCAGCCCGCTTTCAAACAGGTCGCCTGCCTGCGCAACAATGGAGATGGCCACACCCGTCACAATCCAGATTCCCGCGTCCACATCCTGTATGCCTGCCGCGAAATAGCCGCAGATGCCACAGGCGATGACAGCGGCCACCGCGCCGCTCCATGTCTTGTTAGGGCTTTCGCTGGGCAGGAGTCTGGGGCCCCGCAAAGCGCGGCCGAAGAAATAGGCGGCAGCGTCTGACGCCCAGACAAAGGACATGAACAACAAAGCTGCGGCCCGGCCATCCCAGGGGCCTTCGCGAAGCCAGAACAACCCCGCCACCATGGCGCACACATAAATGACGCCGAAACCCGCGGTGATTCTGGCCTTTATGCCTGATCGGGATGAGAGGACAGCAAAGGCCAGCGCCGCCGCAAATACGGCCGCCGGCAAAGCATGGTAACCGCTCGCGAGCAGCAGACCGAACAGACCCGCCAGAACCGCGAGTATGCGTGGATGCGCCGTCGCGCTCATGCCGCACCATTCGAACATCATGACAACAGCGAACACTGCGCAGGCTGCCGCCAGCCACATCCCGCCCATCCAGACCGCGCCAAGGGCTAGCGGTATGAGAACAAGAGCGGATGCAAGGCGTAATGGAAGCTCGGAGAACCGCTTGTCGGGCGGGGTCCAGTCACCCATCAGCCAGCTCCCGGCGCGACCGCACCATAGCGGCGCTCCCTTTCGCCAAACCGCCGCAGCGCTTCCTCAAGATGAACGCGCCCGAAATCAGGCCAGAGTACATCGAAAAAGAACAGCTCCGCATAGGCGGTCTGCCAGAGCAGAAAGTTGCTGATACGGTATTCCCCGCTGGTCCGGATCAACAGGTCAGGATCGGGGAGTCCGGCGGTATCGAGATATTCTGCAAAGCCGGCCTCGTTTATGTCCGGACCACATTTACCTTCGGCTACGTCGCGCGCGAAGGCGGAAGCAGCCCGTGCCAGCTCGTTGCGGGCGCCGTAGTTGAACGCAATCGTGAGATTGAACTTTGAATTGTCCGCCGTTTCGGACTCGGCCTCGGCGACGAGGCTGGCGATATCCGGCGGCAAGCCCGACTTCTGGCCGATCACCCGGATACGAACACCTTCTTTTTTCAGTTTTTTCAGGTCCTGCTGGACATATGTCTTCAGAAGGCCAAACAGCGTGGAGACCTCGGATGCCGGGCGCCGCCAGTTTTCGGTCGAAAAGGAAAACACGGTCAGATAGCTGATGCCCAGATCGCCGGCGGCCTCAACCGTCCTGCGGAGGGCTTCGACGCCGCGCTCATGACCCGCAGTCCGGGGCAGATGCCGGGCGGTTGCCCATCGGCCATTGCCATCCATGATGATTGCGACGTGCCTGGGGACGGCGGGATCAGGTCCCACCGGTGCAAGATCAGACGGGGCTGTCACCCTCGACATCAAACCTGCATGATCTCCGCTTCCTTCGCTTTCAGGGCTTCATCGACCCTCTGGACAAAGGCATCGGTCAGTTTCTGGACTTCGTCAGTCAGGACACGGTGACGATCTTCGCTGATTTCGCCATCTTTCTCCATCTTCTTGAGGGCGTCCATGCCGTCCCGGCGCACATTTCTCACCGCAACCCGGGCAGCTTCGGCGTATTTTCCTGCAATCTTGGTCAGTTCGACGCGGCGTTCCTCGTTCAGGGCGGGGATCGGGATGCGGAGGGTCTGCCCATCTGTGACCGGGTTGAGGCCAAGCCCGGAATCGCGAATGGCGCGTTCCGTGGCGCCAACGACCGTCTTGTCCCAGACATTGACCGACAGCATGCGGGTATCAGTGACTGTCACTGATGCCACCTGGCTAAGCGGGACGACGCCGCCATAGGCAGGCACCTGGATTGAATCCAGAAGATTGACGGAGGCCCGGCCGGTCCGAAGGCCGCCAAATTCCGAAGCCAGCGATGTCAGTGCGCCTTCCATGCGGCGCTCGATGTCCTGCTTGCTGTAGCTCATGTTTTTTTATGCTCCCAGATTGCTGATCGTCGTCGATGTGCCCCGGCCATACAGAACGTTCAGCAGGGACCCCTCCTCTTTCAGGGAGAAGACGACGATCGGAATATTGTTATCACGCATCAGGCTTACAGCGGATGAATCCATGACCCGCAGGTCTTTCGCCAGCAGTTCCTGATAGCCGACCTTGCTATAGCGCGTTGCCGTTGCGTCGAGTTTCGGATCGGCCGTGTAGACGCCGTCGACCTGGGTGCCTTTCAGCAAGGCGTCGCAATTCATCTCGATCGCGCGCAGGGCGGCGCCGGTATCTGTTGTGAAGAACGGGTTGCCGATGCCAGCTGCGAAGATCACCACCCTGCCCTTCTCCATGTGGCGCTGGGCGCGGCGGCGGATGTAGGGCTCGCAAATCGCGTCCATGCTTATGGCGGACTGGACGCGGGTGGGGACGCCCTTGCTTTCCAACACGCTCTGCATGGCGAGCGCGTTCATCACAGTCGCCAGCATACCCATGGAATCGGCCTGCGCGCGGTCCATGCCCTTGGCGGCCCCTGCGACACCGCGGAAGATGTTGCCGCCGCCAATGACAAGGCAGATTTCCGCGCCAACCGCCTGTGCGCCAGCAATGGCCTTTGCGAAGGCTTCACAGGTCGGAATATCGATGCCGAACTGACCGGGCCCCATGAGCGCTTCGCCCGACAGTTTCAACAGCACCCTGCGGTATTTGAGCTTCGGGATATCGGCTTCGCCAGATGGCATATCAAACACCCTCACGCTTCCGGACAGGCGGAAGTCTCATACAAAAATCCCGGCTGCGCCAAAGGGGGGGCAGCCGGGAATGTTCAAAGCCGTTGGCGGGCCGAAAGGCAAGCCCGGTCAGGAACCTTTTGTGAGCGCCGCAACTTCGTCGGCAAAGTTGTCAGCCGCTTTTTCAACGCCCTGGCCAAGCTTGAAGTGCGCAAATGCCTTCAGTGTAGCGCCCTGGGACTTGAGGAATTCGCCCACAGTCTGATCA
>JBKBVT010000231.1:0-3757 GCA_046289305.1 Hyphomonas sp. | reverse complement strand
GGGGCCGGTGGGGGAGGTGGCGGGCCGGCTCGGCAGCGCACAGTGGACCGCCGGCGCCAGCCCGCAGGAGCAGGTCGCAAGGCTGGAGGCGCGGCAGGCCGAGGGCCGGACGGGGGTGCTGGTCGGCGACGGGCTCAATGATGCCGGCGCGCTGGCGCTGGCGCATGCCTCGGCGGCGCCGGGCGGCGCGCTGGATATCAGCCAGTCGGCGGCCGATGCGGTTTATTCCGGCGGGCTTGCGCCCCTGCCCCGCCTGGTGCGCACGGCGCGGATGGCGAAGCGGGTGATGGTTCAGAATTTCGCCTTTGCGGCGGCCTATAATGTCGTCGCTGTGCCGATTGCGGTGATGGGCTATGCGACGCCGCTCGTCGCCGCGATTGCCATGTCGGCCTCTTCCGTGGTTGTATGTCTCAACGCCCTGCGACTGAACATGGACGGCGAGCGGCGCACATGAGCGGCCTTGTTTTCATGATCCCGATTGCCCTGATCATGGGCCTCGCCGGGCTTGCGGCCTTTCTCTGGGCTGTGCGCACGGGCCAGTTCGACGACCCGGACGGCGCGTCCCACCGTATCCTGATTTCGCCCGATGAGCCGTTGCCGGACGAGACGGCAGACAAACCGAAGACCGAAAAGCCGCCCCCCGAATTCGGGGGATAGACAGGCGCCCAAACGCCGGGCACGTCCTGCGGATCAACTGTATTCCGCGACGGCCCCAAGATGCCTGCCCTTGACGTTCTGACTGTGTCCGCTTTCGCCATCGGCGTGTTCTACATGCTGGGCGGCGTCTTGGTGTTGCGCCAGGTGGTGATGGACAGCGTGCTGGACCGGGCCCTTGCGATGCTCGGCAGCAAGTCCGCCGGCAAGGAGCAGTTGGCGACCCGCATCCTGACCCTCGGCGCGATGCTGACCTTTGCCTCTGGCCTTTCGCTGATGGCGCTCAGCCGCTAGGCACCGTGGATCTTTGCAGCAAACCTTGTCGTGCAGGCCGGATACCTCGTCTGGGCCGCCCGGCATATTCCGCCTAAGGACGAAGCCAGCCAGCGCGGCCGGAGCGCTACAATCCGGGCGTTCTACATCTATGCTGTCAATACAGCGTTCGTCATCTATGCCGGGGCACAGGGCATATGGAAGCAATGGATTCTTCCCGGTCCCGGCATCTTGCCCGCCCTGATCGAGTTGGGCATTATCGCTCTGTGTACGTCTTTTATTATCTGGCTGTTTTTCCGCCCCGCAAGCAAATCCGGTTGGAACAAGAGCGCCGCACTGGACGATGACTATCCGGACGACGGCCTGCCGCCGCCGATGCCCACGCATCTGCGCCTCGCGCCGGAAATCTGCTGCTGGCCAACCTGGGATGACGAGACGGGCCTGAACATCGACCCGGCTAACCTCAGTATCAGCAACGAACTCGCCGCCCTGATCGATCGCTGGGACACACGGCTTCAGTCTGCTTACCGCGATGACAAGCCCGTGGGCACGCTGTTCGATTCCATCGAGGAAGAGCGCATCTGGGCCGAAGAAGGCCAGCAGGTCGCCGCTCAGCTGGCAGAGGAATGGCCGGGGCCGCTGACGCTGCGGCTATCGGCCCTGTCGTTCATCGTCGCCAATGCCCGTCACGGCCTGTCACCCTATGACACGCCGGATAATGAACGCGTGGCCCAGGCTGCCCTCTGTTGCGGCCTGTTCGAGATCGAGGAGATCCTCAGGCGTCTCGATCAGTTTGCACGCGACAGGGCGGCCCTGCCGGCCTGGGATGGCGACTCGCAGGACGATGTCGCGCAGATGCAGAGTTTCTATGCGCGCCTCCTCTCCCGGGTCGATCCACGCTACCGCGACGACATTGCCCGAGGCCTGGAGAGCGACGAGGAAGAAACGCGCGCCTGGGTGCGCCTCGCGCTGGACGGTCAGGCCGGCTGATCCCACCGGGGGAATGGGCCGAGGCGGATGAGGTCTTCCGTATCCAGACGGCTGAAATGGGCGGAGACGGTATCGCCTGCGATGCGCACGTCTGATGCAATCTCCATCAGCGGCGCGAGCACGAAGGCGCGCTGTATGAGGCGCGGATGGGGGAGCGTCAGCGCTTCGCTGGCCATCTCCAGATCATCATACCACAGAATATCCATGTCCAGCGTACGGGCGCCCCAGCGTTCGCGCCGCTCACGCCCATGCGCCTGTTCGATGGCGAGGCAGGCCGCCAGAAGCGCCTTCGGCGTCAGATCCGTTTCGATCCGCAGGCAGGCATTGAAATAGTCTGGCTGTCCGGGCGGGCCGACCGGCGGCGTCTGCCAGACGGACGATGCCGCCAGGATGCGCGTGCCCTCTAGCGCTGCCAAGGCCCGCGCCGCGCCGGCGAGGTGCGCTTGCCGGTCGCCGAGGTTTGAGCCAAGACCGATCCCGGCCTCAGCCATGGCGGCGGCGCTCGATGGCGATGCCGACATGGTCCACGATATGCCGGATCGGCGCGCGGGGCTTTCTGATCTCGACACGGACGGATTCGATCGGCGGGAAGGCCGCGAAGATCGCCCCGGCAATCCGCTCCGCCAGCGTCTCGATCAGATTGAACACTTCGCCTTCCGAAACGCTGACCACCAGATCACAGATCTCGCCATAACAAACGGTGTCTTCCATGACGTCGCGCGGCGGCTTGTCCGTCACCATGTCGCAGCGGATGTCGACCTCGAAAATCTGGCCCAGCGCCTTCTCCGCATCCTTGAGGCCGTGAAAGCCGTGGATCCGCAGATTGCGCACATTGATTTCAGTTTTCATGCCTTGCGACCTTCAATTACCTCATGGACCTTCAGCGCGTCGGCGTGTTCTGCCACGTCATGCACCCGCAGGATCCGCGCGCCCCGGTACACCGCCATGAGGTTGGCTGCAATCGTCCCTGCCAGTCGCGCGTCCACGGGGCGGCCTGTGACATAGCCAAGGAAGCTCTTGCGCGAGAGGCCCGCGAGGACGGGGAGGCCGTAGGAGGCGAGCGTGTCAAGCCGGGCGATCAGGTCCAGATTCTGGTCCTGCGTCTTGGCAAAGCCGATGCCGGGATCGAGCCAGACATGCGCCCGAGGGATGCCGGCGGCCTCAGCCTGGGCGAGGGCGCGGTCGAAGAAGGCGTGCATGTCTGCGGCGGCGTCGATGCCCTCTTCCACCGCGCCGCGATGATATGTGACGACGACCGCCGCGCCGGTTTCCGCCGCGGTGCGCGCCATGTCCGGGTCGCCCCGCAGGCCGGTCACGTCATTGATGATGACGGCGCCTGCCTCGACAGCCGCGCGGGCAACGGAGGCCTTTACGGTGTCGATCGAGAGGGGCACATTGAGTTCGGACTTCAGTAGCCGGAGGATGGGCAGGACACGGGCGAGTTCTTCTTCCGCTGGCACCGGCACGGCGCCGGGGCGCGTGGATTCGCCGCCGATGTCTAGGATGCCCGCGCCCTCGGCCACCATGCGGCGGGCCTGCGCGCGTGCGGCCTCCGGCGCATGGTGCTGTCCGCCATCGGAGAAACTGTCCGGCGTGACATTCAGGATGCCCATGAGGGTGACGCGCTCACGGACTGCCTGGAGGATATTGTCGCGTTGTGCTGTATCAATCATCGCGACCCTCCCCGATCAGATCGCGGCCGAGCGCCAGAAGACCGGACGGCAGAGTTGGCGCAAAGTTGACCTCGCCGAGCAGGCTGACGGGCTGGAATATCCGCAGGCTGTTGGTGAGGAAAAGCCCGTCGGCCTTTTCCAGGTCTTCCAGCGTCAGGCGCGCTTCT
>JBKBVT010000230.1:0-3797 GCA_046289305.1 Hyphomonas sp. | reverse complement strand
CGTGCAGCGCATGGCGGAGCGCGCCGGGGATCCGGATGTTGAACTCTTCGCGGCCACCGTGCGCCTGCAGGAAAAGACCGGCGGAAATCTCACCGAACTCCTCAAATCCAACACCAAAACGATCCGTGAGCGCCAGACGATGCGGCTGAAAGTGCGCGCCGCGTCCTCCGAGGGGCGCGCCTCGGCAATGATCCTGACATCGGCGCCGTTCATCGTCATGACCGGGATTCATCTGATGAGCCCGCAATTCTATGGCGCGGTGATGCACGAGCCGCTGATCCAGTATGGCTTTGCCGGCCTGTTCATCTGGATGGCGATTGGCAATTTCGTCATGAACCGCATGATCAATTTCAAGATGTGAGGTGGCCGGCATGACAGACCTCCTCACCTCCGGCCCTGCCATTCCAATCCTTCTGGGACTGCTCGCCCTGATGCTCGCCATTCCGGGCATCTTGTCATTCGTGCGCAGCCAGCAGGACGCCGGAGACCTCGAACGACGGCTGATGCAGCGCCCCGGCGCCCCGCCGCCGGAGGCTAGCCGCAACCAGAACCGCATCGGCAAGGCGATGCTCGGCTTTGCCGATCAGGCCGCCCCGGCCGACGGGGCTGAGGTCAGCGCCGCGCGGGCGAAACTCGTCCAGGCCGGTTTTACCGGTGACAATGCCGTGTCGCGCTACTTCCTTGCGCGGCTCGTCTGCGTCGTTATCCCCCAGATCGGGCTATTCTTTGCGCTGCCCTATCTGCAGGACCTGCCGCCGCTGGCGCCGGTTCTCATCTCGATCACGCTGGTGCTCGCAGGCCTGGCCGCGCCCGGCAAATATCTCGACCACCGGATCGGCCAGCGGCGCCAGGCCGGCTCCGTCGGGTTTCCGGACATGATGGACCTCATGGTCGCCTGTATCGAAGCGGGCCTCAGCCTCGATGCCGCCGTGCAGCGTGTCAGCGAGGAACTGGAGCTGCGCCATCCCGTGATCGCCGGGCATCTGCGGACCCTGTCGCTGGAGCTCAGGGCGGGGAAGACAAAAAAGACGGCGTGGCGCGCCTTTGCGGACCGGATGGGAATCGAGGAGGCCGGCTCGCTCGCCACGATGCTGCGCCAGGCTGAGGAAATGGGCACAAGTCTTGGTCAGACATTGCGCGTTTTTTCCTCCGATATGCGTCAGCGGCGCATCCTGAAGGCTGAGGAAAAGGCCATGGCGCTTCCGGCCTTGATGACCTTGCCATTGATTATATTTGTTTTTCCTGTTCTGCTCGGCGTGCTGATCCTGCCGGCCGTCGTCATGCTCGGAAGTGTGCTCGGCTGAAAACGCGCTAGGCGAAGTCCGGTGTCATTGCTAGTGAGGCGTCATGGCTACCTATCTGGAATTCGAAAAACCGATCGCAGAGCTTGACGCCAAGATTGCCGAGCTTGAGGCGCTGGCCGCCCGCAAGGATGGCCCGGCGATCAGCGATGAGCTGGCGAAACTCAAGACCAAGTCGGTCAAACAGCTCAAACTGATATATTCCGAGCTCAATGCCTGGCGGATCACCCAGGTCGCGCGCCATCCGGACCGGCCGCACCTGTCTGATTTCATTGCGAATGTCTTCGAGGATTTTGAGGAACTTGCCGGGGACCGGGTGTTCGGCAATGACGAGGCGATCATCGGCGGCCTCGCGCGCTTCAAGGGCCGCTCGGTTGTCCTGATCGGTCATGAGAAGGGCCGCACGACCGAGAAACGCCTGAAGCACAATTTCGGCATGGCGCACCCCGAAGGCTACCGCAAAGCCGTCCGCCTCATGGACCTTGCCGAGAAGTTCAACATTCCGGTGCTCAGCTTTCCGGACACCGCCGGCGCCTATCCCGGCAAGGGCGGCGAGGAGCGCGGCCAGGCCGAAGCCATCGCCCGCGGCACGCAGCGGGGCCTGTCGCTGGGCGTGCCGTTCGTGACGCTGATCATCGGCGAGGGCATGTCCGGCGGCGCCATCGGCATCGCGGCGGCCAACCGGGTGCTGATGATGGAATACGGCATCTATTCGGTGATCTCACCGGAAGGCTGCGCTTCGATCCTTTACCGCGATGCGACCAAGGCCAAGGACGCCGCCGAGGCCATGGGCATCACGGCGCCGGACCTGATGCGCCACAAGATCATCGACGGCATCGTCAAGGAACCTGTCGGCGGCGCGCACCGTGATCCGCAGCGCGCCATGGCCTCCGCCGCCAAGGCGCTGGATGCAGCGCTGCGGGAGCTGGAAGGCATGAGCCCGGCCGAACTGCGCGCCCAGCGCCGCGAACGCTTCTACGCCATTGGACGCGAGGGGCTTTAGGGTTCCTGCCGGGCGGAGGCCCTGAATGGCCGAAAAGGACTGGATCCGGCGCTATTTCGCTCCTCTGGCGCGCAGCTCTGGCGCGGCCGGGCTGAGGGATGACACGGCGGAGCTCAGCTTCGGTGCATCGCGCCTGATCATCACGACCGACGCCATGGCCGAGGGCGTGCATTTCTTCTCCGACGATCCCATCGAAAGCGTGGCCAAGAAGCTGGTGCGCGTGAATGTCTCTGACGTGCTCGCGACCGGCGCGCGCCCGCGCGAAGCCCTCCTCACCCTTGGCTGGCCGCAGGACGGGCGAGACGAAGTTCAGCTGGCCGCCTTCGCTGCCGCGCTCGGCGAGGAGCTTGCGGCCTGGGGCATTGCGCTGATTGGCGGCGATACGGTCACCTCGCCGGGCGGCCTCTTTCTCTCCCTGACGCTGACTGGCGACTGCCTGGGCGCGGCGCCCATCCGGCGTAGCGGCGCTCAGGCCGGCGATGACATCTGGCTCACCGGTGAGATTGGCGCGGCCCGGCGAGGCTATCTGTGGAAAACGGAGGGGCAGGGCGCGGCGCACTGGCTGGAGTATCTACAAGCGCCGCAACTGCCACCCATCGAATCGGCGGCGCTGCTCGCGCATCAGGCGAGTGCGGCGATGGACGTCTCGGACGGCCTGCTGGGCGATCTGGCAACCCTGGCCGGGGCGTCGGGGCTGGCCGCGGAAATAGGGCTGGACCATGTGCCATTCGCCGGCGGCGCCGCGACGCTGGAGGAGGCGCTGGACCTCGCTAGCTGGGGCGATGACTATCAGCTGCTGTTTGCGGCAGGCCCCGAAAAAGCCGCGGCCATTCAGGGATCTGGCCAGGCCGTGACCCGGATTGGAACCTTGCGCGAGGGGGCCGGCCTCGTGGCCACATATGGCGGCAAGCTCGTTAACCTGCCGGAAAGACTCGCCTTCGAACATGCCCGCCTGAGTTGACCTGCCAGTCTCCTCACACACGAGGCATCTTGCACGTTTGGAAACAGGCTGGCAGCAGTTGAGTCTGACAAAAGAAAAAGACCGGACCGGTATCGCCGGATCCGTATGTCAAAGGGGCTAAAGGAGGACAATTAATGACCTGGTTTTATCTCGCACTCGGTGCGGGTTTCCTGTCTTTGATCTATGGCTGGGTGCAGATCCAGTCGATCATGAAGGCGCCGTCGGGCAATGCCCGGATGATCGAAATCGCGCAGGCCATCCAGGAAGGCGCCAACGCCTATCTGAACCGGCAATACCGGACGATCGCCATCGTCGGTGTCGTGGTCGCGATCGTGCTTGTGTTCGCGCTGGGCTGGAAAGCGGCGCTCGGCTTTGTGGTCGGCGCTGTGCTTTCAGGCGCCGCCGGTTTCATCGGCATGCTGGTGTCCGTGCGGGCGAATGTGCGCACGACCGAAGCCTCCCGCGCGGGCCTGAACCAGGGCCTGCAGATGGCGTTCAAGTCGGGCGCGGTCACGGGCATGCTCGTGGTCGG
>JBKBVT010000229.1:0-3822 GCA_046289305.1 Hyphomonas sp. | reverse complement strand
GGCGGCGTGGTATGAGGCGAGGGTGGCGAGCGGCGAGGGCTGGTCGATGCAGGGGGCGCTGTTTCCCGGCAGCCCGGTGATCCTGATGGGGCATAATGAACATCTCGGCTGGACCAATACGGTGAACCGCGCGGACCTGACCGATGTGTATGAGCTGGTGCTGGACGAGAGCGGAAAGCGCTACCGGCTGGACGGGGAGTGGCTGGACCTTGAGCATCGCCATGTCTGGCTGAAGGTGAAGATGGGGCCGCTGGTTGTGCCGGTGCGCCAGAGCGTGTGGGGTTCCGTGCACGGACCAGTTGTCAGGAACGACAAGGGCGCGTTTGCGATCCGCTATGCCGGCTTTGGCGAGACGCGGCAATTCGAGCAGTATTACCGGCTGAACCGGACTACTTCGCTGGCCGAGTGGCGGGAGGTGATGGCGATGCAGGCGATTGCGGCGACGAATTTCATCTATGCGGACCGGCTGGGGAATATCGCGCTGCTGTATAATGTGCGCCTGCCGAAGCGGGAGGCGGCGGTGGACTGGTCCGGCCTCGTGGCGGGCGATGACAGCGCGCTGATCTGGACCGAATATGAACCGCCGGAGCGGATCCCGTTCCTGATGAACCCGTATTCCGGATATATCGTGAATGCCAACAATACGCCCTGGCTGGCGACCGAACCGGAGGATGATATGGGGGCGGAGGATTATCCGGGGCTCGTCGGCGTCGAGACCTGGGTGACCAACCGGATCCTCCGGGCCAAGACATTGCTGGAGGCGGGGGATGTGTTTGATGATGCGCAGATCCACGCCATCAAGTTTGATACCGGGTATGACCGGACCTCGCGGCTGGGCGCGGCGTTTCTTGCCTCTGTAGCGGACGCGCGGGCGGCGGGGGTCGCGGAGGAGGCTGTCGCGCTGCTCGAGGGCTGGGGCTGGCGGCTGGATGGGGACGGCGCGGCGGATTCGCTGGCGCTGATCGTGCTGCAGGAGTTGCAGCGGTCGCTGTATCGCCGCGAGGAATTGCGGACGGGGCGGGAAATCATAGGCGATGCGGCGGCGCATCTGCAGGCGCATTTCGGGCGGCTGAATGTGCCGTATACGGATTTTGCGCGGCTGGTGCGGGGTGAGGCGGACTATCCGCTGACGGGCGGACCGGAGGCGCTCCGGGCGCTGATGTTCCATCCGGCGGAGGATGGGCGCTATGTCGCCGTGGGCGGAGACAGTTTCATCATGACGGTCAAATGGCCGAAGGACGGCCCGCCGGAGACACGGACGATTTACCCGTTCGGCGCCGCGATGGGGCGGCCGGAGTCGCCGCATTATTCGGATCAGGCGGAGATGTTTTCGCGCGAGGATTTCAAGGTGTCGCCGCTGCCGGTCTACGAATAGCGGCAAACGCAAGCTGTGGGTTTACATCCGGGCCTGAGTTCCTAGGTTAGGCCTTGCCTTGTTCTTCAGGCGACGAGAGCCCCCTGGCGCGTGCGTGTTCTGCGCGCCTTCGATTCACTCCTCCGAAGAGATTGGACCCCCTATGACCCAGGTCAAAAACGGTGACACCGTACACATCCACTATACCGGCACGCTGAAAGACGGCACGCCGTTCGACAGTTCCGCCGGCCGCGATCCGCTGGCTTTCCAGGTCGGCACCGGCCAGATCATTCCGGGCCTCGACGCGGCCATTCCCGGCATGACGGTCGGCGACAGGAAGACCGTGACTGTGCCTTGCAACCAGGCTTACGGCGAAGTTGATCCCGGCCGGCGCACGGCGATTCCGCGCGAGCAGATTCCGCCGGACGTGCCGGTCGATGTCGGCACGCGGCTGCAGATGCAGGGGCCGTCGGGCGAGGCCGTGCCGGTCATGGTCGTCGCCTCGGATGAGGCCAGCGTGACGCTGGACGCGAACCATCCGCTGGCGGGTCAGGACCTTACGTTTGATATCGAACTGGTGGCGATCAAGAACGCGGCTTGAGGGGTGGGGCGAGTTTTCGCCGTCCCGGTTTAGTCGTCACCCTCGATGCGCGCAGCGCATCAGAGGGCCCATCCTGAACACTCCCCATGCACTCCGGGAAAGCTCAGGAGATGGGCGCCCAGATGGCCGTTGGCCATCGGGCGTGACGGAGTTGTGAGGGTAGAGCGAGTGGTGGGGTCAGCCTTGCAGCTTCTCCGCTGCGCGTTCCGCGAAGTAGGTGATCACACCTGCTGCGCCGGCGCGTTTGAAGCACATCAGGGACTCCATCATGACGCGGTCGCCGTCGATCCAGCCGTTCTGGGCGGCGGCCATGATCTGGGCGTATTCGCCGGAGACCTGGTAGGCGAGGGTCGGGACGCCGAAGGTGGATGAGACGCGGTGGACGATGTCGAGATAGGGCAGGCCGGGTTTTACCATGACCATGTCGGCGCCTTCGGCGAGGTCGAGGGCGACTTCGCGCAGGGCCTCCTCGGCATTGGCGGGGTCCTGCTGGTAGGTTTTCTTGTCGCCGCGCAGGGCGGCGGCCGAGCCGATCGCTTCGCGGTAGGGGCCGTAGAAGCCGCTGGCATATTTGGCGGCGTAGGCGAGGATCATCGCGTTGGTGAAGCCTTCCTCCTCGAAGGCGGCGCGGATGGCGCCGATGCGGCCGTCCATCATGTCTGACGGGGCGACGACATCGGCCCCGGCGCCGACATGCACGAGGGCCTGGCGGACGAGACGCTCGACGGTGGCGTCATTCGGGATGGTGCCGTCTTCGTCGAGCAGGCCGTCATGGCCGTGGCTGGTATAGGCGTCGAGGGCGACATCGGTGATCAGGCCGACTTCGGGGGCGGCGTTCTTCATTTCCTTCAGGGCGCGGGGGACGAGGCCGTCGGGGGAGAGGGCGCCGGTGCCTTCGTCGTCTTTTCCGTCCGGGCCGATATAAGGGAAGACGGCGATGGCGGGGATGCCGAGTTCGCTGGCGCGTTTGGCGGCGAGGCCGGCTTCCTTCACGCTCAGGCGGTCGACGCCGGGCAGGGAGGCGACCGGCACCCGGCCTTCGCCATCATGCACGAACACCGCCCAGACGAGATCGGCGGGGGTGAGCACATTCTCCGCCACCAGGGAGCGCACCCAGGGCGACTGGCGCAAACGGCGCGGGCGGGTGAGCGGGAAGGATTGGGGATAGTTCGGCATTTTGCGGCCAGCCTCCGGAGTTTTGTTTTGCCGCCAGACCTAATCGCCAATGCGCCAGGCTGCAATGTGTGTTGCCGATTGGCCGCTTCTGTCTCCCGTCTAGAAGATGCCGAGGCGGCGGACCATGAAGCAGCGTTTGGAGACGTCGAGGCCCTGCTTGGCCTGGGCCGCTTCGATCTGCAGCATCCAAGTTTCATACTTGCGCGGGGGCAGGATGCGGAAGCCGTGGCGGCGGTAGAAGGGCGCGTTCCAGGGAAGGTCGCGGAAGGTGGAGAGCATGACGGTCTTGAGGCCGCGGTCTTTCGCTTCGCCGGCGACACGCTCAAGGAGAGCGGCGCCGAGGCCTTTGCGGCCATGGTCCGGATGGACGCTGATCTGGTCGAGATAGAGCGTGGCGCGGCGCACTGAGGTCAGTGTGAAGCCCGCGAGGCGGCCCTTGGCGTCGCGCACGGTGTGGATGTGGCCGAGGGGAATGGCATCGCGCAGAACATCCGCCGGGACGTGGTCGCTGAGGGCTTCCTCCGGCAGGAGACCCGTGCCGGCGAAGAGCTGGCCGGCGGCGAGGTCGATGGCGATCAGGTCCGGGATTTCCTCCTCGGCCGCGCCGCAGATCTGGTAGCCTTGGGGCAGGCGTCGCATTGACATGGGCGGAGGCTCTCGGACAGATGCGGGCTGACCCATAAGCCAATCC
>JBKBVT010000228.1:0-3831 GCA_046289305.1 Hyphomonas sp. | reverse complement strand
GACGAACTGAGCGCGGGGAGGAGGGGTTGGGTTGACCCTGCTCTGAAGCGACCAGCGGTTCCGCATGGGATCAGATCGACTTTTCGAGACTGGGTCGCTGAAAAGACGGACTACCCAGGCGACATCGCCGAGATCGCCCTCGCGCACAAGGTCGGGAACGCCGTGGAGCAGGCATATCGGCGCGGAGATATGGTTGCGAAGCGGCGACAGCTCATGGAGGACTGGGGCGCCTTCCTGTCGGCGTAGGTTGCGTCCCTTGACCGCTACGGCAACCGTGCGGGCTGACGATCATCTCCTCGCGGCCGACGCCGTCGTGACACTCATCGGCTGCTGGCCTTCGCCACGCTACGTCCGAGGTAACCTTGCCTTCGGGTCTGGACTGTATTCCTCCGGCGAGGACCGTCTGATGTGGAGCGCTGAGGCCGGATAAGAGTCTGAAGCTATGGACGACGATAGCTTCATGCCCCGAGTTGAGGTTCTTTCTGTCACCGACAGTGGGCGACGGCGTCGCTGGTCAGTTGCCGAGAAGATCCGGATTGTCGAAGAGAGCCTTTCGCGGCCGCGCAACGCGGCGGTGACGGCTCGGCGCCACGACATCTCGCGCACCCTGCTTACGCGCTGGCGGAAGGAGTATCGCCAAGGGCTTCTGGGCAGGGAGCCTGCGGCAGTTTTCTCTCCGGTGATGATTGCCGACGAGCGGACCGAGCCTGAGGCGACGTCCTCACGGGTGCCGCAGGTCTCCTGCGCCGACACGTTGGCGATCACGCTCGTCAATGGCCGGCACATCGTGGTTCCTGCGGGAATTGACCCGATCATTCTGGCGCGGCTGCTTCCGGTCCTGGACGGCGCATGATCGCGTTTCCGGCGGGTGCGCGCGTCTGGATCGCGGGCGGGGTGACGGACATGCGCTGCGGGATGAACAGCCTGGCGCTGAAGGTCCAGCAGGGGCTGGGCCGCGATCCGCACGGTGGCGAGATCTTCTGCTTCCGGGGCCGCAAGGGCGACCTGATCAAGGTGCTGTGGCACGACGGGGTCGGCATGTCGCTGTATCTGAAGCGGCTGGAGGCCGGGAAGTTCATCTGGCCGGTGAGCCAGAATGGCTCGGCCGTTCCGGTTTCGGCGGCGCAGCTCGGCTATCTTCTGGAAGGAATCGACTGGCGCAATCCGCGCTGGACGCAGCGGCCTGCCTCGGCAGGTTGATAGCCAAAACACCCTTGTTTTATTGGACTATTCCGGGTTTCCGTGGTAGGTCTTCGGCATGTCGAAGACCGCATCTGAGATCGCTGTTCTGCGCGCCGCACTCGCCGCGGCAGAGGCCCGCGCGTCTGCCGCAGAGGGCGCTTTGGTCGCTGCCAAGGGGGAGTTGACCCAGGTTCAGGCGATCGTCTCGGCCTCCCAAGACATGATCCGGCACCTCCGGCTGCAGATCGCCAAACTCCGACGCGAGCAATATGGGCATAGCGCCGAACGCCATGCCCGGCTGATCGAGCAACTGGAGATGCAGCTCGAGGACCTCGAGACAGATCTTGAGCAAGATCGGGCAAAGGCGGATGCCGACGCAGCCAAGGCATCGGACACGGCCTTCGAGCGTCGCCGCCCAGCCCGCAAGCCGTTCCCCGAGCATTTGCCCCGCGAGCGCGTCGTGGTTGAGGCGCCGACCTCCTGCACCTGCTGTGGTTCGGCACGCGTCGTGAAGTTTGGCGAGGACATCACCGAGACGCTGGAGGTGATCCCACGGCAGTGGAAGGTCATCCAGACCGTCCGCGAGAAGTTCACCTGCCGCGACTGCGAGAAGATCAGCCAGCCGCCGGCGCCGTTCCATCCGACGCCTCGGGGCTGGGCGGGACCCAACCTGCTGGCCATGGTGCTGTTCGAGAAGTTCGGCCAGCACCAACCGCTGAACAGGCAAGCCGAGCGTTATGCGAAGGAGGGCGTCGACATCAGTCTCTCGACCCTGGCCGATCAGGTCGGGGCTTGCGCCGTGGCGCTGCAACCCATTCACGATCTGATCCGCGCCCATGTCCTCGGAGCCGAAAGGCTGCACGCGGATGACACCACCGTGCCACTGCTGGCCAAAGGCGGCACGCAAACCGCCCGGCTCTGGACCTATCTGCGCGATGATCGGCCCTTCGCTGGTGGGGCGCCGCCGGCAGCGCTCTATTACTTCTCCACCGACCGCAGGAAGGAACATCCGACCCGCCACCTGTCGGGCTGGACCGGCATCCTTCAGGCCGATGCTTATAGCGGCTACAACGATCTCTACAGCGCCCAGCATAAGCCAGCCCCGGTGCTCAGCGCGCTGTGCTGGTCGCATGCCCGGCGCAAATTCTTCGAACTGGCGGATATCAAAGCAACGGCCCGCAAGGGCAAGAAGGTGGCCGAGGAGATCTCCCCGATCGCGCTGGAAGCCGTCCAACGCTTCGATGCCATCTTCGATGTCGAGCGCGAGATCAACGGCCTGACCGCCGAGGCCCGGCTTGACGCCCGTCAGCGGCTGGTGCGCCCGATAATCGAGGAACTGCACGACTGGCTGCGATCCGAACGCGCCCGGATGTCGAAGCACAACCCCGTCGCCAAGGCGATCAACTACATGTTCGAGGAAGACGGCCGCTGGGAAGCCTTCACCCGGTTCCTTGACGATGGCCGGATTTGTCTCACGAACAATGCAGCAGAACGGGCGCTCAGAGGGATCGCCCTCGGGCGGAAGGCCTGGCTCTTCGCCGGATCGCCGCGCGGTGGCGACCGCGCCGCCTTCATGTATTCCCTGATCGTGACGGCCCGGATGAACGACGTCGACCCGCAGGCCTGGCTGGCTGATGTCCTCGCCCGGATGCCAGACATGCCCCTGTCGCGCCTGCCGGAACTGCTCCCCTGGCACTGGTCGCAAACCCTGCAGAGGAAAGCCGCATGACCCTGATCGCCCGCCTCCGGATCCTCCTGAACGACGTCGATCCGCAGCCGATGCGCCAGATCGAGGTGCCGCTGAAGATCAGGCTCGACCGGCTGCATGAGGTAGTTCAGGCGGCGATGGGATGGACGGACACCCACCTTTACGAGTTCCGTGCCGGTGGCGCCGGCTGGGGCGTGCCCGATCCGGACGGATTCTACGACGGCCCGATGCCCGCGAAGAAGGCAACGCTGCAAAAGGTGCTCGAGGATACCGGCGCCCGGACGCTCCAGTATATCTACGACTTCGGCGATGACTGGGACCACAGCATCCGGATCGAGCGGGTCACCGAGGCCACCCCGGGCGTGACCTATCCAAGGCTTCTGAAGGCCAGCGGGGCCTGCCCGCCCGAGGATGTCGGCGGCGCCCCGGGCTACGAGGAATTCCTCGAAGCACTCGCCGACCCGGACCACGAACAGCACGACGACATGGTCAGCTGGTCAGGTGCATCCTTCGATCCCGAAGATGCCCGGATCGAGCGGATCGTCGAACGCTTTGACCAGCTCGCGCAGAAATGGGCGCCCCGGCCCGGCAAGCCCAAAACACCCAAGGCCACTCCCTGAGCAACGCCACCCGCCCGCGGCCTACGCCGGATGTTTACCACCTTTTGAGAGTTTTACTCTCCGGTAAACCCGGGGCGGTTCACCGCGACCGAGACGATCCGCCCACCGCGCCGGACCTTGAGGTAGGTGGCGTCAATCCAGAGGTAGGGCCAATCCCCCTCGAGCGGACGGTTGAGGAAGGCCTGCACCTTGCCATCGATCTCTTCGCACAGGCGACTGACCTGGCTTTTGCTGATCCCCGACATGCCCATCGCCTTGACCAGATCATCGACGTAACGCGTTGAGATGCCCTGAACGTAGGCCTCCTGGTTCACGGCGGTC
>JBKBVT010000227.1:0-3888 GCA_046289305.1 Hyphomonas sp. | reverse complement strand
GCCGGCCTTCTTCAGCTCCTCCCGGAAAGTCGTCGCCACCGAAACAGAATCGAAGACTGCGTCCACCGCCACGCGCGGCTTCTCCCGCGCCGCCGCCGCCGTCTCAGCCGCGCCCTCGACACCGAGCAGCACTTCGGCCTCGCGCAGCGGGATGCCGAGCTTCTCATACGTCTCGAGAATTTCCTTCGGCACATCGTCGATCGAGGCGTACTTCGCCCCGGCCTTTGGCGCAGCGTAATAATAGAAGTCCTGGAAATCGATCTTAGGATAACTCACCCGCGCCCAGGTCGGCTCTTCCATCGTCAGCCAGCGGCGATAGGCGTCGAGGCGCCATTCCAGCAGCCAGTCTGGCTCATTCTTCTTCGCGGAGATGAACCGCACCGTATCTTCCGACAGGCCCTTCGGCGCCATGTCCATCTCGATATCGGTGACGAACCCGGCAGAATAGTTTTCCGATTCGAGCCGCTTTGCCGCCTCGACCGTCTTCGCATCGATGCCGTCCTTCACCGTCACTTCGGCGCAGTCGTCCTCATGCTCTTCCATTCCGCCGCAGCATTCCATCACACGGATTCCTTCAACACGGTTCTCCGGGCCGCTTCGAGCCAGGCCTCGGCGAGGCAGTCGAAGTCTTCCGGCTGACTGTTCCAGCCAAAGCTGGCGCGGATCGCCGATTCCGCAAGGGCGTCATCTGCGCCCATCGCCATCAGCACAAGCGATCTCTTCACCTTGCCGGATGAACAGGCCGAGCCTGCCGAGACGCAGACCCCGGCCAGATCCAGCGCCATCACTTGGGTTTCAGCCCGAAAGCCCGGCCGGGCAAAGTTCGACACCCCGGCAAGCCTTGGACTGCCTTCACCAACGACAACGACCCCGCCTTCGGCCTTAAGGCGCGCCTCCATCGCATCGCGACCAGGCGCCAGCTTAACATAATCCGGCAGGCCCCGCACGGAAGCGGTCACCGCCGCCCCGAATCCCGCAATCCCGGCGACATTCTCGGTGCCGGAGCGCAGGCCTCGCTCCTGCCCGCCGCCATGCAGCACAGCCTTCAGCGGCGCGCCCGCCCTGTGCCACAAAGCGCCAACACCCTGCGGCCCGCCAATCTTGTGCGCCGACAGCGCCACATAGTCGGCGCCAAGCAGCGCGACATTGACCGCCACCTTGCCGAGCCCCTGCACAGCGTCGCAGACCGTCAGCCCGCCCGCCGCGCGTACAATCGCGGCCGTCTCTGCCACAGGCTGGAGTATGCCCGTCTCATTGTTGGCCAGCATCAGCACCAGGATCGGCGTGCCCTTGGCCGCCGTGTCCCAGGCTGCCAGGCGCGTCTTGAGATCTTCCATATCCACCTGACCCGAGGCCAGCACATAGGCCGTCTCCAACGGCACTCCGGCATAGGCCGCCGCCTTGCTGGCTGCCTCATGCTCGATGGCCGACACGATAAGCGTCGCCGCCCCGTCCAGGGCGACCACCGCGCCATGGATCGCCAGGGCGAGCGATTCCGTCCCGCCGGAGGTGAACACGATGTCTTCCGCGCGGCTGCCGATCGCCGAGCCAACCTCGCCGCGCGCCTTTTCCACCACCGCCCGCGCGGCCCGTCCGGCCGTGTGCACCGAGGACGGATTCGCCGCGCCCAGCCCGTAAGCGGCGAGCATGGCATCGCGCGCTTCAGGCCTCAGCGGCGCAGTGGCGTTGTAGTCGGCATAAATCATACGCTTCTATATAGTCTTTTCAGGGCGTTACCGCACCCTGCAGAAAAATTTGCATTTCGCAGGCAAGATGGACTATTGAGCGCCCCTTCTGTGGAAAAAACGGCGAGGATGCGCGATGGCCGAGATCATCATTCCGGGCCCCCAGGGCCGAATTGAAGCACGCTATACGGAGCCGCCATATCCCGGCGCGCCGATCGCGCTGATCCTGCACCCCCACCCGAAAGCGGGCGGGACGATGCAGGATCCGATCACGATCATGCTCTACCAGCTGTTCGAACGGAACGGATTCGGCGTCCTGCGCTACAATTCGCGCGGAGTCGGGCGCAGCCAGGGCACCTATGACCAGGGCATCGGCGAACTCGAAGACGCCGCCTATGTCCTTGATTATCTTGAAAACCTGTCAGAGACGCCGCGTTATGTCTGGTGCGCCGGCTATTCCTTCGGCGCCTGGATCACACTGCAGCTCCTGATGCGTCGCCCGGAGATCGATGGCTTCCTCGCGATCTCGCCCCCGGCCAATCATTACGACCTCTCCTTTCTCGCGCCATGCCCGGCCTCCGGCCTGATCATCGCGGGCGAGAAGGATTCGATCGCCTCACCGGAAGATGTCGAGCGCGCGCTGTCGAAGGTGCGCGTCCAGAAGGGCCAGAAAGTGGAGCGGGCCAAGGTCGCCGGCGCCAACCATTTCTATGAACACGCGCGCGAAGAACTCATCCGCCTCAGCGAAGAATACCTCCTGCGCCGCCTCGACGAAGCCGAACAGGAACTCCGCAAGGAAGCCGAGATCGACGCCGGCCCCACCCTCGCCATCGAAGAAGAAGACTTCGAGGATTGATCTCTGGTCCGCTCATCCCCGCCTTCGCGGGGGTGAGCGGAGCGCGGTCGGGCACAGATCAGCCGATTATCTCGCCGCCCATCTGCGGCTCCGGCACGCCAGTCGTGCCGGGCCAGCTGAGCGGCAGACCGCGCGCCGTGCGGACCGCCAGCAGCGCAAAGGCCTCCGCCTCAATCGAATCCCCGCGCCAGCCAGCCTGTTCCGCCGTCAGCACGGTGCAGGGTAGCTGCCGGCGCAGCGCATCCATTAGCGCCGGATTGTGCCGCCCGCCGCCGCAGGCGATCAGCCGGGCGGGGCGCTCCGGCAGCTGTTCGAAGCCGCGCGCCACCCCTGCCGCCGAAAACTCCGTCAGTGTCGCCGCGCCGTCCTCCAGCGACAGCCCCCGCGCCATCGAGGCGTTGAAATCATACCGGTCGAGCGATTTCGGCGGCGGCTCATCAAACCAGCCATGATCGAGCAGCTGCGCCAGCAGCCCGTCATGCACCCTGCCAGCCGCAGCCAGCCGGCCACCTTCATCCTGCGTGCCCCGACCGTGCCCCTCAACCCATTCATCGATCGGGCCGTTGGCGGGTCCCGTATCGAAAGCGATCAAAGTGCCATCGGCCGTGCGCACAGTTATGTTCGCCACGCCGCCGAGGTTCAGCACTGCCGCCGGCTCCCCGCCCAGCCGGTTCATCAGCGCGGCATGATAGGCCGGCGCCAGCGGCGCGCCCTGCCCGCCAGCCGCCACATCGGCGCTGCGAAAGTCATAGGCCAGCGGCACACCCAGCGCGGCGCGCATAGCCGGCGCATCGATCAGCTGCAGCGTCGCGCCCAACTGCCCCGCCCGCGCGCGCCGGTGCAGCACCGTCTGGCCATGCACGCCGGCCATCACGGGCCGCGGCGCACCGGCCTGCCCCGTCAGCATCGCCCAGGCGTCCGCATGGGTCCGCGTGATGACCGCGCAGGCCTCCCGGAACAGCGCCTCCGGGCGCTCGCCTTCCCAGTTCCAGCCCCGCGCCGCCTCGGTTGCCGCATGCAGCACAGCGCGCTCTTCGGCGGTGTATTTGCGCTCCGCCACCGGGCCGAACTCCAGCACAGCCGCGCCATCGGTCAGGATCATCGCGGCGTCCACCGCGTCCAGCGACGTGCCGGACATGAAGCCCGCCGCCCAGACAGGACCGGCTTCAAACCCGGAATTTTCCGTAACGGTGTTCAAGCCCTGACCTTTCCGTGATACGCGCCCGATCTCTCATCGGAGACACGAGAACATGAGCGAATACAAGTCGGAATTCCTGCGCGAGCTTGCCTGGCGCGGCTTCATCAAGGGCATCACCCATGAAGCCGAGTTGGACGCCTATTGTGCGG
>JBKBVT010000226.1:0-3910 GCA_046289305.1 Hyphomonas sp. | reverse complement strand
GTTGGTGTCCAGCTCGAGGGTGCCATCGTTGAGGAAGCGGATCAGGCCTGACCAGTGCCCGAGGGTGTAGCGGATATCCTCGGCCAGCAGGGACTTCTGCGGGATGCGCGACAACTGGGTCTCCAGCCAGGGCTTGAGCGCGGCGATGATCGGGGCGGCGTGCTCGCGTCGGGCGGCGAGGCGGTCGGCAGGGGGATGGCCGCGCACGGTCTTCTCGATCCGATACAGCAGCGCGATCTGGCGCAACATCTCCTCGGCGATGGGCGAGCCCTCGCGCTCGACGCGTTTGACGAAGCGGCGGCGGACATGGGTCCAGCAATAGACCAGCTGCCACGGCCCTTCCTCCCGCGTGATCTCGGTCAGCGCATTGTAGGACTGGTAGGCATCGCATTGCAGGAAGCGGCCGCGGTATCCGGCAAGGAACCTCAGCGGATGCTCTCGTCCACGGCCAGGTGCATAGTGGAACAGCACGATGGGCGGACCCGCACCGCCATGGCCGCGGTCGTCAGAGACGACGGCCCAGAAGTAGCCGCTTTTGGTGGCCTTCCGGCCCGGGTCCAGCACCGGAGCGCGGGTCTCGTCGACGAAGATCCGGTCAGCGACGCGCAGATGGGCCTTCATGTGGTCGATCACGGGCAGCAGGTGGAAGCAAGCGCGACCGACCCAATTGCCGAGTGTGCCGCGATCAAGGTGGAGCCCCTGCCGCTCGAAGATCCCCGCTTGGCGGTAAAACGGCACGTGGTCGCCGAACTTGGAGACGGTGACCCACGCGATCAGCCGCTCGGTCGGCAGCCCGCCGGGCACGACGTGCTCGGGCGCATGCGCCTGCACCACGGCCTGCGAGCAGCGACGGCAGGCATATCTGGGGCGTCGCGTCACCAAAACCTGGAACTGCGCCGGGATCACGTCGAGCCGCTCGGAGACATCCTCCCCGATCCGGGCCATCTCGCCGCAACCGCAGGGGCAAAGGGTGCTGGCCGGCTCGATCACGCGCTCGACCCGCGGCAGGTCCGGCGGCAGATGCCCGCGGTTGCGCGCGGGCTTGCGCGGTTCATCCCCGCGCGCCCGGGCAAGTGCGGCTTCCGCCTTCTCCTGGGCGACCTCAAGCACGCCTTGGGCCAGTTCGGCATCTTCCAGGGGCAGATTGAACTGGTCGGGCGACAACTTCTCAGAACTCTTGCCGAAGCGTTCGCGCTGCGCTGCGCGCAGGATACCCTCCAGCCGACGGTTGGCCTCCTGCACCTCCATCAGCGCCGCTTCGACCTCCGCGAGGCGGGCCTTCAGATGAGAGTTCTCGCGGCTAAGAGTGTCGGCATCCATGCCCGAAATGAATCACGTCAAGGCCGCTCTTGCCAGTAAAAACGGGGCTTCCAGTGCATCGGAAGCACTTACCCTGCGACCAGCGGGCGCCGCGCCCGCTCCGGTCTTACCAGCCGCCAGTCCAACCCCTCGAACAGTGCTGCCAGCTGCGCCGAGGACATCCGCATCACTCCGTCGCGCACCTGCGGCCAGACGAACTTGCCTCCTTCCAGCCGCTTGTGAACCAGCACCATTCCGGTCTGATCCCATACCAAGAGCTTGATGCGGTCCGCTCGCTTCGCACGAAACACGAAGACCGCCCCGCAGAACGGGTCGAGCCCGAACATCTCCTGAACCGCCAGTGCGAGGCCGTCGATCCCCTTGCGAAAGTCCACCGGCCGCATCGCCACGTAGACCTTCACTGCCCCTCCTTGTCCGAGCATCACGATGCTGCCGCCCGCACCGCCCGGATCGACCGCGTCAGCAGGACCTCATCGGCGTCGGCGCCGACACGGATCACGACATCGCCGACAACGATCTCCACGCCGGTGGCAACCTCCGTCTCTGCCGGCATCACCGCTGCGGGACCCTCGACAACCAACTCGGCAAACATCGGCAGGGCCGCCACGCTCTCGGGCACGACAAGCTGCCCCGTCCGTAGCTTCTTCCGCCAGTCATAGACCTGCCAGCGCGTCGTCCCGTGCCGCCGCGCGACATCCGTTACCGAAGCCCCCGGAAACAGGCTCTCCGCCGCGATCCGCGCCCGGTCCGCCTTCGTGCGTCGCCTGCGCCCGGTCGGCCCCTCAAACACCTCTAGCCGCGAAACCCCGCCGTCCCTTGAGCCGTCTAAATGGACGCCCATTTTGCCGTCTCGTTCCAAGCCAACACCTCCGACATTCATGCGCACGGAGAATGGCCCGGTCAGATCAAAAGCGGCAGGAGGGGACCAGCGTCGCGCTTACTCCCCATCGCCCGGATCATATCCGCAAGTTGGTCGAGAAGCTGGCTGTTGGTGGATCGCGGCTGCATTTCTGCTATGAGGCAGGACCTTGCGGTTATGGCCTGCGGCGGCAGATCGTCGAGATGGGGCATGACTGCATCGTGGTGGCGCCATCCCTGATCCCGGTGAAGTCGGGTGATCGGGTGAAGACCGACCGTCGGGACGCAGTGATGCTGGCGAAGCTGCATCGTGCTGGAGAACTGACGGCGGTCTGGGTGCCGGATGCAGCGCACGAAGCGATGCGCGATCTGGTCCGGGCACGCGCGACAGCGATGCGGGTGGCGGGGAAGGCGCGCCAGCATCTTCAGGGCTTCCTGTTGCGCCACGGCCGGATCTATCCCGGCAAGAAGGGTTGGACGGGGGCCTATCGACGCTGGCTCGCGATGGTGCGCTTCACGCATCCGGCGCAACAGATCGTTCTTCAGGACTACATCGATGCTGTTGCGGATGCGGAGGCAAGGGTGGAGCGTCTGACGGGCCAGATCGCGGATCTTCTGCCGACTTGGAGCCTCGCACCAGTCGTTGAGGCCCTTCAGGCGATGCGCGGTGTCGGGTTCATCGTCGCCGTGACGGTGGTGGCCGAGGTTGGGGATTTCAACCGGTTCGACAATCCGCGACAACTGATGGCCTATCTCGGCCTGACACCGTCGGAGCATTCCAGCGGCGCAAGTATCCGGCGAGGCGGGATCACCAAGGCGGGCAGCGGTCTTGCCCGGCGCGCCCTGATCGAGGGCGCATGGAGCTATCGGATGCAGGCCCGCGTCAGCCCGAAGCTCTTGGCCAGGCTGGAGTCGCTGCCGCAAACGGTCCGCGACATCGCCTGGAAAGGGCAGCTCAGGATGTGCCAGCGCTATCGCCATTTGCTTGCGGCCGGAAAGGCCAAGGTCGTCGTCATCACGGCCATCGCGCGCGAGATGGCAGGCTTCATTTGGGCCATCGCACGCGCCACGACGCCGGCAAGGGCCTGAAGGAGCCACGAACAACGGCACCTGACCCATTCCGATGCGTAGGGTTGGGGGCGGAACACGGTGGGGAACCCTCGTGCCCTGTTATGGGCCAACCTTATTGATGCCCGATCCCTAGACCGAGGCAGCCCCAGGACGAAACCACGGTCATGCGGTACCCAACCCGCGCATGAGAGCTTGCTCAACCGTCGTCTCAGTTCCGCCTCCAACCCTGCGCATCCACATCACGCAGCAACCGGCCCAGCCGGTTTATTTGCCATGAAACAAGAGGTTGACAGAGATCATGAGAGCAGGTCGCTGAAATAGTCGCTGAGCCGGAACGCTTTCCCGTCATCAGGTCGGGTTCGACTGATGGGTCATGTCGGTCGGCGTGTCCGCGGCTCGCTCCTGGGTCCATATTTCCCTTCATGCCCCCAGCAACCGTGGTAGCCGGGCAAGATTGTTGGCGGCCATGGTCAGGATGAAGCGGGATCGGACGCGTTCAACGCCCCGATACATGGTCTGTGCCATGCCGCCGACGGTTTTGGCCCAGCCGAACGGCTCTTCGATCTTCTTTCGGTGCTTCTGGGACAACGCATATCCCTCGTGTCGGGTCGTGCGCCCGTCGATCGCTGAATATCTCGATTTCTGGGCGACATGGGGCGTG
>JBKBVT010000225.1:0-3937 GCA_046289305.1 Hyphomonas sp. | reverse complement strand
GAGCACGGCGGCGAGGCCGGAGCCGTCCACAATCAGATTGCCGAGACGGAAGTCCCCGTGCACCAGAACAGGCCCCGCCGCCTCGGGCTCATTCGCCTTCAGCCAGGCAAAGGCGAGTTCGAACACCGGGCGCGGCAGGTCGAAGTCGCGGTAGATGGTTTCATATTTGGCGATCTGGTCGCGGCCGAGGCTCAGCGGCAATTCCGGCAGGCCGTCCAACGGCACGGCATGGATACCCGCCAGCGCGGCGCCGCAATCAGCGGTCAACTTCGCGCGGGCCGCAGCATATGCCTCATCGCGCAGGATCTTGCGGCCAATCGTTTCTCCGTCGACGCGGTTCATGATGAACGCTTCGCCCAGCGCGCTGCCGGGCGGCGAGACATGCAGCACGCGGGGCACCGGCACACCGGACCGGGCCGTCGCGGCCAGCAGGGCTGCCTCGGTGGCAAGCGTCACCGCTTCAGAGCTGCGCGAAGCCGCGGCGCCTCCAGGCGTACGGCGCAGGATCAGGCCTTCGCTGGTATCGCCGGTGCCTGCGTCAAACGCCCAGGTCTCCTGGCTGGCCCCTCCGGAAAGGCGCCGCAGTCCGTTGATTGCAGCGCCGGCGCCATAATGCGCCGTCGCCCAGTCTTTCAGGGGCTTTTCTATATCGATTACACTTCCCATCTTTGACACAATTGCGCGGAAGAACCGGCCCGCCAAGCGGTAACGTCAAGGAAGGCCGAAGCGTCAGAGGGACAGAGATGAATGACTGAGAAAGACAAGCCCGATTTCGGACTGATCCAGGTGACGCAGCCCAAGAAGCCCGGCTTCCTGGCCTGGGTGCGCGCCAGATTTGTGGCGGGCATGTTCCTCGCGCTGCCCATCGTCGTCACCTTCATGCTGCTCAACTGGCTGATCGGCCAGATCGACCGGAGCGTCGTGCCGCTTCTGCCACAGGCTTTGCAGCCGCAGACTTATCTCGATTATGCGGTGCCAGGCTTTGGCCTGATCGTGCTGTTTATCTTTCTCACGCTCCTTGGCGCGATCACGACAAACTTCCTTGGCCGGTACTTTGTCACCCTGAGCGACAGGATCATCCTCGGCATTCCGGTCGTCCGGTCGGTCTATTCCGCCTTCAAACAGATCACCGATGTGTTCCAGACCAATGCGACCGGCCAGTTCGATGAAGTCGTGATGGTGCAGTATCCCCGTCAGGGCACCTGGGCCGTCGGCTTCGTCTCTGGCTCGGCCAAGGGCGTCATCAAGGCAGAGCTCGGCGAGAATTTCATCGGCGTCTTCGTCCCGACGACGCCGAACCCCACCTCGGGCTTCCTCCTCTATGTGCCCGAAGACCAGATCAAGCGGCTCGACATGACGATCGAGGAAGGCGTGAAGGTCATCCTCTCGGCCGGGCTTGTCGTGCCGGAGGTGATGCCGGTCGTCCCCGTGCCGCCAAAGGGGCCGGGCGCACCGCCCGTCGTCTGAGCGTCAGGATGCCGTCTCGCTGACAGCCGCCAGCCGCGGCGTCAGCAGTTCCCGCGCGAGCCTCAGGCTTTGCGACCGTGCTCCCTTACGCTCCGGATCAGCCGAGAGCACCGCTTCGGCATCCTTGCGCGCGATGGCCAGCAGGTCGCCATGCCTGGCAAGGTCGATGATCCGATAATCGGTCATCCCCGCCTGGCGCACCCCGAGAATATCGCCCGCGCCGCGCAGCCGGAAATCGGCTTCGGCGATCTCGAACCCATCCTCGGTCCGCCGCAGCGTATCGAGACGTTCCCGCGCAGTCTCCCCCAGCGGCGGGCGATAGACCAGCAGGCAGAAGGAGGGCTTGTCGCCCCGTCCGACCCGGCCGTGCAGCTGGGCAAGGCCGAAACCCTCCGCCCGCTCGATCACCATAATCGTCGCCTCCGGCACATCGACGCCGACCTCGATGACCGTGGTGGCCACGAGGATGCGCGTCTCTCCGCTGCGGAAATCCTCCAGCGCCGTGTCCTTCTCGGCCGGCTTCATCCGGCCATGCACGAGACCGACCCGGACCCCCAGCTCATCCTGCAACGCCGCATGGCGCGCGACCGCGGAGGATTCGTCATCATCGGCGTCCACGCGGGGGCAGACCCAAAACGCCCGCTCGCCGCGCTGCACCGCGCGGCCGATGGCTTCGATAACATCCTCCAGCCGAGTATCGGGCACGGCGCGGGTCTCGACCGGTTTCCGTCCGGGCGGCTTCTCGTCGAGGATCGAGACGTCGAGATCGCCGTGCACGGCCTGGGCGAGGGTGCGCGGAATGGGCGTCGCGCTCATCACCAGCATGTGCGGGCTGGTCGCCTTGCCGGCAAGGCGCATCCGGTCCGACACGCCGAACCGGTGCTGCTCATCGACGATGACGAGCCCGAGATTGCGGAAGCTGACCGCCTCCTGGAACAGCGCATGCGTGCCGGCGACGATCTGGATCGACCCATCGGCGAGGCCCATCAGCGTCGCCTCGCGCGCCGGACCTCGGTCGCGGCCGGACAGGGCGGCGACCTGGTAGCCGAGCGGCGAGAGCAGCGTATCGAGCGTGTCATATTGCTGGCGGGCGAGCACTTCGGTCGGCGCCATGAACGCCGCCTGGTAGCCCGCCGCGACGGTTTCCACAGCCGCGAAAGCCGCCACCAGCGTCTTGCCCGAGCCGACATCGCCCTGCAGCAGGCGCCGCATCGGATAGCCCCGCGCGATGTCCGAACTGATATCGGCAGCGGCGCGCAGCTGGGCGCCCGTGGGCCGGTAGGGCAGCACATCGGTCAGCCGGTTCACCGCGCGGGGCGGCGCCTTGATCACCGGCGAAACACGTTCGCGCCGGGCGGCGCGGGCGAGCGAGAAGGCCGATTCCCGCGCCAGCGCCTCGTCATAGGCGAGGCGTTCCAGCGCGAGGGCAAAACGGTCCTCGTCATAGGCCGGTGGATCATGCAGCCAGGCCAGCGCCTCGCGAAACGATGGCCAGGCTTTCTGGGTCACGAGATGCGGGTCCGCCCATTCCGGCAGGTCGTCGGGTATGCGCCCCAGCGCCTGCACCGCCAGCGTATGGACCCGGCGATTGGTGAGGCCGGCAGAGAGTGGATAGATCGGCTCGACCGCCGGGGGCTGCTCGCCTTTGGCGGGGTCGAGGATGAAATCCGGATGGGTGATCTGCCGCTCGCCGCGATACTCCTCAACCCGGCCCGACACAATCCGCATCGCCCCGACCGGAAACTGCGCTTTCAGCCAGCGCGGATCAGCCCGGAAGAAAGCGAGCGTCAGGAAACCCGTCTCATCTGCCAGCTGCACCCGGTGGGGGGATTTGTCATTGAACGGCGCGTGATAGGCATGCACCTCGCCCTGCACGGTGGCGATCTCACCCGGCATGGTCTGATCGAAATGCGCCCGCACGCGCCGGTCCAGCCACCGGTCCGGCAGGTGAAGCAGCAGATCCCAGACCGTGTTCCCGCCGACCAGCCGCTGCAGCACAGGCGACAGCTTCGGCCCGACGCCCGAAAGCGTCTCGAGGCCGGCAAACAGCGGAAAGAGTCGCTCGTCTCGCATCGCGCCGGACTCTAGGCGGCTCCGTGGCCGCGAACAATCTGCCACGCTTCAATTGCGCGGGCCGCGGGATATATGCTCCACTCAACCCGCCGAACGGAGCCCTGAGCCGATGGACGACACCCGCCGCAAGAAGCTGAGATTCCGCGCCTGGCGCCGGGGCTTCCGCGAGATGGACCTCTTGATGGGCAATTTTGCCGATGAGACGCTGCCCGGCCTCGATGAGACCGGCCTCGACGAGTTCGAGCGGCTCCTCGGCATCCCGGACTGGGAAGTCTATGCCTGGCTCATCGGGCAGAAGCCGGTGCCTGACAATCACAAGGGTCCGGTGCTGGACCAGCTGATCGCATTCCGCTACGCCGCAGGCAACCGCTGACCACCTCGGGCTTGCGGGCCAGAC
>JBKBVT010000020.1:0-24511 GCA_046289305.1 Hyphomonas sp. | reverse complement strand
CAAGAAGTAAGCTTCCCTCAAAGGAAGATCGAAACAGAGAAGGCCGCCCCAACCGGGCGGCCTTTTTGTTTGGGGCTATGCACGATCCACGATCGCCGTGCCCTTCGGCCCGCCATCTTCAATGTCCACGCCAAAGGTTTCCAGATACCGGCAAACCATCTTGTAATAGCCGATAAGGAGGACCAGTTCCTGCAGGCCGCCGAGCCCGAAATGCGCCCTGACTGGCTCCAGTTCTGCATCCGCTGGCCGCGGGTTCGCCATCAGATGATCGGTAAAGCGCAGGGCGATGCGCTGTTCTACAGTCAGTCCTTCTGCCGTGGGACCTTGCTTCACAGCCTCAATCAGCGCCGGTGTCATGCCCACGGCGAGGCCTATCGCCTCGTGCTGGGCTGTCTCGTAACTCGCCTCAGAGAGATAGCCGATGCGCAGCACCACGCATTCGCGTGTCACAGGGGCGAGCTTCCCCTGGATCATGAAGGCCGTGCCAAGGGACAGGAACGGTTTCAGTGTATGCGGGGCGTGGCAGAGCATCCGGAAGATGTTCAGCGGCGCAAGATTGGCGAGCATCTTGTCATCGCCCGAGAGCGGGCTTGTGTCAGCGGGGTAGGGCAGCCGGGGCATAAGTCTTGTTTCCTCCTGATTGTGAGGCACAGACTTGCAGCATGGCCGGACTTGGGGCAAATGCCTTCGAACCGGATAGGGGTATAGCTCAGCTGGTAGAGCGGCGGTCTCCAAAACCGCAGGCCGTGGGTTCGAGTCCCTCTGCCCCTGCCAGGTTCATCTTCCCGAAAACGTCAGTTGACGCCGCACATCTGCGTGCGGGATGAACCACGCTTGGCGGCAGGAATCGCTGGAGGATACGATATGGCGGCGGATGCACAGCCCTGGTGGCGCGGCGCGGTCATCTACCAGATCTATCCACGCTCTTTTCAGGACACCAATGGCGACGGCGTCGGCGACTTACCGGGCATCACCCAGCGGCTGGAACATGTGGCGCGCCTCGGGATCGAGGCGATCTGGATTTCGCCATTCTTCAAATCACCGATGAAGGATTTCGGGTATGACGTTTCGGACTATTGCGATGTCGATCCGGTGTTCGGGAGGCTTGAGGATTTTGACGAGCTTCTGACACGCGCCCATGGGCTCGGGCTGAAAGTGATCATCGATCAGGTCTATGCCCACACATCCGACGCGCATGCCTGGTTCTCGGAGAGCCGCGCTTCCCGTGAGAACCCCAAGGCGGATTGGTATGTGTGGCGCGATCCAAAGCCGGACGGGACGCCGCCCAACAACTGGCAGTCAGTCTTCGGCGGCCCGGCCTGGACCTGGGACGCACGGCGCGGTCAGTATTTCATGCACAACTTCCTGCCGAGCCAGCCGCAGCTCAACGTCCACAACACTGCCGTACAGGACGCGCTTCTGGAAAGCGCGCGTTTCTGGCTGGACCGCGGCGTTGACGGCTTCCGCCTCGATGCCATCAACTTCGCCCTGTTCGATCCGGACTTTCGCAACAATCCGGCGAGGCCGGCAGACGGGCGCACGATCAGCCGGCCCTTTGATCTGCAGCATCATGTGCATAACCAGTCGCACCCGGAGATTCCGGCTTTCCTGCGGCGTGTTCGCGAGATGACGGATGCCTATGATGCCGTATTCACACTGGCCGAGGTGCCAGGGCCGGATCCGCTGGCGGAAATGCGCGCCTTCACGGCCGGAGAAAGCCATCTCAACGCCGCCTACAGCTTTGATTTCCTTTATGCTCATAGGTTGACGCCGGCGCGGGTCTGCCGGGCGCAGATCGAATGGGCAAATGACACGTCCGAGGGGTGGCCGGCCTGGGCGTTTTCCAATCACGACGCACCGCGGTGCGTCAGCCGCTGGTGCCCGGACGGAGCGGACCCTGCCGTTTATGCCAAACTGACGAACGCGCTGCTGCTCTGCCTGCGCGGCAATCCGGTGCTGTATCAGGGCGAGGAACTCGGCCTGCCGCAAGCGGAAGTCGCGTTTGAGGATCTGCAGGATCCCGAAGCCATCGCGAACTGGCCGCTGACACTCGGCAGGGACGGTGCGCGTACGCCGATGCCCTGGGAGAGCAGTGCGCCTAATGCGGGCTTCTCGGCGGCGAAGCCCTGGCTGCCGATCGGGCAGGGGCATGCGGCGCTGGCGGTGGATTCGCAGGATGACCAGCCAGCCTCCGTGCTCGAATTTACGCGCCGGATGATCGCGCTGCGCAACAATACAAGCGCCCTCCGGCTAGGTGAGGTGTCGTGTGAAGATGCGGGCGAAGGGCTGCTGATCCTGCGAAGGCAATGGGGTGGCGAATCGGTCCTTGCTCTTTTCAATTTGGGGAGCCGCGAGGTTCCGGTCCCGGCGGATATCACCAAGGGATACACATTGTTGCTGACGAACAATGCCGTGCAGAACACCGCAACGGCCAGTCTGCCTGCCCTGACGGTCTGGCTAGGATCGCGCCAGACTTGAGCGAAGTGCTGTCCACACCACCAAAATGACTACGTTGTCATGCTTCTTTGTCGGGTGTATAGGCGCAGCGGAAGTCAGGCGATCGCTCACGAAGAGGCGCCTGAAAAATAATGGAACAAGTGCGCAAGGAGGCACCTTGACCACCTGGAAACCGCGACCGCCTGATGTCAGGACACGCTAAACGTTTCCTTGACGAGACTGCGGGGTAGTATCCCTCGCACCGGTCCGGCGCACGAATCAGAAAAGGAAGCCCAGTTGGCTAAGTTTGTCCCGGTTGATGCATTCGATATCGTGATTTTCGGCGGAACCGGCGACTTGTCGCGCCGCAAACTGCTGCCGGCGCTGTATCACCGCTGGCTCGACGGCCAGATCCCCGACACGAGTACGATCATAGGCACCGCCCGGTCTGACATGGACACCGCAGCCTACCGCGAACTCGCGCGCAAGGCCTGCGAAGTCGCTTCGGGTACGTCCTGGAATGAAGAGGAATGGCCCGGTTTCGAGAAGCTGATCCACTATGTGACGATCGATGCGACCGATCCCGGCGCCGACTGGCCTAAGCTAAAGAAGAAACTCAAGGCAGGGCCGGAACGTCCGAAAGTCTTCTATCTGGCGACTTCGCCGCACCTGTATGTTGATATCTGTCAATCGCTCGGCAAGGCGGGTCTATCGGGAGACGGCGCCCGCGTTGTGCTCGAAAAGCCCATCGGCACGGACCTTATGTCCGCGCAGGCGATCAATGACGGGGTCGGCGCGGTCTTTGACGAGCGTCAGGTGTTCCGTATCGACCACTATCTGGGCAAGGAGACGGTGCAGAACCTCATGGTGCTGAGATTCGGCAACATCCTGTTCGAGCCGCTCTGGTCAGTGAACTATATCGATCACATCCAGATCACGGTGTCCGAGGATCTCGGGCTTGAAGGCCGGGCAGACTATTACGACCGGTCCGGCGCGCTGCGGGACATGGTCCAGAACCACCTCCTGCAGCTGCTCTGCCTGACCGCGATGGAGCCGCCAAACCTCTATGCCGATGACGATATCCGGACCGAGAAGATCAAGGTTCTCAAGGCGCTGAAACCGATCACCGAAGCGGATGTCCGCAAGCTGACGGTGCGGGGGCAGTACGGCGCGGGTCTGCATGCCAACCAGCCTGCCAAGGGCTATGTTGAAGAACTTTCGGAAGGGGTGTCCAGCGACACTGAAACTTTCGTCGCGATCAAGGCGGAGATCGGCAACTGGCGCTGGTCGGGCGTGCCGTTCTATCTGCGCACCGGCAAGCGAATGTCCTCACGCCATTCCGACATCGTCATCCAGTTCAAGAGCGCGCCGCACAATCTGTTCGGCGACGCGGCTGAGAGCGTGAACCGCCTGGTCATCCGCCTGCAGCCGGATGAGGCCGTTCGCCTCTATGTGCAGATCAAGGAGCCGGGACCGGGCGGCCTGCGGATGAAATCCCTGCCGCTGAACCTGTCCTATGCCGAGAGTTTCACGCTGCGCTATCCGGACGCGTATGAGCGCCTCCTGATGGATATCGTGCGCGGAAATCTCTCGCTGTTCATGCGGCGCGACGAAGTGGAAGCCGCCTGGCGCTGGGTAGACGGGCTGATCGAGGCGTGGGAAGCGACAAGCTACGCGCCCGAGACTTACCCCGCCGGATCGGATGGCCCGCTCGCTGCGGCCATGATGATGGACCGGGACGGCCGCAAATGGTGGAAAGAGGGCTGAAATCATGAAGCCGCGCCTGATTATCATGGACAACCGGGAGGACGCGTCTGTCCTTGCCGCCGAACAGATCGCCGCCGCACTGACCGGCACCATATGCGCAAACGGAAACGCCAGCTTCATGGCTTCTGGCGGCTCGACGCCGGCGCATATGTTCAGCGTGCTCTCTGAGAGCGATATCGATTGGCAGGATATCACCGTCGGGCTGGTCGATGAGCGTTGGGTCGCGCCGGATCATCCGGCCTCGAATGAACGTTTGGTTCGACAGAAATTGCTAAAGGGCCGCGCTGCCGCGGCGACCTTCCTGCCTATGAAAACCGGCGCCGCGACGCCGGATGATGCGGTTGTTGACCGGTCAGCTGCCTATGCGCCGGCCTGCGAGCCGATTTCCTGCATCCTTCTCGGCATGGGCTCGGACGGTCATACCGCCAGCTGGTTTCCCGGCGCGGCAGGGCTCGAAGCGGCGTTCGACCCTGAGGGCGCCATTGTGGCGGCGATTGATGCCAGCAACTCGCCGCTCGCCGGGGATGAGCCCTTGCGGATTACATTGACATCCGCCCCCGTCTGCAGCGCAAAGACTGGTATTCTGCTCCTCTTCGGTGAAGATAAACGCGCCGTTCTGGACCAAGCGCTCGCCGGGGACGAACGGACTTTCCCCGTCCGGCGGGCCATTGACGGGCTTGGTGCCCGCCTCTCCATCATCTGGGCACCCTGATCATGACCAAGCTGCATCCCAAGATTAAAGACGTCACGGCACGGATCGAGGCGCGGTCGAAAGATACCCGCGACGCCTATCTCGAAATGATCCGTTCCCGGCGCCCGAGCACATTCGCCCGGATGCGCCTGCAGGAAGGCAATATCGCCCACGCCTCAGCTGGCTGTGCGGTGATAGAGAAAACACAGATCCTCGGGGCGGGCTGGCCCGTGATCGGCATTATTACGTCTTACAACGACATGCTCTCTGCGCATGCGCCGTTCGAGAGCTATCCGCAGATCATCCGGGATGCCGCGCGCGAAGTGCATGCGGTTGCTCAGGTCGCTGGCGGCGTGCCGGCCATGTGCGACGGGGTCACCCAGGGGCAGGAGGGCATGGAGCTTTCTCTGCTGTCGCGCGATGTCATTGCCATGGCGTCGGCGATTGGCCTGTCACACGATTCCTTCGATGCCGCGCTGCATCTGGGCGTGTGTGACAAGATCGTGCCCGGACTTGTGATTGCCGCGCTGCGGTTTGGCTGGCTGCCGTCGATCTTTGTGCCCGCCGGTCCGATGCCGTCTGGCCTGCCCAATCCAGAGAAAGTCCGCATCCGGCAATTGTTCGCGGAAGGTAAAGTGGGGCGGGACGCGCTGCTTCAGGCCGAGGCAGACAGCTACCATTCGCAAGGCACCTGTACCTTCTATGGAACGGCCAACTCCAACCAGATGCTGATGGAGGTCATGGGCTTCCACTTGCCGGGTGCGGCCTTCACCAATCCGGGCACACCTCTGCGGGCGGCATTGACCCGCGCAGCGACCCACCGCGCCGCTGCAATCACCGCGCAAGGCCAGGATTATCGCCCGGCGGGTGAGATGATTGATGCGCGGTCGCTGGTGAACGGTCTGGTCGGCCTGATGGCCACGGGCGGCTCCACCAATCATCTCCTGCACCTGCCAGCGATGGCGGCCGCCGCGGGCTATATCCTGACACTCGAAGATTTCGCAGATGTCTCGGCTGTCACGCCGCTGCTGGCGCGGGTCTATCCGAACGGTCCGGCGGACGTGAACCATTTCCACGCGGCAGGCGGCATGGGTTTCCTCGTGAACGCGCTCCTCGGCGCCGGCCTGCTGGATGGCAGCGCGGCCGGCGTAATGGGAACCATCGCTGATTATAGCAGCGAACCCTTCCTCGAAGACGGCAAGCTGGCCTGGCGCGCAGCGCCGGATCAGAGCGGCGATTCCGAGATACTCCGGCCTGCGGATAACCCGTTTTCCGCAGATGGCGGCATGCGGCTGCTGGATGGCCCGCTAGGGCGCGGCTTCTGCAAGGTCTCAGCAGTCAAATCCCAGCACCGGATGGTCGAGGCGCCAGCGCTCGTGTTTGACTCCCAGGAGGCGCTCAAGGAGGCCTTTCAGGCGGGGCGGCTGGACCGGGATTTCGTGGCGGTTGTCAGGTTCCAGGGGCCGGCGGCCAATGGAATGCCGGAGCTGCACAGCCTTTCACCTTCGCTGGGTGTGCTTCAGGACCGGGGTTTCAAGGTGGCGCTCGTCACCGATGGGCGGATGTCGGGCGCCAGCGGCAAGGTGCCCTCGGCCATTCATGTGTCGCCGGAGGCCGCCCGCGGCGGCCCGCTCGCAAAAGTGCGCGACGGCGACATCATCCGGCTCGATGCCGAGATCGGCCGGCTGGACATCAAGGTTGATCCCGCAGAGTTCGACGCGCGCCAGGCTGTGGAATTTCGCCCGAACCGCCCACACATGGGCCTAGGACGGGAGATGTTCGACCTGATGCGTGGCGCGGCCAGTTCTTCGGAAGCCGGCGCCAGCCCGTTCGATTTCCTCGGCCGGGCAGGCTGAACCATGTCAGACCCTGTCCTTGTTGGCGATGTGGGTGGCACAAATGTGCGGTTTGCGCTCGCAGTCCGCCGGGCTGGCGGCTTCAGCATTGAAAGATTCGAAGTTCTTGCTGGAAATGACTTTGAAAGTTTCGAGGACGCGCTCGCTCATTACCTCTCGGAGACCGGCGCGTCGGCGGATGCCGCCTGTTTTGCCTTCGCAGGGCCGGTGCGGGACAACAGCGTGCTCCTGACCAATCGCGACTGGCAGATTTCCGCGTCCGGGCTGCGCGCGCATTTCCCGATTCAGAACATCAAATTCATCAACGACTTCCACGCCATGGCGCGGTCGGTCCCAGAACACGCAGTTGGTTCATTCGAAACTATTTATGCCGGAATAGCGGTTACAGGCGCGCCTATGCTGATCACGGGGCCTGGCACGGGTCTCGGCGTCGCCACCCTGATGCGAGACACTGGTGGCGGCTGGATTGTCGTCGCCGGGGAGGGTGGACATGTCGCCTACGCGCCTCGCACGGATATGGAGCGGGAACTCGCGCGCATTCTGATGCGGGAAAATGGCTATGTTTCCAATGAACTCGTGGCATCCGGTAGCGGTCTGGACGCCGTTCATGCCGCATTCTGTGAGATGTTTGACCGGGCGGTTGAGCCAATCTCACCTGCCGAGATGCGGCTACGCGCCGATGCAGGTGACGGCCTCTATCAGGCGCTGATCGAAGTCCGGGCGCTCGCCGTGATGGGCGCCGCAGGAGATCTGGTCCTGGCCAATGGCGCGCTGGGCGGGGTGGTATTGGCCGGCGGCGTTTCCGAGCGGATTGCAGACTATCTGCGCACGCCGACTGCACGGGAGCGATTCGCGGCCCGTGGCCCGATGAGTGACTATCTGAAGGATTGTCCGGTCTGGCTGATGCATGACCCGATGGCGCCATTGATCGGCGCGGCAGCCCATTATGAGCAGGCCAGCCAGCAACACTGAGAATTCCTCTCAGAATCTGGCCTGTTTGCGCCCGTTCCGTGACCTAGGGCCGCACTCGGTGAGCAGTGAATTTGCGGCGGGGATCGGTATACTGCGCAATGCTGCGATAACGGCTACCCGTCGGTTGCGCGTGGCCTGAAACCGTCCTAATCGGGCGGCAGAAACATGGGAGTCGTGGACACATGACCGAAGTTGAACGTCTTGCGCTCGATTATCTGCCTGTGATCATTTTTCTGGTCATTGGCGCGGTGATATCAGGCCTGTTTATCTTCGGTTCGGTCCTGCTGGCCCCTTCGAAGCCAGACCCTGAAAAGAATTCCGCTTATGAGTGTGGTTTCAATGCGTTCGACGATGCGCGGATGAAGTTCGATGTGCGCTTCTATCTTGTCGCCATCCTGTTCATCATCTTCGATCTTGAGGTCGCCTTCCTCTTTCCCTGGGCGGTGAGCCTGGGGGAGATCGGCCTGCTCGGCTTCTGGTCGATGGTCCTTTTCCTCGGCGTTCTGACAGTCGGGTTCATTTATGAGTGGCGCCGCGGCGCGCTGGAGTGGGAATAATGGCCGACAATTCCTACAAGCCCTATGCGCTTGGCGCGGCGCGGGCAGGGGTCGAAGGCGGGTTCAATCCCGGCAATGATGATCCTTTTTACACCGGCCTGTCAGATGAACTGGCCGACAAAGGCTACTTCACCGCCGCTGCGGATGACCTGATCAGCTGGGCACGTACCGGCTCGCTGATGTGGATGACCTTCGGTCTCGCCTGCTGCGCGGTCGAGATGATGCATGCCGGCAATCCGCGCTACGATCTGGAACGCTTCGGCATGGCGCCGCGCGGTTCGCCGCGCCAGTCGGACGTGATGATCGTCGCCGGAACGCTCACCAACAAGATGGCGCCCGCCTTGCGCAAGGTCTACGACCAGATGCCGGAGCCGCGCTATGTGATCTCCATGGGCAGCTGCGCCAATGGCGGCGGCTATTACCATTACAGCTACAGCGTCGTGCGCGGCTGCGACCGGATCGTGCCAGTCGACATTTACGTGCCGGGCTGCCCTCCGACGGCCGAGGCGCTCGTTTATGGCTTCCTGCAGCTGCAGAAGAAGATCCGCCGGGAAGGTTCGATTGAACGCTGATGGTCACGATGATGGATACCCAGTCGCTTTCCGACCTGGCCGCGCATATTGAAAGCCGGATGCCGGACGCTGTGCGCCGCTCGCAGATCGTCGTCGGTGAACTCAGCCTGCTCGCTGAGCGGGAGCACATACTGGCGCTCCTGCGTTTCCTGCGCGACGATCAGCAGTGCAATTTCGAAACCCTGATCGACGTTTGCGGCGTGGACTATCCGGAACGCTCGGAGCGTTTTGAAGTGGTCTACCACCTGCTGTCGATGCGCCTGAACCACCGCATCCGGGTGCGCATCCGCACGGATGAAGACACTGCCGTTCCAAGCTGCGTTCCAATCTGGCCAGTGGCGAACTGGTTCGAGCGGGAAGCCTTCGACATGTACGGTATCCAGTTTGCCGACCATCCTGATCTGCGCCGCCTCCTCACCGATTATGGCTTTGAGGGCTGGCCCCTGCGCAAGGATTTCCCGCTGACCGGGCATTACGAGGTGCGTTATGACGACCTCGAAAAGCGCGTCATTTACGAGCCCGTGAAGCTCGCGCAGGAATACCGCAATTTCGATTTCCTCTCGCCCTGGGAAGGTATGACCAGCGTCATCCCCGGCGACGAGAAGGCGAAGGAAGGCTGATCCGACATGGCCGACACCGCACACATCGCTGACATGGACGACCGCAAGTTCACGCTGAACTTCGGGCCGCAGCACCCGGCAGCTCACGGCGTGCTGCGTATGATCATGGATCTCGACGGCGAGATCGTGACCCGCGTGGACTGCCATATCGGCCTCCTGCACCGCGGCACGGAGAAGCTGCTCGAGTATAAGACCTACCTGCAGGGCATGCCGTATTTCGACCGGTTGGATTACTGCGCGCCGATGAACCAGGAGCACGCCTGGTGCCTTGCGATCGAGAAGCTGCTCGGCGTTGAAGTCCCCCGCCGCGCCAGCCTCATTCGCGTCATGTTTTCGGAAATTGGCCGGATCATGTCGCATCTGCTCAATGTCGGCACAGGCATCCTTGACGTTGGCGCGCTGACGCCCATTACCTGGTGCTTCGAGGAGCGCGAGAAGCTCTGCGTTTTCTATGAGCGCGCCTCCGGCAGCCGGATGCATGCGGCTTACTTCCGTCCCGGCGGCGTCCATCAGGATCTGCCGCAGCGGCTGATCGACGATATTGCCACCTGGTGCGAACAATTCCCCGGCAAGCTCGACCGGATCGAGGGGCTGGTGACAGAGAACCGCATCTTTAAGCAGCGCAATGTCGATATCGGCGTTGTCGACCAGCGCACGATCCTCGACTGGGGATTCTCTGGCGTGATGGTGCGCGGCACCGGCCTCGCCTGGGATCTGCGCCGCTCGCAGCCCTATGAGTGCTATAGCGAACTCGATTTCAAGGTGCCCGTCGGGCGCCACGGCGACAATTACGACCGCTATGTCTGCCGCATGGAAGAGATGCGCGAGTCCATCAGGATCATCCTGCAATGTATCGACCTGATGGCAAAGGACGGCCCCGGGCCGGTCCTGCTGGCCGGCTCGAAACTGTCGCCGCCGCGGCGCGCCGAGATGAAGAATTCAATGGAAGCACTGATCCATCACTTCAAGCTGTATACGGAAGGCTTCCACGTTCCCGAAGGCGAGTGCTATGCGGCAATTGAAGCGCCGAAGGGCGAATTCGGCGTTTACCTGGTCGCTGACGGGACGAACCGGCCTTACCGCGCCAAGATCCGGGCGCCGGGCTACCCGCACCTTCAGGCGATGGACCATCTGTGCAAGGGGCATCAGCTGGCGGATGTTTCCGCCATTCTTGGCACCCTCGATATCGTGTTCGGGGAGATTGACCGGTGAGCCCTTCCGCCGAAGTCGTCCAACGCCAACTGGATGCTTACAACAGCCAGGACATCGAGCTCTTTCTCGCCTGCTACGCGGTTGATGCGCAGCTTGCTGTCCTCAACGGCGCGGTTACGCATGCGGGGCAGGACGCCATTCGCGCGCGGCATGAATCCTTGTTTTCGGAGTTTCCCGAAAACCGCGCAACGCTCGTCAACCGGATTGATCTGGGAACGACCGTGATCGACCATGAAGCGGTTGAGCGCACCGCTGGCGGTGAGCGCTTCGATGTCGCCGCGATCTATACGATCCGTGACGGGAAGATCGCCCGCGTTGATTTTGCCAGAGCAGGGGCCGTCTGATGGGCGCCCTTCCGGAACAACGCGTATCCGTAATCACCATTGGGGTGCGTGACCTCGCCGGCATGATCCGTTTTTATACGGACGTTCTGGGTTTTGAGGATCGCGGCGTCAAGGGCGAAGTGGCCTTCTTCAATGCCGGAGGCCTTGTTGTCGGTTTATGGGACGAAACAAAGTTGGCGGGAGATGCGGGCGTTCCCGATGACCGCAAAGGTGCCTTCAAGGGTTTCGCGTTGGCTTTTAACGCGCGCTCCAAGGACGAGGTAGACGATATTTTCAGACGGTTGGAACGCGCAGGCGCACGCATTTCCAAGCCGCCGCACAAGACAGATTGGGGCGGATATTCCGGCTATTTCGCAGACCCTGAGGGGAATGCCTGGGAAGTGGCTCACAATCCGTTCTGGCCAATAGACGAAGCGGGCCGCGTCAGCATCCCGCCCGCGAAGGAGCAGTAGATGGCATTGCGCCGTTTTGATCTCGAGGCCGGCGGCGACACATTCGCCTTCAAGCCGGAGACGGAAGACAAGATCGATTTCTGGCGGGCGAAGTATCCGGCAGACAAGCAGCGCTCGGCTGTTATCCCGCTCCTCTGGCTCGCCCAGAAGGACAATAATGGTTGGCTCTCCGAACCCGCGATGCGCGAAGTCGCGAACCGCCTGGAGATGCCATACATCCGCGTCTATGAGGTCGCTACCTTCTACACGATGTTCCGCCTGCAGCCGGTCGGTAAGTTTCATGTCCAGCTTTGCGGCACCACACCTTGCCAACTGCGCGGTGCAGAGAGCCTCAAGGAAGTCTGCAAGCGCGAGATCGGCAGGCAGATGTATGTGACGGACGACAAGCGCTTGTCCTGGGAAGAAGTCGAGTGCCTCGGCGCCTGCGTAAATGCGCCCATGGTGCAGATCAACGATGACTATTTCGAGGACCTGACACCGGAGTCGCTCACCCACATCGTCGGCCGTCTTAAGAATGGCGTCGAGGTCACGCCGGGGCCTCAGATTGACCGGGTCAACAGCGCCCCGGAGGGCGGTAGTGCAACGCTCGTGGAGCCAGCACTGTTTGACGGCAGTCGCAATTCCATCAGTGTGCTGCCAAATCTTCCCGAGGCACCCCCTGAGCCAAAACCGGAACCGGAACCAACACCTGAGGCGACGGGTCAGCCCGACAAGCCTGCGCCGACAAACACGGACCGCGAAGAGCCCGGCAGCAAAGACATCAAGGAATAGGCCATGTTGCAGGACAAGGACCGCATTTTCACGAATCTCTACGGCCATCACTCGCCGGGGCTAGAAGCTGCGAAGAAGCGCGGCGCCTGGCATCTCACACGTGAGATGCTGGCGGAGGGGCCCGATTGGATCTGTAACCAGATCAAGGCGTCCGGCCTGCGTGGCCGTGGCGGGGCAGGGTTCCCGACAGGTCTGAAATGGACATTCATGCCCAAAGAAGTGCGCGATCGTCCGCACTATCTCGTCGTTAACGCGGACGAGTCCGAGCCCGGCACGTGCAAGGACCGCGAAATCCTGCGCCATGATCCGCACCTGTTGATCGAAGGCTGCATGGTGGCGAGCCGCGCAATGCGCGCGCACAAATGCTATGTTTACATCCGCGGTGAATATATCGCTGAGCGTCATGCGTTCGAGAAGGCGATCAAGGAAGCCTATGAGGCGAAGTTGATCGGTCCCGACAACGTCAATGGCTGGGACTTCGACATCTATGTCCATCACGGCGCCGGCGCCTACATATGCGGCGAGGAAACTGCGCTCCTCGAAAGCCTTGAAGGCAAGAAAGGCCAGCCGCGCCTGAAGCCGCCATTCCCGGCCAATGCCGGCCTGTATGGCTGCCCGACCACGGTCAACAACGTCGAGTCCATCGCGGTAGCACCGACAATCATTCGCCGCGGCGCACAATGGTTTGCCGGCTTTGGCCGCCCAAACAATTCCGGCACCAAACTGTTCTGCATTTCCGGCCATGTGAACAAGCCGTGTAATGTCGAAGAGGAGATGTCGATCACCTTCCGTGATCTGATTGAAACCCATTGTGGGGGCGTACGGGGCGGCTGGGACAATCTCAAGGCGGTCATTCCGGGCGGCTCGTCCGTTCCCATGGTGCCGGCCGAGCAGATCATGGACGCTTACATGGATTTCGACACCCTTCGGGATTTGAAATCCGGTCTTGGCACGGCAGCTGTCATTGTCATGGACAAGGACACCGACCTCATTCGCGCCATCGCCCGCCTCGCCTATTTCTACAAGCATGAGAGCTGCGGTCAGTGCACGCCTTGTCGGGAAGGCACCGGCTGGATGTGGCGCGTGATGGAGCGCATGGCGCGTGGCGAGGCCGAGCATGACGAGATCGACACGCTGCTGGATGTTACGAAGCAAGTCGAAGGCCACACGATCTGTGCGCTTGGTGATGCGGCTGCTTGGCCGATCCAGGGCCTGATTCGCCACTTCCGCCACGAAATCGAAGACCGCATCAACCAGTACCGCCAACCTCGCGCCCTGGTGCAAGGCGCGGTCATCGCTGCTGAGTAGGATCTGACCCGTTGAGCCTGACCCGTGCCATCCTGATTGTCGTCTGGTGCCTCTCCATGGCAGCGGCGCATTCTGTGCTGGCCTATGTCCTGGGTTATCTTCTGCCGCGTAATGACAGCCTGCCAGATCATCAGCGTACGTTTGTTCTTGTGGCCGCCGCCGTATCGCTCACGACCGCCGTCCTCGCGCTGTTCGCAGTGGTGTATGTCAAGGCGCTCTGGGGCGTGATGGTGCTGGGCGCCGTGAGTGGCGGTATGTTCCTCTATGCCATTCTGAAATATTCCCTGCCATTCAACGTGTTCGTCCTTGTGCTGATCATGGGGCAACTCCTTCTGTCACGCTTCGCCATTGGCCTCAATGCCATCGACAATCCCGGCAAGCCCCGGCTCAATCCTTCCGAAGAGTTCTGAAATCCCATGTCCGATACTTTCAAGCTGAACATCGACGGTCAGGAAATCGAGGTGCCCAAGCACTACACCTTGATGCAGGCGTGTGAGGAAGCCGGCGCCGAGATCCCGCGCTTCTGCTATCATGAGCGCCTCTCGGTCGCCGGCAATTGCCGGATGTGTCTCGTTGAATGGCAAGGCGCCCCGAAGCCGATTGCCTCCTGCGCCCAGATCGTCGGCGATATGCGTCCGAACCCGGACGGTTCCGCGCCGGTCGTGCGTACGGGTGGCGCCTATGTCGAAAAGGCCCGCAACGGCGTGATGGAGTTCCTGCTCATCAACCATCCGCTCGATTGCCCGATCTGCGACCAGGGCGGCGAATGTGACCTGCAGGATCAGGCAGTGGCCTATGGCCGCTCGGGCTCGCGCTATGATGAGAACAAGCGCGCCGTCGAAGACAAATACATGGGCCCGCTGGTCAAGACGATCATGACCCGGTGCATCCAGTGCACACGCTGCGTTCGCTTCGCGGCGGAAGTCGCCGGGGTAGAGGAACTCGGCATGATCAGCCGCGGCGAGAATGCCGAAATCACGACCTATCTCGAAAAATCGCTGACGTCTGAACTCTCGGGCAATGTCATTGACCTTTGCCCGGTTGGCGCTCTGACCTCCAAGCCTTACGCCTTCAACGCCCGGCCATGGGAGCTCCGCAAGACATCCTCCATCGACGTGATGGACGCCATGGGCGCGGCGATCCGGATTGATGCCAAGGGAGACGCCGTGATGCGCATCCTTCCCGAGATCAATGAGGAAGTGAATGAGGAGTGGCTGTCCGACAAATCGCGCTTTGTCTGGGACGGCCTCGCCCGCCAGAGGCTCGACCGGCCTTACATCCGCGAGAGCGGAAAGCTGCGTCCGGCGAGCTGGGCAGAAGCATTCGATGCGGTGAAGGTGGCCCTATCGGTCGAGGCCGGCAAGATCGGCGTCATCGCGGGCGACCTGATCGAAGTCGAACAGGCCAAGACCGCGCTCGATCTGTTCCGCAGCCTCGGCGTCCAGAACACGGACTGCCGGCCTGCGGGCGCGCAATACGGCACATCCGGCATGCGCGAGCATTACCTGCTGAACCCGACGCTGATGGGAGTGGAGGAGGCCGATGCGCTGCTCCTGATCGGCGCGAATCCCCGTGTTGAGGCCGCTGTCTGGAATGCGCGGATCCGCAAGTCCTGGCTCTGGGGCAATCTCAAGGTCGGCCTCGTCGGCGATGCGGCGGACCTGACCTATCCCTATGAGCATCTGGGCAGCGGCGCGGCGGACCTCGATTCGCTGGCCTCGTCCGATTTCTTCAATGTTCTCAAGGATGCCAAGCGTCCGATGATTGTCGTCGGCGAGCAGGCCGTCTGCCGGGAGGACGGGGCAGCCGTTCTCGCTGCAGCGCTTCGCATCACGCAGGATGTCGGCGCCGTTACGGACGACTGGGCAGGGTTCGGCATGCTGCACAGCGCCGCTGGCCGCGTTGGCGCGCTCGATGTCGGCTTTATCCCGGGTGACGGCGGACTGGCCACAGGTGAAATCCTGGCGGGCGGCCTTGAAGCCGTTGTGCTTCTCGGCGCGGATGAACTCGACCTCAGCCAGATCGGAGCCGCAAAAGTCATTTATGTCGGCTCGCACGGCGATGCCGGGGCGGCCCGCGCAGACGTGATCCTGCCCAGCGCGGCCTATACCGAGATGGCCGCAACCTATGTGAATACCGAAGGCCGGGTGCAGATGACCCGCCGCGCCGTCCAGCCGAAAGGCGAGGCCCGTGAGGGCTGGGCGATTTTCCGGGCGCTGTCGGATGTTCTCGGTAAGCCGCTTCCTTATGACACGGCAGACGCCCTTCGCGCGCTGCTGCGGGGCGGCGAAGGGCAAAACACGCCTTTCTCAGGCCGCGGCTATGCGCCCGGTGCGAAGGGGGCAGAGGCGCTTTCCGCCGCCTTTGAGGCTGCCGCTGGAACTTTGGACGCTGTGCCCTTCATGAGCCCGGTTGTGGATTTCTACCTGACCAACCCGCTCGCACGGGCGTCAAAGACCATGGCTGAGTGTTCTGCGCTGGCAAGCCGCCTAGACACTCCGGTAGCAGCGGAGTAGTGCGGCGCCATGAGTAGTTCAATCGAGTCTCTAGGCAGCTTTTGGGGGCCGCTTCTGGTGCTTGGCCAGATCGGGCTTTTCACGCTCGTGCTGTTGCTGTCGATTGCCTTCCTCCTGTTGCTCGACCGCAAGGTCTGGGCCGGCGTGATGATGCGCAAAGGCCCGAACGTGGTCGGTCCTTTCGGCCTGTTCCAGTCCTTTGCTGATTTTGGGAAGTTCCTGCTCAAGGAAATCGTTATCCCGTCCGGCGCCAACAAGACCGTCTTCATCCTCGCGCCGATCCTGACATGCACGCTGGCCTTCGTGGCCTGGGCCGCGATTCCCGTTGCGCCGGGCACAGCCACCGGCTCAAGCTGGGTCGTTGCGGACCTGAATGTCGGTATCCTCTACCTCTTCGCCATCTCCTCGCTCGGCGTCTACGGCATCATCATGGGCGGATGGGCCTCGAACTCGAAATATCCCTTCCTCGGCGCCCTGCGGTCTGCCGCTCAGATGGTGTCTTATGAAGTCTCGATCGGCCTGATCATCATCACGGTGATCCTGCTGGTTGGCTCGATGAACCTGACAGCCATCGTCAACCATCAGGATGGCGGCCTGCAGAACTGGCATGTGTTCAGTTTCCAGAACTTCCCGCTGATCCTCGTCATGCTGCCGATGTTTGTGATGTTCTTCATCTCGGCCCTCGCAGAGACGAACCGGCCGCCTTTCGACCTGCCGGAGGCCGAATCCGAACTCGTGGCCGGTTACCAGGTCGAATATAGCTCGACACCCTATCTCCTGTTCATGCTCGGCGAGTATCTGAACATCGTGCTTATGTGCGCGATGATGACGATCCTGTTTCTCGGCGGATGGCATGGACCGATCGCACTGGGACCGGAACTCACCGCGAACCTGCCGCCGCTGCTGCTCAGCCTCGCCGGTCTGTTCTGGTTCATGTTCAAGATCCTGTTCTGCTTCTTCCTGTTCGCCATGGTGAAGGCTATCGTGCCGCGTTACCGGTATGACCAGCTTATGCGCCTTGGGTGGAAGATCTTCCTGCCCACCGCACTCGTCGCCGTCATCATCGTGGCAGGCTATGTCACCTTTGTGGGAGGACTGTCATGAGCCTCGCTCAGACTCTGCGCGGCGCGCTGCTGACCGATTTCCTGGGCGCCTTTTGGCTCGCCACACGGGAAATCTTCCGGCGCAAGGCGACTGTGAACTATCCGTTCGAAAAGAACCCACTTTCCCCGCGCTTCCGCGGCGAACATGCGCTTCGCCGCTATCCGAGCGGCGAGGAGCGCTGCATTGCGTGCAAGCTGTGCGAGGCGATCTGCCCCGCGCAGGCAATCACGATCGAGGCGGAGCCGCGCGAAGACGGCGCCCGGCGAACGACCCGCTATGACATCGACATGGTGAAGTGCATCTATTGCGGCTTCTGTCAGGAAGCCTGCCCGGTGGACGCGATCGTCGAGGGACCGAACTTCGAGTTTGCGACGGAAACGCGCGAGGAGCTGTTCTACGACAAGGACCGGTTACTCGCGAATGGCGACCGCTGGGAGCGGTTGCTCGCAAAGAATCTGGAATTGGATGCGCCTTACCGCTAGGGCGGCGCAGGGATTGGCAAGGCCGGACCATTGCGGTTACCGGCGTCAGCAGAAAGGGGCGGCAAGCAATGGCATTGATCGCTTTCTATATGATCGCGGCGATTGTCGTGCTGTCGGCGGTGTTCGTCATCGCCGCGCGCAATCCCGTGCACTCCGTGCTCTGGCTGATCCTTACCTTCTTCTCGGCGGCCGGCCTGCTGGTCCTGATCGGCGCAGAGTTTCTCGCGATGCTGCTGGTCGTCGTCTATGTCGGCGCCGTGGCTGTGCTGTTCCTGTTCGTGGTCATGATGCTGGATGTGGACTTTGCCGAGTTCAAGCAGGGCACGCTGCGCTACTGGCCCTTCGCCTTGCTCGTCGGCCTGGTCCTGCTCGCGCAGCTCGCCATGGTCGCCTTTGTTGGCGGCGGTGCGCCGGTAGGCGAGTTTGATGCATCGCCCGGCGCGCCGACCAATGCCGAAGCCATCGGTTATGTGATGTACACGGATTACATCCTGCTGTTCCAGCTGTCGGGGATCATACTGCTCATCGCAATGGTCGGCGCCATCGTGCTGACGCTGCGCCACCGCCCGCACATTAAGCGCCAGGACATTGCCAAGCAGACCGCGCGCCGGCGCGAGGATGCCATCGAATTGAAGGACCCGGCGCCAGGGCAGGGGATTTGAGCAGATGGAATTAGGCCTGTCCCACTATCTCGCCGTCTCGGCGGCCCTGTTCACGATCGGTGTCGTCGGCATCTTCGTGAACCGGAAGAACATCATCGTCATCCTGATGGCGATTGAGCTCATCCTCCTGTCAGTCAATATCAATCTTGTCGCCTTCTCCGTGTTCAGCGGCACCATCGAAGGCCAGATCTTCGCGATGCTGGTGCTGACGGTTGCTGCGGCCGAAGCGGCCGTCGGCCTTGCAATCCTCGTCGTATATTTCCGGAACCGGCGCGACATCTCGGTCGAAAACGTCGACCTCATGAAGGGCTGAGACCGGCATGTTACCTGATAGCCTCCTCATCTTCATCGTGCTTGCGCCCGGCATTGCGGCGGCAACCGGACTGCTTCACAAATGGATCGGCGACCGCGCTGTCATGCTGGCCACCACCGGCACCGTTGGCGCCGCCGGCATCCTGTCGCTGTTTCAGCTCTTCGCCTATGTGGCAGGCATCGGCCCCGGCGGCGCAGAAATTCATGCCGCTGTTGACGCCTATCTGACGGCCGGCACCGAACGCGGCACGGTCGCGCTCAACCAGCATGTCATCACGCTGATGCCCTGGATCGAGGTCGGCGAGTTCCGCGCAAACTGGGCGATCCGGGTTGATGCCCTGTCCATCGTCATGATGGCCGTGATCACGGGCGTCTCCGCCCTCGTGCACGTCTATTCCTGGGGCTATATGAGCGAGGAGCCGCATAAGGCGCGCTTCTTTGCCTATCTGGCGCTCTTTACCTTCATGATGCTGATGCTGGTGGTGGCGGACAACTTCATCCAGCTCTTCTTCGGCTGGGAAGGCGTCGGCCTCGCCTCCTACCTGCTCATCGGTTTCTGGTACACGAAGAAGGCGCCGAACGACGCCTCGATCAAGGCGTTCGTCACCAACCGCGTCGGCGATTTCGGACTCGCGCTCGGTATCATGGCCGTATTCTTCGTCTTCGGCAGCGTCGAATTCGGCCCCGTCCTCGACGCGATCCGCAACAACACGGTCATCACACCTGTGGCCTTTGCGGAAGCCGCTCCGGCGCGCGAAGCCGTCATGGTATTCTTCGGCCAGCGCGTCTACGCGCTCGAGCTGATCGGTATCCTCCTGTTCATCGGCGCGATGGGCAAGTCAGCGCAGTTCTTCCTGCACGTCTGGCTGCCGGATGCGATGGAAGGCCCCACGCCCGTCTCCGCGCTCATCCATGCGGCGACCATGGTGACGGCCGGCGTCTATCTGATCTGCCTTTTGTCCCCGATCTATGAGTACACCTTCTATGCCGCTGGCATGGTGACGATTGTTGGCGCCGTTACAGCCCTCTATGCGGCCACGGTCGGGATGGCGCAGAATGACATCAAGCGCGTGATCGCCTACTCAACCTGTTCGCAGCTTGGCTTTATGTTCTTCGCGGCCGGTATTGGCGCCTATGAGGCGGCGATGTTCCACCTGTTCACCCACGCCTTCTTCAAGGCGCTGCTGTTCCTCGGGGCCGGCTCGGTCATCCACGGCATGCATCATGAGCAGGACATGCGCCGCATGGGCGGTCTCGCGAAATACATGCCGCTGACCTATGCCGCGATGATGATCGGCACGATCGCCATCATCGGCCTCGGCATTCCGCATACGATGTTCGGCTTTGCCGGCTTCTTCTCCAAGGATGCGATCATAGAGAGCACCTTTGCCGCCGGAACCGCCGGCGCAATGTTCGGGCCGCTGGCTTTCTGGTTCGGCCTGCTCGCCGCCTTCCTGACCAGCTTCTATTCCTGGCGGCTCATCTACATGACCTTCCATGGCCCGATGACGCCGCACGGCGAACACCGCGATCACGGCCACGACCTTCCGGATCCGGAAGAGGGCGTGAAGGGCGAGGAGCATCCCGCTGATGATCACCACGCTCATGCGCACATGCCGCATGAAAGCCCGATGGTGATGCTGATCCCGCTGGCGCTTCTCAGCTTCGGCGCGATTTTCGCGGGCGTTTATTTCTATGATGCCTTCGTCGAGGCGAACAACGAAGCGTTCTGGGCCGGGGCCATCTACCGCGCCGCCGAGAATGATGTGCTCTACCAGCGTCACTATGTGCCCGAATGGGTCCTCTGGGCGCCGCTCACCGTCACCATCGCCGGCTTCTTCGTCGCGACGATGACCTACTTCTTCAATCGCGGCGTCGGCGCCCGGGTCGCGGCCAGCGGCGGACCCCTGCATGCCCTGTTCTCGAACAAATGGTATTTCGACGAGATCTACCAGGCGACCCTGGTGCGCGGCTCCGCATTGCTCGGCAACCTGTTCTGGAAGGCTGACAAGAAGCTTATCGACGGCGCCGGACCAGACGGTATGGCCTGGCTCGCTGGGGCAGGCGCCCGCCGCCTCGCCAAGATGCACACCGGATATCTTTATCACTACGCCTTCCTGATCATCGGCGCAGCCATCGTCTTCGGCGCGATTCTGTGGATGCGGGCCGGAGGAGCCAACTAATGGGCGGGTTCCCAATTCTCACCGCGATGACATTCCTGCCATTGGCGGGCGCGCTGCTGATCATGATCGTACGCGCGGCCACTTCTGGCAGCCGGGCGGCGTCGGACGAAACGCGCCAGAACCGGGCAATCCTGCTCTCCGCGCTGATCATCTCGGCGGCTACCTTCGTGCTGTCGATCGCGGCCTTCGTGGCGTTCGATTCCGGACAGTCCGGCTACCAACTCGTCGAGCAATATCCCTGGTATGGTCCGATCAGCTACAAGATGGGCGTCGATGGCCTGTCGATGTCGCTCATCCTGCTGACGACGTTCCTGACGCCGATCTGCCTTCTGGCCAGCTGGAATTCCATCAACACGAGGGTGACGGAATATGTCGTCGCCTTCCTGCTGCTTGAGACGTTCATGATCGGCGTGTTCACCGCGCTTGATCTGGTGCTGTTCTATATCTTCTTCGAAGCTGGCCTGATCCCGATGTTCCTGATCATCGGCATCTGGGGCGGCAAGGACCGCATCTATGCGTCATTCAAATTCTTCCTCTACACCCTGATCGGCTCGCTGCTGCTGCTGGTCGCCGCGATCTACATGATCCAGGTGGCCGGTTCGGCAGACTTTGAAGTGCTGGAACAGCATGAGTTCGCGCCGTCTGTGCAGACATGGCTATGGCTCGCTTTCCTTGCGTCGTTTGCCGTCAAGCTGCCGATGTGGCCGGTTCACACCTGGCTGCCAGATGCCCACGTGCAGGCACCGACGGCCGGCTCCGTCGTGCTGGCCGGCGTGCTCCTCAAGATGGGCGGCTACGGCCTCCTGCGCTTCTCACTGCCGATGTTCCCGGATGCGAGCGCCTTCTTCCAGCCGATGATGTTCGCCCTGGCGGTCATCGCCATCGTCTACACATCCCTCGTCGCCTGGCGCCAGACCGACATGAAGAAGCTGATTGCTTACTCATCTGTGGCGCATATGGGCTTCGTCACGCTCGGCATCTTCGCCTTCAATGAAACCGGCATCCAGGGCGCGATCTTCCAGATGATCAGCCACGGACTGATCTCCGGCGCACTCTTTCTGTTGGTCGGTGTCGTCTATGACCGGATGCACACCCGCGAGATCGCCGCTTATGGCGGCCTTGTGAAGCGGATGCCGATCTATGCTGGCTTCTTCATGCTGTTCACGATGGCGAATGTCGGCCTGCCGGGTACAAGCGGCTTTGTTGGTGAGATCCTGACCATGGTCGGCGCCTTCCAGGCTGCAACCTGGGCCGCCGCTGGCGCTGCACTCGGCGTGATCTTCTCCGCTGTCTACATGCTGACGCTCTACCGCCGCACGGTGTTCGGTGAGATGACCAACCCGAAGCTCGACAGCATCACCGACATGAACCGGATCGAGTGGATCTGTATCGCGCCGCTCGCCGCGCTGACACTTCTGTTCGGCGTTGTGCCGAACCTGATCTTCAAAGTCACCGATGAGGCGACCCTGCGGATCCTCTCGCTCATGGCCGGAGGCCAGTAAGCCATGCTCGATTTCCAATCCATTCTGCAGACCATCGCCCCGGAACTCTGGCTGGCCGCTGCCGGGCTGTTGCTCGTCCTGATTGGCGCGGTCCTCGGCGACCGGTTCAACAGCCTGTCCTACAAGGCCGGGGCGCTGGTCATGTTCGGTGCTGCCGCGCTGGCGGCCATCCACATTCAGGGCGGCGAAGCATTTGACGGCCTCGTAAAGACCAACACCTTTGTCAACTTCACCAAGGTGATCTGCTTCGTCATTGCGGGCGTTGCGATCCTGATCTCCGAGAGTTTCCTCAAGCGCCACTCGATCAGCCGGTATGAATATCCTGTCCTGATGGTGCTGGCCTCGCTCGGCATGGGCGTCATCCTGTCAGCAAACGACCTGATGACGCTGTATCTCGGTATCGAGACGCTGAGCCTCTCCTCCTACGTACTCGCCGCGTTCCATCGCGACTCGGCTCGGTCATCCGAGGCAGGCCTCAAATATTTCGTGCTTGGCGCGCTCGCCTCAGGCATGCTGCTCTACGGTGCCTCACTGGTCTACGGCTTCACGGGCACGACCTCCTATGAGGGCTTCGCGCTCGCTGGCGACTCGATCGGTGCGATGTTCGGCATGGTGCTGATGATTGTCGGCCTGGCCTTCAAGGTCTCCGCCGCCCCGATGCATATCTGGACGCCGGACGTCTATGAAGGCGCCCCGACGCCGGTGGTCGCCTTCTTCGCCTCGGCGCCAAAATTTGCTTCGCTCGTCGTCTTCGCGAATGTGATGTTCACGCTGTTCGGCACGGTGATCGATCAGTGGCAGCTGATCATCGCCATCCTGGCCGGCCTGTCGATGATCGTCGGCTCTCTCGGTGGCCTGACCCAGAACAATATCAAACGCCTGCTCGCATACTCATCCATCGCCAATGTCGGCTATGCTTTGATCGCGATTGCGGCGGGGCAGGCACTCGGCGCTGCTGCGCTGATCACTTTCTCCACGATCTATGTCGTTTCCTCGCTGGGCCTGTTCGCGGGCATCCTCGCCATGCGCCGTCAGGGCGGGATGGTCGAGAGCATCCAGGAACTCGGCGGCCTCGCGCGCCGGCAACCCGTCTTTGCGCTGGCGATCACGGTCCTCGTCCTTTCCATTGCGGGCCTGCCACCCTTCGGCGGCTTCTTCGGCAAGTATGAAGTGCTGCAGGCGGGGATCGAGGCGGATTTGGTTCCACTCGCCATCCTGCTCGTGCTCGCCTCTGTCGTCTCGCTAGGCTATTATCTGCGCCTCCTGAAGATCATGTGGTTTGATGAGCCCCGCGAAGCGTTCGAACGGGTTGACGTGAGCGTGTTGCTGACAGTCGTCGCCTGCGCCATCATCGCCGGGTTCGTGTTCATGATCTTCATCGGTGAACTCGGCAGTGGCGGCTGGGCCAGCTTTGCGGCCTCGGGGCTCACACGTTGATACCTTCCTGGCCGGTCGTCCGTTTCGACCAGATTGACAGCACGAATACAGAAGCCAAGCGCCGCGCTGCTACCGGTTCGTTCAACGATCAGTGGATCGTCGCCGGCCAGCAAACGGCCGGCCGCGGCCGTCAGGGCAAGGCCTGGCTGTCGCCTCAGGGCAATATGTACGCGACCGCGCTCTTCAATGAGCCGGGCGGCATCGCGGTTGCCTTGCGGATCCCGTTCGCGGCTGCACTCGCCGTCTCTGACACGCTATCCGAATTTGCGCCGGGCGTGCCTGTGCAGCTCAAATGGCCTAACGATGTCCGCGCGGACCGTCACAAGTTGTCAGGCATTCTCGTCGAAACCGGTGGTTCCCCCCCCACGCTCTGGATCGCGGCAGGAACCGGCATCAATGTTGCGGCCTTGCCGGATAATCCGGGCCAGGCCGCCACAAGCCTGAATGCCTTAAGTGGCCGGGCGCTGGATGCCGAACAGGTGTCAGACGTGTTCCGCGCCGCCTTTGAAGCAAGGGTCCGGCAGGCCCGCGCCGGGTTTGAAGGCATGCGCCGGGACTGGCTGGCGCTCGCCGAAGGGCTCGGCGAAACAGTCTCCGTCAAGACCGGAGACCTGATTGTCGAGGGAATTTTCGAGGATATGGAGCCAGATGGTGGCCTGCGTCTTCGGTTGCCCGACGGCGCGGCGCGCATCATAAGGGCTGGCGAAGTCAACCTTTTGGGACGGACCTGACCCATGCTTCTGGCAATCGATGTC
>JBKBVT010000224.1:0-3975 GCA_046289305.1 Hyphomonas sp. | reverse complement strand
ACTGTTTGCCACCTGTCTTGATGACCGCGAACATGGGCCAATTCCTTCCGGCATGGAATAGTAAAATGGGTTAGGGCGCCGCGCCTTAGGACCGCCGCGCCCGGAGGTCGGGGGTAAACACCAAAGCGGCGCGGCTGTCAAACCCCAACTTCAGGCTATTTCCGGCTGGATGCGCACTGATTGCGGCATCTGTGCCTGTGGCTCGGACGGACGCCACTAGAGCTCGCCTTTGACGCGGAGCATCACGCCGGAGAAATCGAGCCCATCCTGGCCGTCATCCGACAGGGATTGGTAAATCGCCTCCGCCATTTCGCCGAGGCGGATTTCTGCGCCCGCGTCTCTGGCGGCGCCCGCCGCAAGGTGCAGGTCCTTCAGCATCATGGCGACGGCGAAGCCGGCCTTGTAGTCGCGGTTGGCCGGGGATGCCGGAACCGGGCCCGGCGCGGGGCAGTAGCTGGTCATGGACCAGCACTGGCCGGAGGAAACGGACGCGATGTCGTAGAAAGTCTGGGCGTCGAGGCCCAGTTTTTCGGCGAGATTGAAGGCCTCGCAGGTGCCGATCATCGAAATGCCGAGCAGCATGTTGTTGGCGATCTTAGCGGCCTGGCCGTTCCCGGCGGCGCCCGCATGGAAGGTGTTCTTGCCCATGCCTTTCAGGATGGGTTCGGCCTTCGCATAAGCCTCAGCCGTTCCGCCTGCCATGAAGGTCAGCGTGCCGGCCTCGGCGGCGGCCGTGCCGCCGGAGACCGGGGCGTCCACCATGAGGTATCCTGCGGCTTCGGCCTGTGCGTGCGTCTCGCGCGCGTCCGTGACGGCGATGGTCGAGCAGTCGATGAACAGCGCGCCCTTCGGGGCATGCGCGGCGACGCCGTCCGGGCCGAAATAGACGCTGAGGACATGTTTGCCTGCGGGCAGCATCGACACCACGACATCCGCCTCGTTCACCGCTCCGGCGATGGTGGACGCGGCGCGGGCGCCCTTTGCGACCACGGCCGTGACGGCGTCCGCGTTGAGGTCAAAGGCGGTTACGGCGTGTCCCGCTTTCGCAAGGTTCGCGCACATGCCGCCACCCATATTGCCGAGGCCGATGAAAGCGATCCTGGTCATGTCACTTGTCCTCGAACTTTGCCGCGCGTTTTTCGCTGAAGGCGGCCATGCCTTCTTTCTGGTCGGCGGTGCCGAACAGACCCTGGAACAGGCGGCGCTCGAACTTCACGCCCTCGGTTGCCGGCAGCTCCAGTGCGCGGGTGACCATTTCCTTGGCGGCCATCAGGGACGGGATGGAGAAAGCGGCGATCTCGCCCGCCGCACCAAGGGCAACTTCCATTAGCGTGTCATGCGGCACGACGCGGGAGACGAGGCCGATCCGGTCAGCCTCTTCAGCGTCGATCATCCGGCCGGTGAGCACCAGGTCCATGGCCTTTGCCTTGCCGACCGCCTTGGTGAGGCGGACCGAGCCGCCCATGCCGGGCGTGACGCCGAGCTTGATTTCCGGCTGGCCGAACTTTGCCTTGTCGGAGGCGATGATCAGGTCGCACATCATGGCCAGCTCGCAGCCGCCGCCGAGCGCGAAGCCATTGACCGCGGCGATGACAGGTTTGCGGCTGGCAGCGAACCGGTCCCAGCCGGCGAAGTAGTCCTCGACATACATGTCGGAGAAGGTCTGCGGCTGCATCTCCTTGATGTCCGCCCCTGCGGCAAAAGCGCGGCCCGCGCCGGTGAGCACGGTGACGGCGATATCCCTGTTGCGGTCGATGGCGGCGAAGCAATCGACGATTTCGCTCATGATTTCGGTATTGAGCGCATTGAGGCTGTCGGGACGGTTCAGCGTCACAATGGCGATGCGTCCCTTCTGTTCGAAGGTGATTGTCTTGTAGGTGGTCATGTTGATTGGCCCGATTCGATTGTGCAGCAGTGCTTTTGCGCCAGAGGTTTAACGGATGGCTCAGCCGTTGCCAGCACAATAGCCTCAGGGGGGGACTTATAGCGGCCCCGGCGGTGGCGGGAAAACGAGTCCATCTGTGCCGGCGACAACGGTGCCCGCGGTTACAGACGCATACACGGCCTCCCCCACCGGCGAAAAGCCGATCACGCGTGCAAGCAGCGTGATGCCGACCACTACGCCGATGCACCAGAACCAAGCCGGATGCGGCCGGCCGTGGACGCGCCAGTCGCGCAGCATGCCGATGGCTGGCACGATGAGTGCGACCAGGACCGCTGTCTCCCAGGCAAACGGTGTCAGGAATGGCATGGGAAGCAGGCGGCCAAAGCCCGGGCCCATCAGCAGTACGAACGCACCAATCTGAAGGCGGCTATGCCAGTCTGTTTGGCGGCGCAGGGCGATGGCGGCGCCGAGCAGACCCGCAAAGCCCAGCAGCGACAGGGGGTTTGCGATCAGGAAATGTTGAGGCTGGAAGAAGAACGGTGTGCGCCCGGTTTGCGTTGACGCGACCGTCACCCACGTGCCGAGAACCAGCATGGCCACTGCCCAGAGGACCGCGAGCCGGCCAAGCCGGCGGTGCATCGCAATATTGCCTTCGGTCGCAAGCCAGACCTGGGCGAGCACAATGCCGATCCAGCCCATGAAGACCGCTGCGTGAAGGTGCAGGATCAGCGGGGCATTGAAGCTTGAGCGGCCCATTGCGAGGTTGACCACAAAGCCGAGCACAATGATTCCGGCCATTGCGGTGATGCAGGCCCGGAAAAAGCTGCGGTCAGAACCTGCCGGATTACCGAGAATTGCGTCAGACATGAAATCGTCCCCTATTTCGTATGTCGCATTTCTCCATTTTACCTTACGTCAAGGTTGCAGACAAGCTGGCGCGCAGGCCGCTTATCCCATCGTTGGTATTACGAATGCCTGGTCGCCGACATCGCCGTCCGGCCAGCGCTGGGTGATCGTCTTGATCTTGGTCCAGAAGCGGATGCCTTCCGGGCCGTGCTGGTTGGTATCTCCGAAGGCGGAGCGTTTCCAGCCGCCGAAGGTGTGGTAGGCAACCGGCACCGGGATGGGCACGTTAATGCCGACCATACCGACATTGACTTGCGCGGCGAACTCGCGCGCGGCCCGGCCATTGGAGGTGAAGATCGCGCAGCCGTTTCCATACTGATGGTTGGAAGGCAGCGCGGCGGCCTCTTCCAGCGTCTCGGCGCGCATTACCTGCAGCACCGGGCCGAAGATCTCTTCCTGATAGGACTGCATCGAGGCCGTGACATTGTCGAACAGGGTCGGACCGATGAAGAAGCCGCCTTCATTACCTTGCAGTTTCAGACCCCGGCCATCGAGCAGCAGGTCTGCGCCTTCATCGACGCCCATCTGAATATAGCTTTCGACCTTTGCCTTGTGGGCGGCCGAGACGACCGGGCCATAATGCGCGTCCGTATCGGTCGAGACGCCGACCGTCAGCGCGCGGGCTGCCTCGATCATCCGCTCGACAAACTCGTCGCCGGTCTTCTTGCCGACCGTCACCGCGACGGGCAGCGCCATGCAGCGTTCGCCGGCCGAGCCATAGGCGGCGCCGACAATGTCCTTGACGACTTGGTCCATGTTGGCGTCCGGCAGGATGATGCCGTGGTTCTTCGCCCCGCCCATCGCCTGCACGCGTTTGCCGTGGGCTGTGCCGGTCGAATAGACATAATGGGCGATGTCGGAGGATCCGACGAAGCTGATGGCCTTGATGTCTGGATGCGTCAGGATCGCATCAACGGCCACCTTGTCGCCATTGACGACATTGAGCACCCCCTTCGGCGCGCCGGCTTCGAGCATCAACTCGGCAAGGCGCATGGGCACTGAGGGGTCTTTTTCGGAGGGTTTCAGGATGAACGTATTGCCGCAGGCGATCGCCACCGCCGCCATCCAGCAGGGGATCATGGCGGGAAAGTTGAACGGCGTGATGCCGGCGCACACGCCCAGCGGCTGTTTCATGGAGTAGACATCAATGCCCGGACCGGCGCCCTCGGTGTAGTCGCCCTTCA
>JBKBVT010000223.1:0-3988 GCA_046289305.1 Hyphomonas sp. | reverse complement strand
TGTGCCTGCGTCCCAGCCGGCGACCGTATGCGTCACCGTCCGCTCCAGAAGGGCGAGCGTGTCAGGGCCAGTGAGACTCAGAATGGCGCGGTCAGGCAGGCGGTGCATCGCACAGGTCTAGGCGAGGGGCGAGGGCGCCGCAAGGCGGCGGTTAACCTCGAAGTTCAGGGATCGACCCGGTAGCCATGCACTGTCATCTCGACATATTTGCCCGGTGGCAGCGCCTGCCAGCGTCCGCACCAGCCGGGGGAATGGCACCGCCACAGCTCTGTCACCGGGAACATCGCGATATGGTCCGGCGGAAAGGCCAGCTCATACGGCGCATTCGGCTGCGCCGCCCAGTCCGTCACCAGATCCGGCGTGATCACCAGTTCGTCGCTCCAGCCATCCGTCAGGCTGGTGACGCGCATCGTCACCTTGGCAGGACGCCGGATGATCTCATAGCGCACCCGGTGGCCGCCAAGATCCTTCTCCACCCGGCGCATGTTGAAGCCGCCCCGGCCATTGTGGAGATTGTATTCCAGCCGGCCATCGACGATCTCGAAATCATATTCATGGCCCGGTTCTTCCGAGCCCTCGGAGAACAGCCAGAGCGGCGCATAGACCACGCCGGGGCGGATATGGTTGATCGTCGCCTCGACCATGTAATGGCCCTCAAGGCGGGCACGTTGCAGCTCCCGCTCCCATTTGATTGCGGCGCCGGCACGCTGGTCCAGCCGGTGCAGCAGCGAGCCATCGGGCAGGGGGATGATCCGGTCAAAACGCAGGCTGAACCCGCGCGGCATCTTGCCGGGCTGGGGCCCTTCGATCGGGTGGTAGACCTGGCTGTAATTGTAACGCTCGACCGGCTCGGTCGGAAACCGGATCAGATGCGCGGAATCGTGAAAGGGCGGGGGCAGCTCCATCAGCGCGCCAATGTCCTGCCACAGCCTGCTGGCCTCGCGGCGCCTGTTCTCGAGGGCGGCTTCCAGCGCCTCGATCTCGGCTTCGCGGTCTTCGGCGTCCGGGGCATGGCGGAGTTCCACCAGGGCGGCGAAATCCCTGTCGATGGCGGCCGAGACGGCGGCGATCTGGTCGAGCGTGCGGCGCAGGGCGGGATCGATCTCCGGCGGCGGGCGCGGCGGGATGAAGAACAGCGACAGGATGATCAGCAGCAGCGCGCCGATCAGCAACGGATGCCGCAGCGGCCCCGGCTTCGGCGCCGTCTTGTCTGGCTTAGGTCCGGCCACGGTCTCAGTCCCCTCATCCTTGAGAGCCACCCTAACAGCCACACCCGCCCCGCCGCCACCCCGTTCGCGTCAGATGGGAGTAAAGTCGTATTGGTGCACTCGTAGTGGAACCGACAGGGCTATCTTCGGGCGCCGCTCGGGCATCTGCCGGAAATTGTCCGCTTCAGAAAGGAGAATCGGGTATGTGATTGATTTAACATTCTAGAGGTTCTGCGTTTGAAAAAGTATCGTCCGGATACACCCGCAAAGAAGTCTGGGGTCGCCCTATTATTGGAGTTCGCAATACAGGGTCTCGCCATGGTGGCCGAAGACTTGCTGAACGTTCTGGAAGTTCCAGAATGGTTTCAGTTTGGAATTTTCGGCGCCATGATAGCAACGGCGCTATTGCTACTTTGGTTTAGTATCTCTGGGATCAAGCAGTGGTTTTTTGGAACCATTTCGTTCCTTCCCGACGGCGACCATCTTCGAACAAAAAAAGGGAGCCTTGGTGTTCACTTGATTGCTAATCCGGGCATCGCGAAAATCACTGAAGCTGCAGCGTATCTCGAAAAGATTGAACAATACCAAGAGGGCAACTGGGTTACTCTAAATCATGCACCCATCCGGATTGGATGGGTGCGATCGTTGGACATGGCTGATAAGGCCGAGAAGATAACTCTGCTTCCCAAAGTGGACGACCCGTTCTGCGTTTGGGACGCAATCCCGGAGGATGATCGAGGAGTACGGCTGAGGACAAATATCATTCGTCACAATGATACCAGTCACGCGTCTATAAATGACCTGCTAAAAGCTTGGCCCCACGGAGCGTACCGGGTCCAATTTTGCGTAAGGGGAAGCAGAATTTTGAAAAGTACTCTGGAGTTGACGTGGGGTGGTGATCCCAAGAACATTCGACTGAAATCAATTGACGAGTGACACCCCACCGCATCGGACACCAATTGGAACCAGCGTTTCACGCCGGATCGCCCTCACAGGTATCAAACAGCCGGTCGATGTCTTCGGCGGATTTGAGATCGGTGTAAGCGCCCTCAAAGAGCTGACGCTCACCTGCGTCCAGCCGGGCGAGCAGATAGGCCATCTTGTCGGGCATCGGGATCGTCTTGAGCATCATGGGCGGGAACTCCTCCGATCCGCTTTCTAGCATGTATGAACCATTCCTAGAAATCGGCGGGCCGCCAGCGCCCCCCCGTGACAAGCACCGCGTCCGGGTTCATACAGCGCGGTCATGAGCCAGGTGTTTGATCTTATATTGCGCGGCGGCACGGTCGTCACACCCGGCGGCGCCGCCGAAACCGATATCGGCGTCATCGGCGAGCGGATTGCCCATATCGGCGATCTTTCCCAGGCGGCGGCGGGCGAAATCTATGGCGCCAAAGGGCTGCACATCCTGCCCGGCGTAATCGACAGCCAGGTGCATTTCCGCGAGCCGGGGCTGGAATATAAAGCGGACCTCGAGACCGAGGCGCGCTCGGCCGCGCTTGGCGGGGTGACGGCTGTGTTCGAGATGCCGAACACCAACCCCTCGACCATCACGCCGGACCTGCTGCTCGACAAGCTCGCCCGCGCGAAGGGGCGCATGGACATCGACCATGCCTTCTATGCCGGCGCGACGCATGACAACACGCATCTGCTGCCCGAGATGGAGCGGATGGAGGGCTGCTGCGGCGTCAAGGTGTTCATGGGCGCCTCGACTGGCGACCTTCTGGTGCAGGATGATGCCGGCGTCGCCGCCGTGATCAAGGCAATCAAGCGCCGGGCCGCGTTCCATTCCGAGGATGAATACCGCCTCGCCGAACGCCGCCCGCTGGCGCGCACCGGCGACTGGACGAGCCATCCGGAGGTCCGCGATGTCGAGAGCGCGGTGATGTCCACAAAGCGGCTCCTGCGCATCGCGCGGGCGGCCGGCAAGCGCATCCATGTGCTGCATATCTCGACGGCGGAGGAACTGGAGCTCTTGCGCGATGCCAAGGATGTTGCCTCGGTGGAATGCCTGCCGCAGCATCTGACCCTGGCGGCGCCGGACTGTTACGAGCGGCTGAAGGGCCACGCCCAGATGAACCCGCCGATCCGCGAGGCCCGCCACCGCGAGGCGCTGTGGCGCGCGGTCAATGCCGGGATCATCGATGTTCTGGGGTCGGATCATGCGCCGCACACGCTGGAAGAGAAGGCCCGGCCTTATCCCGCTTCGCCCTCCGGCATGCCGGGCGTGCAGACGCTGGTGCCGCTGATGCTCAGCCATGTAAACGCCGGAAAGCTCAGCCTGCAGAGGTTTGTGGAACTGACATCCTCCGGGCCGCAGCGCGTGTTCGGCCTGGCCGACAAGGGGCGGATTGCCGAGGGCTATCATGCCGACTTTACGGTCGTGGATATGAAGCGGACGGAGACGATCACGGCGGACTGGTCGAAGTCGAAATGCGGCTGGACGCCGTTTGACGGCTTCGAGGCGACAGGTTGGCCGGTGGCGACGATTGTGCGCGGCGGCTTTGTGATGCGCGACGGTGAGATCGTGGCGCGGGGCGGGGGGCGGCCTGTGCGGTTCAACGAGACGCTGGAGGCCGTGGGGGGGTAAGAGCCCTCACCTCCCATCGCTTGCGCGATGGGTCCCTCCTCTCCCGCAAGCGGGAGAGGGGTTCAACCGTTCCACTTACCCCTCTCCCGCTGGCGGGAGAGGAGGGGCCCGCGACCGGAGGTCGTGGGAGGTGAGGGCTGCGGCGCGATGCTCCGTTCCCGGAGCGGTTGCTTTGGGCGCGCCTTCGGAG
>JBKBVT010000222.1:0-4012 GCA_046289305.1 Hyphomonas sp. | reverse complement strand
CGGTGCGCTGCGGGTCGCCAGCGCCTCGAAGGCGGATCGGCGGGCGCTGTCAGGATCGGCGGCAACGTCGATCTGGCCGTCGATCCAGGACTGGTCCAGCCCGGCGATGCGGGCGATGGAGCGGATCTCGGTGTTGATCGCGGCGCGGGTCTGCACATCGTTGTCAGCGGTAACGATGTTGGAAGAATGGGTCATCTCTGTCTCCATGCGAATGTGGGCTCCCGGGTCAGCGGGTGTCGGCACAAGGGAAATTTCGTGGGGTGTCCAGCGCACGGCGGTCAGCACACGCGCGCCGTTCTCGGTGGCCTCGGCCCATTCCTCGACTGAGTAGCCGACCGAGACGTGCCGCAGGATCCCTGACAGAACGTCCTGCCAGAGCGGCTCCACCTCAGGCCGCGACGAGAAGCGGATCAGGGCCGTGCCGCGCTGGCCATCGACGGCGGCGGATTGCACGCTGCCAAGCACATCGCGGACGGCGGACTGGCGATGGGCATCCAGCACGCTGGCCCCTTGCAGGCGCGACAGGTCCACCGCTTCCGGCGCAAGGCTGAGGCGTTCGACATAGGGGCCAGCCATATCGCGGCGGCGCACCGGCGCGCCGGTGGACCAGATCACCTCGACGGTGCGTGCATCGCGGTCGGCGCTGGCGGGGGTTAAGTCGGCGCGGCGCGTCAGCACGGTGATGGTGTCATTCATCGGGGATGTCCTCCTTCTGGACAGGCTGCGCACCGAAGCTCAGGCCCAGCGCATCCGTGCGGGCCTTGTCGGCGGCAATCTCGGCATCGACCTGTTCGGCGTCGTAGCCCCGTTCGGAAATCGCCTGCCTGCGGCTTTTGAGACCGGCGTTGATCGCAAGGATCTCTGCCTCCACGTCCTTCTTGGGATCGACGTAGTCGAACTTGGGCGGGAGCCACTCGCAGCCGAGATAGGCTGCGGGATCGCGGTCAAAATCCCGCGTGGGCAGATCGCCCGACAGCACCGCCAGCCGCACGAAGCGGTCCCAGACCGGGCGGCAGAACAGATGCACGACGACATTGTGCTGCAACTGCTCGACGCGGCGGCGGAACTCGATCAGCCCAGCGCGGATCGAGGAATAGGTCACGCCTTCGAGGTCGCCCGAGACCAGTTCATAGGGCAGGCCCATGCCAGCGGCGACGGCGCGCAAGTGGTTCTTGACGAAAGGGCCGTAGGCGTCACTCTCGGTAGGGTTGGAAAAGCGGATGTCGGTGCCGGGCGGCAGGGGGATCAGGCTGCCGGGCTCCATGCCCACAGTCAGCGCGCCGTTGGTGTTGGTGCCGGAGAGGCCGCCCGCCGTGCCATCCGGGTCGGTGATGAAGCCGGTGAACAGGGCTGCGACCTTGGCCTTCACCAGCGCGGCATCCTCGAACTGGTCGAGCTCGTGCAAACGGAGCAGGACAGGGGCCAGCCAGGTGATCCCGCGCAGCTGACCAGCGGCCAGAGGCTTGAACAAATGAAGGCAATCGGTGGCGGGCAGGCGCAGCGGTTCCAGCCGCAGGGAGGTGAGTGGATCGCCCGGCCGGTCGCGCATCACCCAATAGGCGGTGCGCTGCCCAGTGCTGTTGAATTCGATCCCCGCCCGAATGCGCGCCCCGCCACCGATGTCGCGGTGCAGGTCCAGCGGGACCTGGTCGCGGTCCAGCAGGTCGATGTGCAAGGGAACGGCTGGTGCCTCGGGCACCACGCGAAGCCGCGCGAAACTCTCCCCGCCCTCGACCATCGCCCGCACGGCCATGGCCTGCAGCCCGTAGAAATCGGCCAACCCACCCGGATCGGCATGGTCCGTCCAGCGCAGCCAGAGCATCTGGAGCCGTTCGCGCACCGCGCGGTCGGGATGGGTCGATTGCGGCTTGATGCCCGCGCCGACGACATTGCCCACCAGGCTGTCGACCGCCGCCGCGACCCAGGGGTTGTTCCGCGCATACCACCCGGCGCGTCGTGCCGCCGTGGTCGCGCCCGCCAGGATCGCCGTGTTCAGCCCATCGACCGTCCGCGCCCCCTCCCAACGCCGACCGCCCCCCGCAGCGTCAAACGCACGGGTGCCGGGGCGGCCGAAAAGGCGATGAAGGAGCGTCCGCATGGCGCGGATTGTCTCATTTCCAGCGCCTCCGGGGTATCAGAGCGGTCGGGAATGGTCGGGAAACTATGTTAAGCGAAGCTTCTACAAAACGCCGCACACCACTCACAGTGAGATGCAAGCCTGTTGGTCGGTTGCTTAAGCGCGGCGCAGTGGGCGGCAGTTTGGCTTTGAGTAAGGCTTTTGTTCAAATCGAAAACTAATGAGCTTCGGCTGATCCTCAACGAGACAGCGGGATCGTCTGTAACGTGAGGGACCAGCCCTTGGGTTCGGCAAAAAAGGTCCGGTCGATTTCGGCCATATTCACATCTTCAGGTAGGATCAGCAGTATGCGTCCGCGCATTTTGCCGTCTGTGTCTGGCGCTTCCCACATCCTTCGGAACTGATGTGCCGTCAGGTGGCGGTTACCCCATGAGGGGTCGGCCACATGCACCACGCCATCACGGCGGATGCCCCGGATGACTGTGAAGTGGTCATCGCCACGATACTGGACATAGGCAATTGCGGGGACTTGTAGTTGCTTGAGGTCATCGAAGGACAGCATGATGCCCCCTGCGCGGACCCCGTAGCTGGACGCGACTTCCGCGAGCTGCTGGAAAGATGAGCGATCTGTCGCGCCCATGCGGGTCAGAACCTCTTCTTCATTGACGGACATGCCGTAGAATTCGTTCAGGATCGTCGTCAGACTGGCGGCACCGCAGGAATAGTCCAGTTGCTGTTTGACAATCCGGAAGTCGCGCAGAGCTTTCCAAGAGTTAACGCTTGGCTGGCCGTTGATCTGACCGCTGGGGAAAATGTCAGCCTGAGTGGCTTCAGTGATCGCGAGGCCAAACACGAGGCCGATCACTATCCTGTTCAGAGCCGCAGCCCTCTTCATGAGCAAGAACCGGTGAAAATATTCATCCATTAACGTAGTGAATCTTTGTCGATACGAACCGTAGACGACAGATCGTAAGTTTCACCGTCAAACGACACGTAATTGCGTTCTAATAGCGGCACGCTAAATTCATTTGAAAGCCCGTGCATCAGACTTTCCCAGAGGTCAATACGGATCCTCACGCATGTTTCATCATCTAAGAAGTTTCGGTATATGACAACGGTGGGGCCGTCGTCCCGCATGATGTCTCCGTCATGCAGACACTTTGACAACGAACGATCCAAGGAAAGGCCCCCTAACACCCTATTTTTGAAGGCAGAAGTAAACCCCGCTGCCATTGTCCAAAAAACTCCGAAATCTGGAACTGAAGCGATGGCCGCCACAGACAGATCGAAATCAACAACTTCTTCGACTCTTTCCTGGAAAATGCCGCCTGTCACCGCAGTGATGCGATAATCCCCTCGCATCACTGTTTTCAGCTTTCTTTTCGTGTCACGGTCACTTTCCACGCCCAAAAGGAGCGTATTAGGAACGAACGTGGCGTTGACCAACCAGCGATCCGAAGCAGTCCATGCACCTTGCAGAGCCCGCGAACCATGAGGGCGGTGGAGAAGCTTCATGCGAACTTCATCGGCAAGGATGCAATAGCTGCCTCGGATCATCTGGCTACCTGAAATTACCAGGGATTGATACGCCAGGGCGAATTTCTGTAGATATGGTTCGCCGCATTATGGCCTGCACGACCACCAGCACCCCATCCGACATGTGCGCCGTTGATCCCGGTGCCAGTGCCGCATGCGACGTGACAGACGTGCCTACCGGTGCTGCTGTTGAACATCAGCGTATGGGCGTTACGCGAGTTTGTGACCGTCCGGAATGTATTTGGAGCCAGACGGGGGGCGGCCCACATAACCGCTCTCGTCCCGACAACAGCAGCGCCATAGACTACCGGCCAGAATGCCCCTTCAGTCTGCTGCATCTCGGTCTGGGTCATGCCACGTGCAGAGGCGATGGCAACCGGCTCAGCTGCCTTGGGCGCC
>JBKBVT010000221.1:0-4013 GCA_046289305.1 Hyphomonas sp. | reverse complement strand
GCAGATGGTTCGCCGTGATGATCTTGCCGATCGAGTTTTCCGGCCCCGGCGTCTCGCCGCGCGACAGCGCCGTCTGGGTACGGAACTTCGTCAGCTTGTAGCCCTGCGCGGCAACATACCAGTCCGCCAGCTTCTCGCGGAAGGCCTGGTCGCCCATGCTGCCGGCATCGCGGGCATAAGCCATGATCTCGCCCCAGTCCGGACCAGGCGATCCGCCCACCGCCAGGCGCTCGTTCATCAGCGTCACGAGCGCGACCTTCCAGCCGGCGCCAACCTCGCCGAGACGGTCCGCATCCGGAATGCGCACATCGGTGAAGTAGACCTCGTTGAACTCGCGTCCGCCGCTCGCCTGGTGGATCGGGCGGGTCTCGACGCCGGCTTGTTTCATGTTGACGATGAACATCGTCAGGCCCTTGTGCTTGGGCACTTTCGGGTCGGTGCGCACGAGCAGAATGCCGTAGTCGGAATAATGTGCGCCGGAGGTCCAGACCTTCTGGCCATTGATGACCCAGTCATCGCCGTCCCTGACCGCGCGGGTCTTCAGGCCCGCCACGTCAGACCCGGCCGACGGTTCAGAGAACAGCTGGCACCAGATCTCCTCGCCCATCAGCGCCTTTTTCACATAGCGCTTCTTGTGCTCGTCCGAGCCGAACGCGATGACGGTCGGAATGCACATGCCGAGGCCGATGGCGAACGGGCCGGTCGGCGCGTCAAACTTGCCTTCCTCCTGGCCCCAGATGACGGCCTGCATCGAGGTGCCGCCGCGACCGCCCCATTCCTTCGGCCAGGTGATCTGTGCAAAGCCGCCCTCGGCCTTGATCTTCTGCCATTCCTTGGCGCGGCGCAGGAATTCCTTGCCGTCGATCGCATTGCGCATGGGCTGCGCGCCCTTGGGTTTCAGATGCTTCGAAAGGAAGTCTGCGGCCTCCTTGCGGAAGGCGGCTTCTTCGGTCGTGTCATTGAAGTCCATGTGAGGTCTCCGTCAGGTCTTGGGTGAGGGGGGTGGACTGAATCCTGCTGCCGTTGCGGCAGGCTCGGACCGGTGTACCGACCGGAATAAAATATATTGCAGCATGCGGAAGTTGCCAGGGGTTTGCCTTATTCCCTCCGCAGTTGGGGCGCCGTATGGTTCTCAGGCGACGGGATGAGCAGCGATGGGCTGATACAGACTGCGCTTCACAAAGGGACACTTCCGAATGACGTTCATTGTTGCCAATACCCGCCGTATCGCCGGCGCACTCGCCGCCTCTCTCGCCGTCGCAGGCTTCGCCCATGCGGGCATCGAGATCGAGGCCGGAGACATCAAGCTCCCGGCGACCAATCTGACTTTCTCCGTGTCCCAACAACCGGTCTATGATCCCGAGACGTTCATTCCGGTCGAACCGAAGCGGATGCACCTGTCCACCGGTTCGCTCTATGTGACCCGCTCGTTCGATACCGGCTCCGTCAAGGTTCTGAAACACGTCGTCGATGGCACCAGGATCCCGGCCGTCCGTGTCGTGATGACCCAGGACGGTCAGCCCGGCCGTCAGGTCTGGAACCTGACCAATGCCGTCTTCAACAACTACTCGACCTATGCCGGTGAAGGCGAAGCGCTGATCGAGAATTTCGACATCAGTTATGAGACCGCCACCCTCAACGTTTATACCGGCGCGGGTAATACGCCGGCCGACACCGTCACCTGGAAAGCCACGCCGATGGACGGCCAGTAATCCGTCAGCCGGGCGGCGGGGCATTGCCTGCCGCCCGGAACTTTCGGATTGAAGGGCCGTCTCAGGCCGCATTCTTCGCCTCGAGCGCACGCACCAGCTTCTCTTTCCACACCTTCGGCGCACCGGCCTGGACCGACAGGAGCTTGGCGCGGCGGTAAAACAGGTGGCAGTCGACCTCCCAGGTGAAGCCCATGCCGCCATGCGTCTGGATGTTCTCCTTCGACGCAAACCAGAACGCTTCCGAAGCCGCCACCCGCGACGCCGCCGCCGCTTCCGGAAGTTCGGCTGCTTCCGTCGACAGCGCCCAGGCGCCGTAATAGCAATTCGACCGCGCCACTTCGTTCTTCACATACATATCGGCCAGCTTGTGCTTGATCGCCTGGTTGCCGCCGATCGGGCGGCCAAAGGCGTAGCGCTGCTTGGCATACTCATTCGCCATCTCGAGACACACCGACGCCCCGCCGAGCTGTTCGAAGGCGAGCAGCACCGCCACCCGGTCCAACAGCACATCATTCAGCATCGCGCCGTCGCCCTTGGCGCCGAGGCGCTCGGCAGGGGTCTTGTCAAACGTGATCTCGGCATGGCTGCGCGTCGGGTCGAGCGTCTGCAGCGTCTTGCGCGTCACCCCGGCGCCGGTCAGGTCGACCAGCACGAGCGCGGCGCTGCCACCTTCCTTCGCCAGCACCACGGCATGGGTCGCGACATCGCCGTCCGCGACCGGGATCTTCACACCGGTCAGCGTCTCGCCGTCGAACACGGTCTTGAGGCCGGCGGCGTCCGGGTGTCCGGGGCCTTCGCTCGCCGCATAGGCGCCAATCACTTCGCCCGCCGCGATGCGGGGCAGGATGGCAGCCTTCTGCGCGTCGCTGCCGGCCAGCTTCAGGGCTTCGGTCAGGTAATAGGCGGTCGAGGCGAACGGCACCGGCGCAATCGCCCGGCCCATCTCCTCAGCCAGAACGCACATTTCCAGCATGCCCAAGCCGAGGCCGCCATGCTCTTCCGGAATGGACGTGCCCAGCCAGCCCATCTCGACGATCTTGCCCCACAGGCCCTTATGGTAAGGCATGTCTGCATCATTCAGCACCGCGCGCACATGCGCCGTGCTGGATTCCTGCGACAGGAATTTGCGGGCCTCACCGGCGAGGTATTTCTGGTCTTCGGAAAAGTCGAAATTCATGGCGCGTCAGCTCCCAGGCCGCCCTACGGGCGTGTCTTGTTTCTCTTTGAAACCTTAGCATAGCGCGCTTTACGCGCGCGGAAAGCCGTGACCCAAGGGAAACAAATTTGCCTCCGGAATCGGGAAAATTTCACCGATCCGGCTCACCTTTCCGGCACCTTCCTGCGCTATCCTCCGGCGAGGATCAGGGGTTCCCGGAATGGCGAAGGCACTCTTCAACAAGGCGCAACGCGTCTATGTAAAGCCGGTTGGCACCTGGGTGCTGGTCGAGCGCGTCGTGCCCCATTGGGTCAAGGGCGTCGATGAACCGCTGCGCATCTCCTATGATTGCGGTCTCGGCCGTCTGTTCCAGGCGCATGAGCTTGTCTCCGAACATACGATGCAGAACCTCGAGCCTGATGAGGACGAGGATGATGACCTGCTGCTCGAACACTGGCGCGTCGTCCGCCGGCTGATCAAATGGCGCAGCGAAGATGTCCAGCCGGGCGACAGCGCCCATCCTGGCACCTACCCGGTGATCGCCACCGATGACGGCCCGACCGGCGGCTGGCGCGTGCCGTCGGCCGAATATGACCGCGACCCCCAGCGCATCGAGCATCAGGCAAGGATGATCGCCCACGCACCCGAACTCCTGCGCATTGCCCGCAAGCTGACTGACTTCTGCGCCGCCCATCCGGACCGGGTGGACGATGAGATGAAGCCTGTGGTGCGCCGCTGCGCCGCCATCCTGCGCAGTGTCTACCGGCTGGAAAACGAGGCGGCCCAAGCCGCCGAATGATCAGGCGTCCCGGCGCCAGATAAGACGCGCCGCCGCCGCACCCATCAACGCCCCGCCAAGATTGGCCGCCGCATCGGCGACAGAACCTTCCCGCCCGGTCGGCGCCAGCGCCTGCGCCACTTCCATCCCCGCGCCATACATCGCCGCCAACAGCGCTGCCAGCAGCCAGCGCTTAGTGCCCATAGCCACCGCCAAAGGCGCGGCCAGCGCGGCATAGGCCGCAAAATGGCGCAGCTTGTCGGAGACTTCCGGCGCCGGCACGCCATCGGCCGGGATCAGCGACAGCCAGGCTATGAGCAGCGGGTGCCGAAAGGCGCTGATACCGTCTGCGCGCCGCATTTGGCGT
>JBKBVT010000220.1:3677-4013 GCA_046289305.1 Hyphomonas sp. | reverse complement strand
GGTCGCGCACAATCGGGGCGTGATGCAGCGTCTCGACGATTCGATGGGGCTGTCGATCCAGCGTGAAACCTGTCTGCTGGAAGAACAAGTACGCGACATGATGAACGCGACATAAGACGGCCCCGGCCTGCATGGCGGAATGTAGGGCAGGGCCTCAGGATCATGTCGTGGCGGGGTAAGGCCGCAGGCCCAGCAAGATTTCCGATTTCTCGCTCAGGGGACGCGCCAGCCAGTCGTCATCGGTCTGATCCGCCAGTTGCGCGCGCAGCAGGTCATAGACGGTCCGGCGATCCTGACCGGTGTCGATTTCAACACATTTGCCGTGAGCCTTGAAAT
>JBKBVT010000220.1:0-3667 GCA_046289305.1 Hyphomonas sp. | reverse complement strand
GCAAGGTCTCTGCCTTGAAGGTGTCAAAGCGCAGTGTCAGGCTGTCGACATTGTCGTCGCTGCGGCCAGAGTATTGCGCGCGACCAAGAATGCGTTTGGTCAGCGCCTCCAGCGGGCATTCGAAATAGATCATCTTGGGCAGATCGCCGTTCTGGCCAAAGGTCGCCTGCCATGCGTTCAGATTGCTGAACGAGCGCGGGAAACCATCGATCAGGAAGTTGACGTTGCCCGTGCAGCGGATCGTCCGCTCGACCGCGTCCTTCAGCAGTCCGACCGTGATCTCGTCGGGAACGATCAGGCCCGCATCGATGTATTGCTTGATCATTCCGGTCTTGGGACCAGCCGACGTCAGCTCGGCCCGCAGTAGATCGCCGGCGGACAGGTGGGTCCATCCCATCTGGATCTGGGCCAGTTCGCACATCGTGCCCTTGCCTGCGCCCGGGCCGCCAAGAATGAAAACGATGTTCGGCGCAGGGCAAGGCAGGCGCGGATCGACATGGTGCAGCGTCACCATGGGTCCAGGCGCGATCCCCATCTTGTAGACGTTCCAAGGCCGGTCGGTCGGTGGCAGGGCATCGTCACAGGTCACCTCATAAGCCAAATGACCATCAAGCCGCGAAATGCGCCAGGACTTATAGCTGTTGGAATAAGAGATTGCAGGGCTACGGGCGGCCTTTCCGTCTGCTCGATCCCAGGCTGGTTTGCCGTTCCAATAGCCTGCGCTGGACAGGGTGCCGGATTCGGATTGGGCAGGCGGCGCGGTCGAGGGAACATAAAGGCCGTCGACCTCGGCCAGGCCGGCGCCGGAAACTTCGATGAACAAGTCGTTGGGCTTCGATGTGTCTGTTGTCGTCATGACGTTCCTTTGGTGGCGAGTACGGGCTGCTGGCTTGTGCCTGCAGCTCTCTCGGATCGATGGTCGTATCGTGTTCTTAACAGCGGCCGCCGGGTTCGGCGACGGTCGCGATTTCCTCCGGCAGGACACAGGCAATTAACGCACTGCCGACAGCCCTTGAAGCCAGCAAGCTGCGGACAGGACTAGACATCTAAAGACGCCCACAGACCTTTTTCAGACCTGGTAAGCATTTTTCTATAGGCATCTGACTGTTACTAGGGGCCTAGTCATGGACGCTTCTCTGATCTGGCGTTCTGATCCTTTGCGACGGACTGAGGCCGAAAGGCACGACCCCATCGAGAAATCAGCTGCCATCGTCATTCGCTGATGCGAAGACCGAAAGGTTTGTGCGCGGATTGGCGCCAGGACGTGCGGATGCGCTCAAGGCTAGAGCCGACTGGCGACTGCTTCCCTCGGCATCAGTTGCAGATGCCGCGTTGGGGCCGGTCACTATAGCATTTTCTCGGCGACCTGGCCGCAGACTGCTCCCTAGGACCAAGCGATCAGAGTGCGACGCTAAGCTCCTTTCAGCATCGCCTGCTAGCACGCCTGCCAAGCGAGCCGGACGGGCGGTGGGCGTTCGCGATCCCTGCAACACCAGACGGTGCGGTTCGGGCTGGGTGGCGGCGGCGCTGGCGGTTACTTGCGCGCGTCGCGACACGGTCCGCGTCTGCGGCGATTGAGGAGGCGTTTCGCGGACGCGATCAGGGATGCGCGGAAAATTGTCGTCCAGCAGTTTGGCGACTGTCTGATTGCGCTGCGCGGTGGAGGAGCCGCCGAACACCGTGGCGATCAGCCGCTTGTCTCCGCGCTTGGCCGAGGCAGTCAGGTTGAAGCCCGCTGCGCGGGTATATCCGGTCTTGATGCCGTCGGCGCCGTCATAGGCGTCCAAAAAACGTCGGTTGGTGGCTGCGACCCGCGCGATGCCCGCATCGGCGGACCGACGCGAGAACAGATTGTAATATTGCGGGAAATCGTAGAACAGCTGCCGCCCCAGGATGCTCATGTCATGGGCGGTCGAATAATGCCCCTCACTCGTCAGGCCATGGGCGTTGCGGAACTGCGTGTTGTTCATGCCGAGTGCCCGCGCCATCTGCGTCATCTGCCGGGTGAACTCCTCCTCCGAACCGGCAAGGTTCTCTCCCAGGGCGGTGGCCACGTCATTGGCCGATTTGACCGCCGCCGCACGGATCAGATAGCGCAGCTCGACCTCCTGGCCCGGGCGCAGGCCCAGCTTGGAGGGTGGCTCATTCGCGGCCTTTCTGGAGATGGTAAACTTGCTGTCCAGCCTGACCTCGCCGCGCTCAATGGCGCTGAAGGTCATGTAGAGGGTCATCATCTTGGTCAGGGACGCGGGGTGCAGCCTGGTGTTGGCATTCTGTTGATAGATCGCCTCTCCGGTGCGCGCGTCCATCACATAGGCCGCAAAGGGTGCCGCATTGGCCTGCGTGACCATCAAGGCCATGACGACCAATGCCTGACGCCACGGACGGAACGTGGATACGAATTTCATCACTGTCGCTATCTTTCTGCCTCACGCGGACATGTCGTTTCTCGCATGCCCGTCATTCATCATCTGGCATTAGCATAGGGGGGAATGCCGATAAATCGACCGGAAATTTTCCGGGGGACGTCGTACCTGCTGTACCTTCGTAATGAGGACCATCTCGCCGGGCGGCCTCATCGGCAAACACATGGTTGTGAAACACTCAGCGATATGGCATATGAGATGCGAATCGGATCCCGTCTATTGAGATGGGATGGCTTCTCCGGGCGCCTATCCCCCGGCAACCTGACCGAGCTGAACGTCCTCCATTGCGACTACCGCGACATGCGGGGCCTGCTCGGGCGAGTTAAAAGAACCCCATGAACAAAGACACGCCAGCTTTGGCGCGCACGACGCTGTTGATCGATGGCAGCCATGTCGACCGGTTGAAGACCAAGCTTGGTCGCGTGATCGATTTTCCAGGCTTGATCGCTCATTTCAGCGAGGGTGGGAACACCGTCTCCGCCCATTATTATCGCGACAGCCGCGACAGTGCCGAACAGGCACGGATGGCGCGCTTCTTCGACTGGCTGGCGCGTCACGACATTGAACGCCATGGTGTCGATGACTTCAACGAACCTTGGTATGTCCGGGAACGCTACGGCTCGAACCTCGTGGCGCTGGCCTCTGATGCCCTGGAGGCGGCCGAAAAAGGGGACAGCCTGGTTTTGCTGGCTGGAGATGCAAAGCTGGTGCCGCTTCTGGAGCGGCTGGAGGACCTGGACGTCCCCGTGACCCTGATTTCCAGCCTGTCGGTTCCCAACAGCATCGCCCCGCCGCCCCCTCTGGTGGCGCTGGCAGAGACCTTCATTGATCTGGCACATGACGACCGCTTCTTTCTGCCCGAGGGCGGGCCGGAGGAGACACGTCAAGAGTCGACGAGACCTGGCCCCGCGGATCGCAGGATCGGCTGAGCTGCCAATAAGCAAGCGCAAGGACCCGGTGAGAGCCCGGGTGGCTCTTCCGGCCGCCAATCCGTCGGATAATCCCTTGATGAACCCTGAATGACAGTTTGGACCGCCTGAAAAAAGGCTCTCCGCGACAGGGTATTGGACCGTTTATGATCTCTCTTTCCGAATACAAGAACCAGTGGTTCGGCAACATCCGCGGCGACGTGCTGGCGGGGGTGGTGGTGGCACTGGCCCTGATCCCCGAGGCGATCGCCTTTTCCATCATCGCCGGCGTCGACCCCCGCGTGGGGCTCTATGCCAGCTTTTCGATTGCCG
>JBKBVT010000219.1:0-4020 GCA_046289305.1 Hyphomonas sp. | reverse complement strand
GACAGGCGCGTCCCGAGCGTAACCGGTCCGAAGGCCTGATGGGCGGTCCGCGCGGCGGCGGTGACCGCGGCGGAGACGGCGCCCGGACACGCGGTCCGTCACCGAATGAAGGTGCCCGCGGCAATCCCGGACGCGCAGCAGCGCCTGAAAGACAGTCACGGCCTCAGCCCGCTGCAGTCGCGCCGGCAAGCCAGCCACGGTCGCAGCCTGCCGCAGCTCCCTCCCGGCCCAGCCCGTCTCCGCGCGCGGACGGCGGCGGGCGCCGGGGCGGCGGAGAAGGCCGCGGCGGTGAAGGTCGTGGCGGCGGTGGCCGCGGCGAGGGCCGCCAGAGGGACTGACCCTTTCCTGACCAGATAAGGGGCCGATCAGATAAAGGAAAAGCCGTCTCAACGAGACGGCTTTTCCTTTTCCCCAATCGCGCTTAATCGTTTCCATCTGGGAGACGGGGGAGCGTATCGATGGCAACCGAGTCACACGCGGTGGATCTGGCGCCGATCATCATTCTCCTCGGCTCCGCGGTGATCGCGGTCCCACTCTTCAAGCGGCTCGGCTTCGGCTCGGTCCTCGGCTATCTCGCCGCCGGCCTGGTGATCGGTCCCTTCGGGTTCCAGATATTCTCCGAACCTGAAACCATCCTGCATGTCGCCGAGCTCGGCGTCGTCATGTTCCTCTTCATCATCGGGTTGGAAATGCAGCCCTCGCGGCTCTGGTCGATGCGCCAGGACATTTTCGGCCTCGGCCTCGCGCAGGTCGGCCTCTGCATCCTTCTGCTTTCCTGGGTCGGTGTCGCCCTTGGATACACGCCGCAGCAATCGCTGATCGCCGGCACCGGCTTTGTCCTCACCTCAACCGCCATCGTCATGCAGATGCTGCAGGAGCGCGGCGACCTCGCCAAGCCGCGCGGCCAGAAGATGATCTCCGTGCTGCTGCTGGAAGACCTCGCCATCGTCCCGCTGCTGGCGCTGGTCGTTTTCCTGGCGCCCGGCGGCGAGCAGGTCACGATCCAGGACCGGCTGCTGGGCGTCGCGATCGGTGTCGGCGCCATCGTCGGCCTGGTGCTGGCGGGGCGTTACCTGCTCAATCCCGTCTTCCGGATACTGGCCGCTGCGCGCGCACGCGAAGTGATGACGGCCGCCGCGCTGCTGATCGTACTCGGTTCAGCCTGGTGGATGCAGCTCGGCGGTCTTTCCACCGCGATGGGCGCCTTCCTCGCCGGCGTCCTCCTCTCGGAATCCTCCTACCGGCACGAGCTGGAAGCCGATATCGAACCCTTCCGCGGCATCCTGCTGGGCCTGTTCTTCCTGGCCGTCGGCATGTCGCTCGATCTGAATGTCGTCGCCGCCAACTGGCAGCTGATCGGTATCAGCGTCGTCGCCTACACGGTCCTGAAGGCCGCCGGCGTCTACGGCGTCGCGCGCCTCTTCAAGTCCAACCACCGTGAAGCCCTCGAGCGCACCGTGCTGATGACGCAGGGCGGCGAGTTCGCCTTCGTCCTCTATGCCGCCGCACTCGCGGTCGGCCTCATCGATGCCGAGGGCAGCGCCATGCTCACTGCCATCATCATCGTGTCGATGGCGATGACGCCGCTGTTTGTGATCCTCCATGACCGGTTCATGCCGGAAGTCAGCGTCGATGCCTCCGGCGTCGAAACCCCGCATGACGTGATCGGCACGGCGCTGCTGATCGGCTTCGGCCGGTTCGGCCAGGTCGTCAGCCAGCCCCTTCTGTCGCGCGGCTATACGGTGACGATCATCGACCACAGCCCGGAAATGATCCGCGCGGCGGGCGAGTTCGGCTTCAAGGTCTGGTATGGCGATGGCCGGCGGCTGGATATCCTCCACGCCGCGGGCGCGCACCATGCCTCGCTCATCCTCGTCTGTGTCGATGATCCCGTCGCCGCCACCAAGATTGTCGAGATCGTGCGCCACGAATTTCCCGGCGCCCTGCTGCTCGCCCGCGCGCAGGACCGCGATCACGGCCTCGAACTTGTGAAAGCCGGAGTCGACTATCCGGTCCGCGAGACCTTCGAATCCGCCCTCAAACTGTCCCGCGCCGCCCTCGAACGCCTCGGCGAGCCGGAAGATGCCATTGAGGACGCTATCTCTGAGGTCCGCCGCCGCGACGAGGAACGCTTCGCCCTCCAACTCACCGGCGGCATGTATGCCGGGCGCGAGCTGATGTTCGGCAATGGCGGCGAGGCGGTGGCGCTAAAAGCCAGTAGCAATACAATTAAAGAATAGGATGTAGGCTTATTGGAAGGCTGAAAAATGACTCTGCGATATGTCCCCATCAAGTTCTTGATGGAGGAGCTGCAATCATTGCCAGAGGACGTTCTGGTGTCCTATCTGGGTGCTGGCCAAGTCAACAATGACCTTAGTACGCTGCATAAGTTGATCGTCCGAGCGAGGCCAAGACATACTGAAGAGCCCGTTGTCTGGAGTTCGCGGTTTGCGATGTCAGCAATGCTTGTCGCCTTTGCAGCAGGTCGCCTCAACGAAGCAGCGAAGACGCTGAATCGTCACCTTAATAAGGTCGAACGCGATTTTGGGCTAATTTCAAAGATGCAAGAGGCGGAGCAAATTGCGTGGGCAGATGTGAAACGTTACTTTTCGCAACCCAATCCAATTACGAAAGTTCGTGACAAAGTCGCCTTTCACACAGACACCGATCATCTTCTTGGCGCATTAAGCCTAATTCCATTGAACCACGAAATGATCGATTTTCATTTCGCTAGCAGGGGTGATTCCTTATTTGGAACCGCTGACATTGTTCGCCTTGCGGGCATTTCTCAAATATTGTCAAAGCAGGATCTGACATCTGGATTTTCGGAGCTTTCTGAGCATTCCGTCCAACAGTCCAAGAACATGATGTTTGTTTGTTGGGGGTATTTGAGAGTTGTCTTACAAGAATACTTTCCTAGTAAATTAAAGGGAGTTGAGTGGGCAGAGCTCGAGATTGATCTTGAGTCGATTGGGGAACCACTTTCTTTCTTCTATGAATTGAATCCCCAAGACAGCTAAACCTCCGCCATGTTCACTGCCACCTGCATCACCCTCGTTCCGGACGCGTATCCTGGCCCGCTCGGCGTCTCGATCCTCGGGCGCGCCCGCGCCGAGGGGCTGTGGGGCCTCGAAACGGTGGACCTGCGCGAATTCGGCCTCGGCAAGCACCGCAAGGTCGATGACACCCCGGCCGGCGGCGGGGCAGGGCTGGTCCTGCGCCCGGATGTCGCCGCAGCCGCCATCGACAGCGTCGCCCCGGCCGGGCGGCCAGTCATTTATCTCTCGCCCCGCGGAAAGCGCTTTGATCAGCCGATGGCCCGCCGTTGGGCTGCCGGGCCGGGCGTCATCCTCTTCTGCGGCCGTTTCGAGGGCCTTGATGAGCGTGTCATCGAGACCAGAGGCATCGAGGAAGTCTCGCTCGGCGATTTCGTCCTCGCGGGCGGAGACGTCGCAGCGATGGCGATGCTCGAAGCGGCGATCCGCCTCCTGCCCGGCGTCGCAGGAAATTCCGCTTCAATTACAGGGGAATCCTTCGAGAACCATCTGCTCGAATACCCCCAATATACACAGCCCCGGGAGTGGGAAGGTCGCCCCACACCGGACATTCTTCTCTCCGGCGATCACAAGCGTATAGAAGAGTGGCGTCTCAGCCGCTCAAAGGCGTTGACTTTTGAGCGCCGCCCCGATTTATACGCCGCTTACTCCGAAACCCCGACACCCAATGCGCCGGAGACTGGCGATGAACCTGATTAAAGAGCTTGAGACGGCCGAAATGGCCCGCGTCCTCGGCGACAAACAAATCCCGCAATTTTCGCCGGGCGATACGCTCGCCGTGAATGTGAAGATCAAGGAAGGCGACCGCGAGCGCGTCCAGCGCTATGAAGGCGTGTGCATCGCGCGCGCCGGCGAAGGCATCAATGAGAGCTTCACCGTCCGCAAGATCTCCTTCGGCGAAGGCGTCGAGCGGGTCTTCCCGGTCGTGTCCCCGGTGATCGACTCGATCGAAGTGGTCCGCAAG
>JBKBVT010000218.1:0-4021 GCA_046289305.1 Hyphomonas sp. | reverse complement strand
TGGACCGGGTACGCCGGAAATGGGCAGCAGCCTGAGGGGCGCCGTCGGCACGTCGTTACGATTTGGTGAGGGGGCGGAGTAAATTTTGCCGATCGCCGGCTGGTTAAAGTTGCCTTCGATGAATCGCCGGTCGCTGCGTTTGCGTGGCGGGGCTGGTCAATTTCGATTTCGGCGGGACGCGCAAGTCCGGGCTGCATACTAAGGATCATGCTGGCCGGGCGCATCAAAGGCGCATGGAACGTTTCGTTGCATGGGGCGTTGCTTGTGAAACGCGCAAGTCCGCGCTGATGAGGACCCCTGTTGAAATGTCAGCCATTGTCAGATCAGCAGCCGGACCAGGACTTTCTCCGGACGCCGACTGCAGACAGAGCATTTCGGAAAATTTTGCATCCGTCCGCAAGCAGACCATGACCCTTGCGGCTCCGTTGTCGGCTGAGGATCAGCAGGTCCAGTCGATGCCGGAAGCAAGCCCGGTAAAATGGCATCTGGGCCATACGAGCTGGTTCTTTGATGCAATGATCCTTGCGCCGTTTGCTGCCCCCGTGGGCAACGACCAGTTCCATTACATCTTCAATTCCTATTATGAGGCTCTCGGTCAGCGTCACCCGCGCCACGCGCGCGGACTTCTGACCCGGCCAGCGCTCGATGAGGTGATCGGCTATCGCAGCCGCGTTGACCAGGGCGTTACCGGGTTGATCGGGTCTGCAACGGACGATGAATGGAGGCGAATCGCGCCCCTGATCGAATTGGGGCTGAACCACGAGCAGCAGCATCAGGAGCTTATCCTGATGGACGTGAAACATCTCCTCTTTTCAATTCCCGGCCGTCCGGCCTACCTGTCTGAGCGTCCGGCGGCCTTGGCCGAAGTCCGGCCTGCGACCGCAAAGACATGGATGGAATTCGGCGCCGGGCTCTGTGAAATCGGCTCAGATGGGCAGGGCTTTGCCTATGATCATGAAGGGCCGCGGCACAGGGTCTGGACGGGCGCGTTCCGCCTGAGTTCTGGTCTCGTGACCTGCGCGGATTGGGAAGCCTTCATCGAGGATGGCGGCTACCGGCGACCCGAACTCTGGCTGTCAGACGGATGGGCGCAGGTACAGGCTCAGGGCTGGGACGCTCCGCTGTACTGGAGTGAAGGACAGCCAACTGACCGCAGCCTTTACACGCTGACCGGAGATCGGGCGCCGTGCCCGGATGAACCGGTCTGCCATGTCAGCTTTTTTGAGGCGGATGCGTTCGCCAAATGGGCTGGAGCCCGCCTTCCCACAGAGCAGGAATGGGAACGCGCCGCGCAGGCAGATTTTTCAGAAGACAGCTTTTCCCTCCATCCGGTTGCCCCGCGACCGCGCCGGGGTCTTAGCCAGATGGCCGGCGCCGTCTGGCAATGGACGAGCAGTGCCTACACGCCTTATCCGGGGTTTCGTACAGCGCGGAATGCAGCCGCCGAGTACAATGGCAAGTTCATGTCCGGCCAGATGGTCCTGAGGGGCGGCGCGTCGATTACGCCCGAAGGTCATACCCGGCTGTCCTACCGCAACTACTTCCCCCCGGCTGCGCGCTGGGCTTTTTCGGGAGTGCGTCTTGCAGCGGATACCTGACCCCCAACAGACGCTGCCGTCCGCATTGATCCATGTTCACGACCATGATCCCGGCCCCGACCGGTTCGCGGAAGGCGTGATCGAAGGTCTGTCGCGTACGGATAAAGCTCTGCCGTTCCGGTTCCTGTATGATGAGGCCGGCTCCCGCCTGTTTGACCGGATCTGTCAGCAGCCGGAATATTATCCGACCCGAACCGAAATGCAGATCCTCGAGCAACATGCCGGCGACATTGCAGATCTCGCCGGTCCTGGCGCGCGCCTGATCGAGCTGGGCTCCGGGGCAGGGCGTAAAATCGGCACCCTGCTCGATGCCCTCGAGGCGCCGGCGGCATACATTCCTGTCGATATATCAAGAGGCATTCTTCTGTCTGCGGCCAGGCAGGTGGCCATCAACTATCCAGGCCTCCCCGTACATGCGGTGTGGGCGGATTTCTCCCAGCCCTTCGGTCTCCCGCTGACCGGAAAGGGGCGGGCGATCGGATTCTTCCCCGGATCGAGCATTGGCAACTTCACCCGGGTCGGCGCCCGCCGCTTTCTGGCTACCTGGAAAGACCGCCTTGGGCCCGGCGCCGGCATGATTGTCGGGGTCGACCTCATCAAGCCGGTGCCGGTTCTGGAAGCGGCCTATAATGATGAAGCGGGCATCACCGCCGCCTTCTCGCTCAATATCCTGCGGCGGATGAACCGCGAGCTTGGCGGTGACTTCAAGCTGGAGAATTTCCGGCATGACGCACGCTACAATCCCCGGAGCCAGGCGATAGACATACATCTCATAAGCGAGGTCCGTCAGAACGTTACCGTCAGTGGACAGAAAATCCGGTTTGACCGCGACGAGAAGCTGCATCTGGAATCCTCGCACAAGTATGATGCGGAAAGCTTTGCCGATCTTGCCGCGGAGGCCGGCTTCAGGTCGGCAGCCGTTTGGACGGATCCAAAACGCCTCTTCAGCGTGCATTTCCTGGCCGTGCCGCAGAGTGGCGGCTGACCCGGACGCGTTTTTGCAATCCGCTCGCCGGAGCGGGGCTGGATCGTGTTTGTGGAGTAGCTGGCGCGACGCCCATTTGGTAGCACGTCCTGCCCTGAGGCCGTGCAGTGCGCGATCGGGACATCTGCGCGGCTTAAATCAGCTGGTTCGATGCGGCCGTTAGCCCCTCGGTGAGCGCGTCCTAGCAGAAATCGGAGAGCGTGCGGCTGATCGACAGTTTGCGAATGGTAAAGTTGGGCCCCTGCGGGACCGTTGGCGGGACGCCTTCAGACTGTTGTGCGCGACTCTGCCCTTGCGAGGGTTCCGCTTGACTCTGGCGAACAAAAGAACAAAACAAGAACTCATGAGCCTCGCCATACTCCGCCAGAAGGGCCTGATCGGTCCGGCCCGTGCGCCGCCGGTACACGCTGCGGCCTTTCCCTTTGGGCTGGGAGAGCAGGGGCTGCATGAGGTGGCAGATCATGCCCATGGCGACAGGGCCGCTGCAACCGGCTTCGTCCTCGCGGCCGCAAGGAGGGTGCCATCTGGCGCCCTGTTGTGGATTGCGCAGGACAGCTTCGCCCATGATGCCGGGAGGCTGAGTGAGGCCGGGCTGATACCGTTCCCGGGCCGGTCTTCCCTGCGGTTGAACCTGATCACCCGGCGGGCCGCGGCTGTGCTCTGGGCGGTTGAGGAGGCGGTGGCATCCGGCGCTGTCAGCCATGTCATGGCCGAGCTGGAGACAGCGGACTTCACCGCCACGCGGCGCCTTACGCTTGCCTCTTCGCGGCACGGTGTGCCCGTGACGCTGCTGCTGCCTTACACAAGAGAAGGCGCGACAGCTGCCGCCACCCGCTGGCGTATCCGCGCGCAGCCTTCGGCGGCAAACCCTTACGACGCCGCCGCGCCGGGCCATGCCCGGTGGCGCGCGGTCCTGGAGCGGGCCCGGACGGCCCCGGACATGACCGGCAAGGATTTTGATCTCGAGTGGAATGATGAAACGCTATCTCTCAATCTGGTTTCCGGACTGGCCGCTGGACAGGCTGCGGCGAAGCCGGCAGGCGGGCCGGCCGCGCCCCGCCGCCTCAGGGCAGGCTGAGCCGCGCCCCTTCGCGCTCTATGAAAAATCAACTCACGGACTGGTCCTGGCAGCGGTGAATGCAACGGCGCGTGCCGGCGGGCTGCATCCCGGCATGCGGGTCAGCGATGCCCGGGCGAGCCTGCCGCATCTGGGGCTGGAACAGATTGACCGCGACGCCGACGCGGCGGGCCTCCGGGCGCTGGCGGACTGGATGGTGCGCGCGTCTCCGCATGTCGCCCTCGATGGGCCGGAGGGGCTGATGCTTGAGACCACCGGCTGCGCGCATCTGTTCGGCGGTGAGGCCGGAATGACAGCGATGCTGTCCGAAAGGCTCGGCGCATCTGGCTATACCCACCGTCTCGCCTTTGCCGGAACACC
>JBKBVT010000217.1:0-4054 GCA_046289305.1 Hyphomonas sp. | reverse complement strand
CCATCTCGGTGATGCGGGCGGGGTTCTGGTCAAAGTTGGAGATCTTGACGGTTCCGGCCCGTCCCGCCGCCGCGTCATAGCGGGCGAGCAGGCCGTCCTCCGCGTCATAGTCCGCGCCGGGCATCGCCTGTGCGCGCAGGTCAGACGCAGCGTTCTCGATCATGTCATCGGTGTACGGCACACCTGCAAAGCGCAGGGCCTTGAGATGCTCGCCGACATCGTCATAGCGCAGCGATTTTCTCGCAAGGAACGCATAGGGCGGCATGACCGAATCCGGCACGACCGAGACCGGATCGATCAGATGGTCGACATGCCATTCGTCGGAATACTTCCCGCCCACACGTGCCAGGTCCGGCCCGGTCCGCTTGGAGCCCCACTGGAACGGGTGGTCATACATGCTCTCGGCGGCGAGTGAATAATGCCCATACCGCTCCACCTCATCGCGCAGGGGACGGATCATCTGCGAATGGCAGGTATAGCAGCCTTCGCGGATATAGATGTTGCGGCCCTTCAGCTCGAGCGGTGTGTAGGGCCGCATCCCCTCAACCTGCTCGATCGTATTCTCGAGATAGAAGAGGGGCGCGATTTCCACGATGCCGCCAATGGCGACGACGCCGAGGATGCCGACTGTGAGCACGAGCGAGTGGCGCTCGATTTTTTCATGGCGTTTGAAGATCGACATGTCGGGGATCCTTACTCAGCAGGCTGAAGGGCTGGGGCGGGCGCTTTGGTCTTGGGCTTGTCTTCGACCGCATCGGTCGCCTCGCCATGACCCATGGCGGTCCGCACCAGGTTGTAGGCCATGATCAGGGCGCCGATCAGGAACAGCGCGCCGCCAAAGGCCCGGATGATGTACATGATGTGCTTGGCTTTGACGGTCTCGATGAAGGCGTACTGAAGGAAGCCAAACTCGTTGTAAGCGCGCCACATCAGGCCTTCGGTGATCCCGGCCACATACATCGCGACGATGTAGAAGAGGATGCCCAGCGTCGCGAGCCAGAAATGCCATTCCACCAGGGATTTGGAGTAGAGCGCCTTGCGTTTCCACAGCCAGGGCGTGAGGCAGTAAAGCGCGCCGAAGCTGATGAAGCCAACCCAGCCCATCGAGCCGGAATGGACGTGCGCAATGCCCCATTCGGTATAGTGGGAGAGGGCGTTGACGGCGCGCACGCTCATCAGCGGACCCTCGAAGGTCGCCATACCGTAGAAGGCCAGCGCGACGATCATCATACGGACGACCGGATCGGTGCGCAGCTTGTCCCAGGCGCCGGACAGCGTCATGACGCCGTTGATCATGCCGCCCCAGCTCGGCATCCACAGCATCACCGAGAACACCATGCCGAGGGTCTGCGCCCATTGCGGCAGGGCGGTGTAGTGCAGGTGGTGCGGGCCGGCCCAGATATAGATGAAGATCAGCGACCAGAAGTGCACGATCGACAGCCGGTAGGAATAGATCGGCCGGTTCACCCGTTTCGGGATGAAGTAATACATGATGGCGAGGAAGCCCGTCGTCAGGAAGAAGCCGACGGCATTATGCCCGTACCACCACTGGATGAGCGCGTCCTGCACGCCCGAATACATCGAATAGCTCTTCGATCCCGTCAGGCTGACCGGAATGGAGAGATTGTTGACGATGTGCAGCATCGCGATGGTGACGATGAAGGAGAGATAGAACCAGTTCGCCACATAGATGTGTGGTTCCTTGCGCTTCCATAACGTACCGAGGAAGACGAGGAGATAGGCGACCCAGACGATGGTCAGCCACAGATCCGCATACCATTCCGGCTCGGCATACTCTTTGGACTGAGTAACCCCCAGAAGATAGCCGGTGCCAGCGATGACGATGAAGAGGTTGTAGCCCCAGAACACGAACCAGGGCCACATGCCCCCGGCCAGCCGCGTCCGGCAGGTGCGCTGCACAACATAGAAGCTGGTCGCTATCAGCACGTTGCCGCCAAACGCGAAAATCACCGCCGAGGTGTGCAGCGGGCGCAGCCGCCCGAAATTCGTCCAGCCCAGCTCAGGGAAATAGAACAGGCCCGGCCAGGTCAGCTGCAGCGCAATGATCAGCCCCACTAGGAAGCCCGCAATGCCCCAGAACATGGCGGCGAAGACGCCGAACTTGACGATCGTGTCCTCATAGAAGTCCGGATTGAACGGGTTCTTCCCGTTCAGCGCGCCGGCCCAGAAGCCGGTGAGCATAAGGCCACCCGCGACGAGGAAGAAAAAGATCCAGCCATGCGCCGCCATCATCGGGTCTGCCGCATTTGCCGCGATGAGCAGCACGGCGAAAGCCACGAGGCCTGTCAGCAGACTGACCGTTCCAATACTGTAACCGGCGCCTGACCGCTCGGTTATGCGTGCCTGCATGTTCATAGAAAATCACCCCTCCTGCCGGGCCCGTGAATCGGCTTGTCTGCGACGGGATGCCCGAGGCCGGGGCGCATCTGTATAGGGGTAAGTACGGATGGGCGTGCCTGTCGCAGCGGCGCAAAGCGGGAGGGCAACAATAGGAGGCATCCGATGTGGAAACTCGCCATCACAGGCGCGGCGCTGACCGCGGCCGGCGCCGGAAAATTCAGCCAGACGCTGGCCGAGGCAGGCCGCCAGGCCCAACTCGCCGACTTCCTCGCCTTTCGCTGCGGAGGTGTCTCGCCGTTGCCGGGTACGCACGGCGCCGACAGCCTGATGCTGGCGGGCCTGCATTGCTGGGGCTGCTATGCCATGCTGGGCGGCGCCGGGCTGATGGCCTTCGCGGTCTGGCAGGGCCTGAGACGCGCAACCACTGCCGCCCGCGCCCAGCTGCGCTGACCGCGCTCCGGCTTGCCTTGCGCCCCGGCTGAGGGCAAACACCAGCACAGGCCAAGGGAGCCCGGATCATGAGCGACCCGTCAAAATCCCCGCATACCCCGTTCAGCAAGTTCGATGCGCCGGCGCTGCACAGCCATTTCGAATCGATCCTCGCCTCCGTGCCGGATGCGATGGTCGTCACTAATGAAGCCGGCACCATCCTCGCCTTCAGCCGCGCAGCCGAGCGCCTGTTCGGCTTCACCGCCGAGGAGATGGTCGGCCAGCCGGTCACGCGGCTCATGGCCGGGCGCGACAAGGCCAATCACGACACCTATATCGGCAATTTCCTACGCACCGGCGAGCGCCAGATCATTGGCAAAGGCCGGGTCGTCATCGCCGCCCGCGCCGACGGCACGCTGTTTCCCATCGACCTGAAGATCGGCGAAGCCCGGATTGATCAGCATTTCGTCTTCACCGCCTTCATCCGCGACCTGACCGACCAGCAGCGCGCCGAACTGCGCATGCAGGAGATGCAGTCCGAACTCGTCCATTTCTCCCGCCTCAGCGCGGTCGGTACCATGGCCTCCGCCCTCGCGCATGAGCTGAACCAGCCCCTGACGGCCGTCGCCAATTATCTCGAAGCCAGCCGCGACCTGCTCGACACGCCCGGCCCCGAGACCCGCGAAATCCTGCGCGAAGCCCTCACCGAAGCCGCCCGCCAGGCGGTCCGCGCCGGCGAGATCGTCCGCAAGCTGCGCTCCTATGTCGCCCGCGGCGAGGTCGATGCCCGCCCCGTGATGCTCGCCCCGCTGCTGGCCGATGCCATCGCCCTGTCGCGCATCTCCCGCGACCTGTCGGACATTCCCATCACCCTGGACGTCGCCCCCGGCATCGACCGCATCATGGGCGACCCGATCCAGATCCAGCAGGTCGTCATCAACCTCATCCGCAATGCCATCGACGCCCTGTCCGAAACCCAGGAAGCCCGCATCATCGTGCGCGCCCTGATCCCGCCCGGCACACCGGAGGGCTTCGTCGCGGTCGAAGTCTGCGATAATGGCCCCGGCCTGACGGCGGAGATGAAGGAGACGATCTTCAAGCCCTTCGCCACCACCAAGTCGCAGGGGATGGGCCTCGGCCTGTCGATCTGCCAGACGATCGTGGAGGCGCATGGCGGCGCGATTCTCGCCGTTTCGCCGCATGGTGGGGGCACCTGTTTCCGGTTCACACTCAGATTGGAAACGGCTAAACCCGCTCTATGACC
>JBKBVT010000216.1:0-4054 GCA_046289305.1 Hyphomonas sp. | reverse complement strand
ACCCCGCAGCCACTCGCCGTTTGACGGCGCCGCGCAGGCGCTTCACAAGGGCAGTTTCCCGCCCCGGTTCGACGCCGGAAGCGGCCTTATAGGGACGAAAAACATGCGGCGCAACCACCCAAAGCGGCGGCCACAGGCAGATCTGGCAACCCGCCCGGATCGCCCTGAGCGTCCGCACAATTCAACCCGCGACGAGGCCGGCGAGCGCGTCTGGCTATGGGGCACCCATGCCGTCATGGCCGCCCTCGCCAACCCCGACCGGCACTTCCATACCCTGCTGGCCACCGAGAATGCGGCCCAGAAGATCACCTCTGCGCCGCTTCCGCCGCAGATCGTCACCGCCAAGGAGCTCGACCACCGCCTGCCGGCCGGCGCCGTCCATCAGGGCATTGCGGCCGTGGCGGACCCTCTGGAGGAGGCCCTGCTCGATGATGTTATCGCTGCAGGCGCCACCCGCCTCGCCGTACTCGACCAGGTGTCTGACCCGCACAATCTCGGCGCAATCTTCCGCTCGGCCGCCGCCTTCGGCTTCACCGGCCTGGTCCTGCAGACCCGCAATGCGCCGCCCATCACCGGCATCGTCGCCAAGAGCGCCGCCGGCGCGATCGAAGCCGTCACCGAGATCCGCGCCGTCAATATTGCCCGCGCGCTGGAGACCCTCGCCGAAGCCGGCTTCCATACGGTCGGCCTCGCCGGCGAGAGCGAGCGGCCGCTGGAACTTGCCGTCCGCGGCGCCGAAAAGCTCGCGGTCGTGCTGGGCGCCGAAGGCTCGGGCCTGCGCCCCGCCGTAGCCAAGGCCTGCGCCGAACTCGCCCGGATCCCGATCTCAGCGCAGATGGAAAGCCTTAACGTCTCCAATGCTGCCGCAATTGCCTTCTATGAAGCGAGCCGGGGCAGTGTCACGCCTCGCTGACTTTGCTACACTGCTGTCGATTTCAACGGGGATATGCCGGTCATGATGCGCTTCATTTCGATCCTTCTGCTGCTCGGCGGCATTCTTGCGGCCGGTATCGGGGCGGCGGCCCTGATGGATCACTACCGGCCTGCCGGTCATACAGCCCCCGAAATGATTTTTGATGCACCGCCGCCGCCTCCGCCGCCGGTCGAAGCGGCCCGCTCAGAGCCTGCGCCTTCAGACCCTGAGGATACTGCTGACATCGCCTCCGCTGGCGAGGAAGACTATAATTTCCAGCCGATGCTGGAAGCCGCCCCGCCCGGCATGACGACCCGCTCCGCGGCGCCGGTCGATATCAGCGATCCCGATGTGACGACTGCCGTCTCAGCCTCCTTCCTCGACTCCCTGAAAACCGTGCCGGTCGCGCATGAGACGCCGCGCTCGGCCGAATACAAACGCCCCTTCGATGTCACCTTCGCCATCAATGCCACCGGAAGCGGCGAGGATGCGACCGGCGCGCTGCCCGGCCGCGGGATCGTCGGAACCGGCGAGGCGCTGGTCTCCGAGCGGGTCGAGGTGCGCGTCTCCGGCGCCGCCTTCTCGATCACGCCGACCTCGCCCCCGGTTCAGATGCTGTCGCCGATCACCGACAATACCTGGCGCTGGTCGGTGACGGCGCTGACTGCCGGTGACCATGACCTGACCTTCGAGATCTTCGCCATTGACGCCGACAATGTCGTCCCGCTGCGCACCTTCCGCGACACGGTGACGGTGCGCGTCTCCGGCATCAACCGGGCGATTGCCTTTGCCGACCAGGCAAACCCCCTGTTCGTCCTGCTCGGCGGCCTCGGCTCGGCGATTGCGGGCCTCGTCGGCGCCATGCGGTTCTTCCGGCGGCGCTAGCCGCTAGGGATAGCAGGCACCTGCAACGGAAAAGCGCGCCTAGTGTTCAACCGTTGTGCAACAGCGTGCTTTATGCAAACACGGCCAAGGTGTTTTCGTAGCGGGTTGGTACAAAGTTATTCGAGTATGCATACGCGACGCTGGCAGCAGCTGAGCGCGCGGCGCTTGACGGCGACGAAGCCAGGATGTTCACGAAGCTGCGTGAACTGTCGCTCGATGATTTCGGCCTTTTAATGCTGACGATGCCGTCCAAGCAGTTTCCGGCGATGTCGGCCAGACTCCCTGCCATGGCTGCTTCAAAGATCCAGCGCGCCTGGACTGGCGCAGATGGCACCACACTGCTGCGCCAGAGCCTGAATTTTGTCAGGTCGGTGCGCGCGAGCTATGAAGCTAAAACACGCAAATCCCTGTCAGGGGCCAGGATCCTGGACTATGGCTGTGGCTATGGTCGCCTGCTTCGCCTGATGATGTTTTACGCAGACAATTCACAACTGGTGGGCTGCGACCCTTGGGACGAGTCAATCAAACTCTGCACTGAAGACGGCATCAAATGCCGACTGGATGTGACGGACTATCTGCCGGAATCGCTGCCTTATCCCGCCGGAGCCTTCGATTTCATCTACGCCTTCTCAGTCTTTACGCACACGTCGCTCAGAGCGACCCGGACAGCCCTCGCCGCCTTGCGGAAAGTGATCGCAAAGGACGGTATCCTGGCGATCACAATCCGCCCGCTCGAATACTGGGACATGGACCAAAATTTCGTGAAACAGGCGGCAGCCCTGAAGGAGAAACACCGCAAGGAAGGCTTCGTCTTCATGCCCCATCAACGCAAGCCGATCGACGGCGATATCACCTACGGCGATACGTCGATGTCCTTCGAATATCTCGATAGCCTCGCCCCCGGATGGAAACGCGTCGGCTACGACCGTTCGCTGGATGATGCCTATCAGATCATCGTCTACCTGAAGCCCGTCTGAGCAGCCGGCCTCAATAACTCTTCGGCAAGCCCAGCACACGTTCGGCGATGAAGTTCAGGATCATCTCGCGGCTGACCGGAGCGATGCGCGCCAGCATCGCCTCGCGCATCATCCGCTCGACATGGTATTCCTTGGCATAGCCCATTCCGCCATGGGTTAGCACGGCGGTCTCGCAGGCGGTGAAGCCGGCTTCTGTTCCCAGATATTTCGCGGCATTCGCCTCGGCGCCGCAATCCTGGCCGGCATCGAACAGCGCCGCCGCCTTGTAAGCAAGCAGTTCGGCGGCTGAAAGCTCCGCCCACGAACGGGCGAGCGGATGCTGGATGCCCTGGTTCTGCCCGATCGGCCGGCCGAACACGACCCGCTCCTTGGCATAGCGCGCCGCGCGCTCCAGCGCCGATAAACCAAGCCCGATGGACTCGACCGCGAACAGCACGCGCTCGGGATTCAGCCCCTGCAGCAGGTATTTGAATCCGTCGCCCTCATTGCCGATCAGGTCTTCCTTAGGCACTTCCAGCCCGTCGATGAACAGCGTGTTGCACTCGACCGCCTTGCGGCCCATCTTCGGGATCGGGTTTGCCTCGATCCGTCCACGGTTGAAATTGGTGTAGAACAGCGAGAGGCCCATATAAGGCTTCGCGCACTGGTCCTTCGGCGTCGTGCGCGCGATGATCAGGATCTTGTCTGCGCGCTGAGCACCTGTCGTCCAGATCTTCCGTCCAGAGATGGTATAGCCGGTATTCGTCCGCTCCGCCTTGGTCTCGAGGCTGGAGGTGTCGAGTCCGGAATTCGGCTCCGTCACGGCAAAGCACATCTTCTCCTGGCCTGAGATGATCTTCGGCAGGTTTTCGCGCTTCTGCTCCTCGGTGCCGAATTTTTCCAAGGGCTTCGGCCCGAAGATATTCAGATGGATCGCCGAGGCGCCGGAATAGCCCGCACCCGTGCGTGTCACCGTCTGCATCATCAGCGCCGCTTCCGTCAGGCCGAGGCCGGAGCCGCCATACTGCTCCGGAAACGCAATGCCGAGCCAGCCGCCCTTCGCCATCGCATCGCAGAACGCTTCCGGCCAATCGCCCGTCTCGTCCGTCTTCGCCCAGTACGCGTCGTCAAACGGCTCCATGGTCTTTGCCACGGCGTCGCGGATCGCGGCCTGGTCCTCGGTCATCGGCTGGATCATGTGCATCGCGTCGTCTCCTCTGCCGCCAGACTTATGACGGCGGCAGGCACGCGTCCAGCGTCAGGCAGTCGCGGTATAGGCCCGGCGGGGGGAGAACGTCGC
>JBKBVT010000215.1:0-4123 GCA_046289305.1 Hyphomonas sp. | reverse complement strand
GGCTAACCTCTCCCTGATAGAAATCGCCCATGGGATCTGGGGATCTACCGGATATTTTGGAGATTTGGCCGCAATGCTGACCGAGCAGGGCGAGAAAAAGAATAGCTGGTGGTTTACCGAGATTGCGGTCCCGGCAGACCGTCTTGCTGGGCTGCAGGCCCAGCAGATGCTGTCCATGAGCCGTATCACCCGCATCATCCTCCTGTCGAACATCACCAATATTCTTGCCGTCCTCGCGATGTTCGTTCGCGACACGCCGTTTCATATCCTGATCATGTGGGCCGGGGTCGGACTCGCGGTAAATTTCGCCGCTTTTCTGAAGCATGTACAGTTTCTCAAGATTGCACCTGAAAAGCGAAAAAACCGCCGGGCGCTGCGCGACTATTCGCAAGTCTCGCTTCTGAACGGCCTCCTGTGGGGCACAGGCCCGGTCATCGCAAGTATGGGCAGCGATCCGCACGGCCACATGGTAATGGGGATCATTGCCGCGGGCATGATGTTTGCCGGCGGGTTCCTGCTGTCGCGGATCCCGCAGGCGGCCTTCAGTTTCATGGTGCCGGCTGGTCTCGGCATGGCCATCGCTCTCCTGTTCCAGTCTGGCCAGCAATATGTGGTGCTGTCGGCCATGATGGTCTTCTATCTCATGCTGCTCATCGTTGCGGTGCGGTGGACCCATCGCCAGTTCGTAGAGCAATATCTCGGCGAGGCGGCCATCCATGAACAGTCCCAGCTGATCAGCCTGCTCCTGCGTGACTTTGAAGAAAGCGCGTCGGACTGGCTCTGGCAGACGGATGCGTCCGGCGTCCTCTGCAACATCCCCCTGAGACTGGAGGGCGACGGCGCACCGTCTGGCCAGGCGGCGGGCCGCATGCCGATCGGGCAGAGTTTCCCCTCGATCTTCGAGCCGGGAGAAAGCCGCGACGCCCTTGAGGAGGCCCTCGCCAGCAAGTCGCCCTTCCGCGATGTCGTCCTGCAGCTCAAAGGAGGGCCGGGTGAGGCGCGTTGGTGGTCCGTGACCGGCAAGCCGGTCATCGAAAATGGGCGCTTCCAGGGCTTCCGGGGCGTTGCCGGCGATGTGACCCAGTCGAAAGAGATTGAAGACCGGATCGCCCGGATGGCCCATTTCGACAGCCTGACGGGCCTCGCGAACCGCGTGACAGCCCAGGAGCGGATGCGGGATGCGTTCAATCTGCCTGTTTCGCCGCCTGCCTGCCAGGCTGTGCTCCTCATGGATCTCGACAATTTCAAATGGGTGAACGACACGCTCGGCCATCCGGCTGGCGACGAGCTGTTGCGGCAGGTTGCTGCCCGGCTGCGCAGCATCTGCGAGTCCGAAGACTTCATTGCCCGCCTGGGCGGCGACGAGTTTGCTCTGATCCTTCAGCGTCCGGACGAAGAAAAGCTGGAGATGTTCCTCGACCGGATGTCCACCGAGATGGGCCAGCCGTATGACATCTGGGGATCGAATGCGAACTGTTCGGCCTCCATCGGTGTACGGATATTCGATAAAACAGTCCCGGAAGCCCGCGTCCTGATGCAGCATGCTGACCTGGCGCTTTACCAGGCCAAGCATCTCGGCAAGGCCAAATGGTGCATGTTCTCGGAGGAGCTGGAAGACCGGGCGCGAGCACGCCTGGAAATCCGGGAGGAATTCCAGCGGGCGCTGGAGCAGGATGAGCTCAGGGTATTCTTCCAGCCGGTTGTAAATGCCGCGAGCCACAAGGTGGTCGCCTGCGAAACGCTGGTGCGCTGGGATCATCCGCTGCGCGGTCTGGTCTATCCGGGCGAATTCATCGAGCATGCGGAGGAAAACGGCCTGATCACCCGTATGGGTGAATGGGTCATCCGGGCTGCGCTCGCCCAGGCGGTGCGACTGCCACCGGACATGCGCCTATCCGTTAACATCTCGCCGCTCCAGATCCATTCCATCACGCTGGTCGCGACCATCGTGAACGCCCTCGCGGCCAATGGCATTGACCCGGCGCGGCTTGAGCTGGAGATCACCGAGACAGCGCTGATGAGCAATACGGGCGCGACGCTGCGCCGGCTGCATCAGCTGCGCGATCTTGGCATCACCATCGCTCTCGACGATTTCGGGACGGGCTATTCGTCGCTCAGCCTGCTGAGGGCTTTTCCGTTCGACCGGATCAAGATCGACCGCCAGTTTGTCAGCGACATGGAATCGCGCACGGATTCGCAGGCGATCACCATGGCGACTATCAACCTGGCGAAATCCCTCGGCATGAAGTGTACGGCCGAAGGCGTCGAGACGCTTTACCAGGCCGAGTTCCTGCGCGACATGGGCTGCGAGGAGCTGCAGGGCTTCTTCATCAGCCGGGCGCTGCCGCTGGATCAGCTGACCCATCTGATCAATGTGAAACCGGACGGCACGCCCGCAGGCGCCACGGCCGATCCGCTGGCAGCCAGACCCGTCCCGCCAAGGCTGGCGGACCTGTCGCTGCGCAGCAAGACCGGTTGATCCGTCTACGGTTCGCTTTCGTCCTCGGCCGGCGTTTCGGCGGGCGGCGTGGCAGGGGGTTGTGATGGGGCAGGGCGCCGCCCGAACAGGCCGCCAAGCGCGTCGCGGGCGGCCCGTTCGGCGGCGTCTTCCAGTCTTTGCTCAGGTGTCGGCTGCGGGGTCGCCGGCGTTTCCGTTGCGCCATCGGCAGGGGGCGTCTGCGGCGCGCCGCCGCCGAGGATGCCGCCGATGATAGACCCGGCAACATCCCCTGTCCGGCTGGTCAGTTCCTGCTGGACGCGGCCCGTAAGTTCCGCCTGGAGGGCAGACTGCACTCCTGAAAAGTCTGGCGTGACGCGCAGCGCATCCCAGCTGCCGGACAGACGGATCGGCACGGGAATGCCGTTCAGCTGAACCACCGCGCCCTGTCCCTGTCCGGAACGGTCAATCGCCGTGGCGAGCCGCACGTCCAGGGCCTGTCCGCCGATATCGATCCGGCCGGAGCCGTCTATGCCGAGCACCGGGTTGAGCAGTTTCAGCACATCGATATTGGCGACACCGTTCTGGACGGACAGCACCGTGTTGAAGTTAGTGAACTCGGTTTCCGCTGCGGGTGTCAGTACCCCGCGGAAATCCAGATTGTTCAGAGTGCCAGACGCGAAGGCCTGCTGCAGAGACTGCGCGCTGCGCACCAGCTGCGTGACGTTGAGGCCCTTGAGGGCGCCTTCATCGAGATTGGTCGAGAGCTGGCCATTCAGGCCGCGCATGATCTCGTCGATGGACGTGCCCCGCGCCGTGGCGTCCACCTTGAAGGCGCCGCTGCCGGTGAGCCGGTCGAAGCCTGCCAGCGTGCCGAGCAGGCTCGAGATCGCCACGCTGTTGCCGTCCATGGCGAACGTATAGGTGGGGACCGGCGCCGAAGCGTCGACGGCCATACGGCCGGACCAGTCGCCGCCGAAGGCCTTGAAGCGCGAGAGATCCGTGGTGAGCTTTCCATCATCGAGCTTTGCGTTCAGCGCGGCGTCAGTCAGCACAACGCTGCCGAGCGTCAGCCGGGAGGTGGTGATCTGCAGGTCGGCGTCCGCCGCGGTCAGGCCGGCCAGATCGAGCCGGTCCTTGCTCCAGGCTTCCAGCGGCTGTGGCTCTTTCGGCTTCTGGTCGGCGGGTGCCAGGAAGGGGGAGAGATCTAGCGCGCCCATGTCGAGACGGCCCGTCAGTTTCGGGCGCTCGCCGGACAGGTCGATGCCGCCTGTGCCGCGCGCGGTGATGTTGTCGAGCTTCAGGTTCAGATCCGACAGGGCGATCTGCGAGAAGCTGCCGCGGGCTGTGCCGGTGGCTGAGAAGGTCTTGAGTGTGTCGCCGGGCTCCATCGCGACGTCCGCAGCCGCCAGCAGCTCCCGCAGCCTGTCGCTGGAGGCAGACAGCTGCCCGTTCAGGCTGCCATCACCGCCCAGACCGACTTCGCCGGCATAGGATGCTTTAAGCAGTCCGCCCTCATGCTTGAAATCGATGTCGGTCAGGCGGAGGGCGTCGGCCGGTCCGTTGAGGGCGGCGCTGAGGTCTACACGCTCGAGCGCGGAAGCGGCGGGCAGGTCCAGCGACAGTTGCCGGGCGAGTTCGCCCATGCGCTGGGTGCGGAACTCCAGCCGTCCTGCAAGCTGCGGC
>JBKBVT010000019.1:0-24996 GCA_046289305.1 Hyphomonas sp. | reverse complement strand
CGTTTGATGGCTACCGGATCGAGCCCCGATCGATACTGCCGGCGAAGCTCCTCGGCTTTCCGGCGGGCATCAGCGAGGGAGACATCCGACGCCGAGCCCAGACCGAAGTCCCGGCGCTTGCCATTCACCTGGATCCTCAGTTGCCAGGATTGCGAGCCGGTAGGTTTCACTACCAGCATCAGGCCTCCGCCATCCTGGTAGCTTCCGGCTGTCTTCGCGGCCTTCACTTTCAGAGCGGTCAACTGTCCCATGATGGATTTTCCGTCCCCACATTCGTCCCCACACTTTAATGCGAGTTTGACCGAACTTCAACGATCAGGAGCGAAAAGGGGCGAAATTAATATACATTAAATCAGTGCTTTATGGATATGGGCGAATACCGGCGAAAGTAAGTTATAAAGACTTCCTCTCCGCCACCTAGTCGCCGGATCAGAACCGGATCGATATCAGCGTCGGTACACAACCATTTCAATCACCCGAGAAGCATAGCAAGGCGGGAAAGGTTCAAATCGCTGCGAGATGCCGCCCTCTGCGAATGGCGCGAACGTCTTGTCGCCCAACATCCCCTCGTCCGCGAATAACGGAGACGGGTTCACATTCGCCTGGCAGCCCCCTCTGCGGGGGCCAATTCGTTGAAGCCAATAACTCCGAGCCAGTTTGCTACGGATCAGACATCCCGCAGAAATCGCTTCATTCTGCGGCTATGGTTGCCGGAATATGGAAACAGCTTCAGGCGAACGGTGGCAGAAATTGCTCTACAGAACCGCTGGTATTCGTCGGCTATTGTTGCGGCCACGCAGAGTCGCCAATTTGCGGATACTGTGTAAAAAATCCGTATGCGTACTTTAGTCGTTCTTTCGCCTCCCAGATACAAAAAATGGCCCGCCGAGGCGGGCCATTTGGGTTTGCTTGTTGGTGTGCTGATCAGTCTTCGCCGTCATCACCGCGCAGGCGGTCAACCGGCGCAGTTGTCGAAGCGACGGTCAGGCCATTCACGACCCATTCAACGAAGACATCATCGGCGCAGGCCGGAACATCGGCCCGCATGGTGTAGCCGGCATAGCGTGGAGAAGCGGCGTCTGCGACAGGCGTTCCGCCTGAGACCACAACGTCCGTCCGGTTCGGGAACTTCATCGTGGCGCGGATGATGCCGGCAGCAGGATTCAGCGTGGAGTTGATAGGGCGGTGGACCCAGCCGCGGACTTCCAGACGATCGCCAACATTGCAGCGGATACGGAGGACCGAGACTTCATGTTGGTTGGCGCGGAGCAAAAGGTCGGGCCTATATTCGCCGAGTTCAAAATCCCAATAAACGAGGGCGCGCTCGGTCGGAGCGCTCCGCGGATGGACGGCTGCGTCGGAATAGTAGCCCTCTCCGCCAAAAGTGTTTCCGACGAGATTCGCGCCGGTGAGATCCAATTCGAATAGTCCGGCATCGACGATGGCTTGGGACGGGAGTCGCTGGTCCTTGTTCTCGACGAAGGGGACAGACCCGTTGCCGCGAATGAAGTTGTCAGGGTCCGTGCAGGTCGGGTTGGTGCAAAGGTTCTCTGTGATCACACCAAGAATCACATTCTCGGAGATATCAGAGAAGATTTCTTCTGCATAGATGCCGCCAGTGCCGTTGAGGGCTGGATCCCAGAAGCCGGTCACAGTGACGGTGCCATTGAGAAAGCCAGGACGGTTGCGGCCCTCAAAATTGTCACCTCTCAGCCACAGGGTTGCCGTCAGCGGACGATTGGTCAGCACGCCGTTGGCATTGGTACGCCGTGTCTGGGTCTTGTCCGAAGTTGGTGTGACAAAAGCTGTATTTTCGTCATAATAAATGTCTTGGCCCATGGCGGTGATGAAGCCCGTTTCGGGACTCGTCACAGTAATGCCGGACATCGGCCCCTCGATTTCGAGCGGCACGATCTGTGCGTTTGCCGTGAGGCACATGCCCCCGAGCGCGGCGGCCGACGCGGCCGCCATGATGACTTTTCTGAACATTGCGTCCCCCTTGGACTTTGCGGAAAAAACCCAGTCTGCTGAATGAAAGTAGAGCGCAGCATGTCCCCGTGCTGCTCTTGATTAACATTTTGGCAACCTTAATGAAGCTGCAACATCATTCTCCCAGCGAGCGAGTCTGTACTTCAAACTTACAAGGATGGGGGGAGCAGCCAGACGACATATCCGCCAAGCGCGATCCAGGGTCCGAACGCGATGGCGGTCTGTCCGGACACGGACTGGCGGCGCACGAGCGAGGTCGCGAGCGTGGCGAGGATCGCCGAGAGCGACGCGATCAGAAGAACCGGCGGAATGCCGGCCAACCCGACCCAGCCGCCGATGGCGCCGAGCAGCTTGGCGTCGCCGCGCCCGAGGCCGTCGACCCCTCTGAGGCGGCGGTAGACGACCTCCACCATCCTGAGCAGGCCATAGCCCGCGACTGCCCCGGTCACATGCAGAGGCCACTCCTCGGGCTTCACAACAGCCACCATCACGGCGCCGGCCGCGAGGACGGCCGCGTTGAGGCCGTCGGGCAGCAGAAAGGTGCGCCTGTCAATCGCCGCTAACGCCAGGAGCAGCCATCCCAATGCCAGACTGAACCCCAGCCCAAAAGGCATGTCCGCGGGCGTCAGTAGGACCGCAGCCAGAGCCACCAACGCCCCGGCGATCTCGGTCACAGGTGCGCTCAGCCCGATCGGCCCCTTGCAGCTGCGGCACCGGCCGCGCAGGACCAGCCAGCTGATCACCGGCACCAGTTCGTACCAGCGCAGCCCACGGTCACACGCCCGGCAGCGCGAGCGGCGCGTGAGCCAGGGCTCGCTCCGTTCGAACCGGTCTGCGGCCGCATCGATGGCCGAGCCGATCAAAAAGCCGCTGAAAATCGCGAACAGCTCGATACCGGTCATGCGAACTTCCCCTCTCGGGCGGCATGTGCTTGGCGAGGTCTGAAAAATTGGTATCCTTCGCCGGTGTGGGACAAGGACTGGTATTGATGAAGTGGGACGCAGAGACAAAGCGGAGGCAGCGGGGCTTCAGCCTGATGGAGCTTCTTGTGGCACTGGTCATCCTTGCGCTGATCATGGGTGTCGTCGGACCGCGCGTCATCGGTTATCTCAGCCGCGCTAAATCCCAGACAGCCGAGACGCAGGTCCGGTTGATCCAGAGCGCGCTGGATCTCTATCTGATCGATGTCGGCCGCTATCCGACGCCGGAAGAAGGCTTGCAGGCGCTGGTCGCGGCGCCCGCGAATGCGCCCGGCTGGTCGGGCCCCTATCTTGACGAGGAGCAGGTGCCGGCTGACCCATGGGGCAGACCGTATCTCTACACGTCCGGATCGGACGGACTGCGCGTGCGCGTTTACTCGCTTGGCCGGGACGGCGCCGAAGGCGGGACCGGTGAGGACGCAGATATCGGCCGGCCGGCGCGCTGACGCCTGCGTCACAGGCAGGGCTCCGGGGTGGCCAGGCTGACACCGGCCGCCGTCACGAAGGTGTTTCCGGCGGGGTGCTCCTCGATCAGCGTACGTGTCATGTCCGCCCCGCGTAATGGTGTAGAGTAGGTTGCGGCGATATTGGCGGTGCGTCCAGAGGGTGTCGCCGCCTGAACCCGCAAGACGACCGCGCCAGACGATATCAGCGACAGCCCGCCTGCCATGCCGAGATCCCATTCATCATCGTCCAGCCCTGTCGAGGCGATCGCCCCAAAGGTATCCAGGGCCGCTCGGACTTGCGTGCTTGCATAGGCGGGCGCGACCCGTGTGCTGAAGGAGTGGACAGTCAGATGGGGGATCGCGGCCTGGAGCAGGTCCTGCGGCATCCCAAGAACTTCGGAGGCCTCGCCGATCCGGCTGAAGGGCCGGTTGGCGGGGCCATGCGGCATGCCGGCGCGCATATAATCCGCCATTTCGGCGCCGCCGGGGCGGACGAGGCTGTCTGCGTCGCGGTAGTCGGCTATGCGTGCAGCAAGGCTTTCGGCAAGATCATCCGGAGCGCCCAGCAAGGCGAAAAGCGCGGCAATCAGTTCCTCGGGCGCCGCGTTCAAATCGATGAAGGCAGAGACCGGGCGGATGTCCATGACCAGACGCCCCTCGGGCAGATCGCAGACGTGCGGGAACTGGCGCCCCCCCGCGGTCTCTGGCCCATCAAGGCGTTCCAGCGCCAGCCGGACGCCGCTTTCAGCCAGCAGGCGCGCCGACAGGTCTTCGCGGATCAGGCGGGTTTCCCGGGCGCCGAGATGCGCGTCCCTGGCAACGATTGCACCAATTGCCGCCATGAGGCCCACAGCCCAGACAACCAGTATCAGCGACGCGCCCTTGGTCCGCGCAGCGCGGCGGTCCGGGCGCGGCGGGGTCATGATGCCCCGCCAGCCTCGTCCGTGTGCGAGGCAATCGGTTCGAGCGGGCGAAGGATAAAGGTCTCTTCTATCATCTTCATACGGCGCACCAAATCATCCGTCACGCTGAGCGTAGCATCCGTCGAGCGCACGACCCGCGGTGTGATCATGACCAGCAATTCGGTCCGGGTGGAAGTGGTTCGTTTCGTCGTGAAGGCATTTCCGAGCAGCGGAATATCTCCGAGGAGCGGAACCTTCTGGCGGCTGTCAGAGAGACGTTCGCGCATCAGGCCGCCCAGGGCGACGCTCTCGCCGTCGCGCACAGACACGGACGTGCTGATGCGGCGCTGCTGGATCGTCGGCGAGTCGATGCCGGAACTGGACGTGGCAACCACATCGCTGACTTCCTGATCGATTTCGAGGATCACGAGGCCGCCATCATTTACACGCGGCGTGACATTGAGGATGATGCCGGTATCCCGGAGCGAGACAGAGTTGACGATGGGCGCATCCGGGTTGGTGACGCTGACAGCTGACTGGGTGACGATCGGCACCTGGTCGCCGACCTGCAGCGTAGCGGTCCGGTTGTCGAGCACCATCAGCGAGGGCGCCGAGAGGATCTTGACATCCGTGATCCCGGCGACGGCCGACAGGGCAGCCCGTCCATTGGCACCGGCGAACAGCAGAGAGAAGCCGGGGAATTGCGAGGCCACGGCGCCGTTTGAGGCATCGCTGAAGGTGGCGTTGAACTCGCCGCTCTGGAAGAACCAGGTCAGGCCATAAGCGAGACTGTCCGTCAGCGTCACTTCCGCAATCGTCGCTTCGAGGAAGACCTGGGCGGCCATCGCATCCAGACGGGCAATCGCGTTTTCGAGAATGCTGAACTGTTCAGTCGAGGCGAGGGCAACGATGGAATTGTTGGCATCATCCGCAATAATGCGGATTGGCGGAGCATTGTAGGTGGTGGACCCGATGGATGCCGTGGCTAGTCCAGCCGGGCTGCCATCGGCGCCGGTGGATGTGAACATCGGCGTGTCACCGGGGCGCAGACCGCTGGTCGAACCGGACGACTGGGCCTCGCCGCCGAGGGTCTCAGTCAGAATGGCGGCCACTTCGGTCGCGGGGCGGTTCTGGATCGGGATCACGAACAGGCGCTGTCCGCCCTGACCGCCGCTGCGGTCCAGACGGTCAATCCAGGCCTTCGCCTCATTGATATAGGCGGGCTGCGGGCTGATCACGACGATGCTGTTCAGCCGGTCGAGCGGCACGAAGCGGGCAACGCCGGATAACGGACCGCCATTGGCAGCGCCGAGCACGGTTTCAAGATCGGACACTAGCTGCGAGGGCGAAGCATAGTTCACCGGCACGGCAGCGAAGGACATGTTCTGCAGCCAGTTGACGTCAAACACGGCCGCGAGTTTCTCGGCTTCTGCGACGGCGCTCGAATTGCCGCGCAGCAAGAGGATGTTGCGTACCGGGTCCACCTCAATGGACAGCGACCGGTCGGTGCTCCCAGCTAGAATGGTTTTCAGCCCTTCGGCCGAGACATAACGCGGCGCGATGATACGGGCGCCGGCGCTGGCGCCTGTGCTGTCGCTGCGGCCGAGCCCGACAATGCGGTAGAAGTCACCGGCATCAATCAGTTCGGCATTGCGCGCCGCCAGAACCGAGCTCAGCAGACGCAGCGCGCCGTCACGGGTCACGGGGCGGCTGGTCTGCAACGTCACTTCACCCTGAAGCGGCGTTTCGATTACATAATTCTGGCGCATGATCTCGCCGAGGACCTGCTGGATGGCATCGGCCACCGGCACATCGACAAGGTTGATGGTGATGTTGCCCTGGTTGCCGCCGCGCGTGTCGGAGGCGGCGACCATCTGTCCGGAGCCGATACTTTCAAACCCTGCCGCCCCAGATTCCGCGATCGGCGTATCGTTGACAGCCGGACCATTGGGGCTGGCAAGCGTCGCCGGGACCGGCGTAAGTTTGACATTATAGGTCGGCGGCGAAGTCTGATAACTCGCACAACCTGCGAGGGCCAGGGCAGCGGCGCTGCCAAGAAGGGCCTGGCGGATCAGCCGGAAGGTACGTTGCGACGATGGCATCATGGGTTTTCCTGGCTCGGGGCTAGTCGGCCGGGCCGGTCTGCCGGCCTGAATGGAGGCGCAGCGTTGTGCGCTGGTCGCCGCGGCTGAGCACGACACTTCCCGGCCAGACCTGAACGAGTTGCCAACCATCAATCATCCCCCCACGGTTTATCCAGCGGATGTCCCCGCTGGTCTGATGGGCAAATGATGCACGGGCTATGCCATCAGAAAGTACAACCCCGCGGAGCAGGAACGGCGCGTCTGAGCCGAAGCTGTCGTCGCCCGCATCTAAAGCGGCTGGAATCGCCTCTGCCGCAAACGGTTTACGGTCGGGATGGAATAGCGGCGCCTCGGCGGCTGTCCCGGTTTCAGCAGCGGCAATGGTTAACGCAGGCAGGGCCGGCGCGGCGAGGCCCGGCATGACGGGCGTCTCGAAACTGCGGGATCCGCGGCCGAAGCTCGTCATGACAGCCAGCAGGTAAAGCAGTGCGATGCCGGCGCCAATGAGCAGAAGTGAGACAGCAGCTGTTGGTAAACGGACAAAACTCATGGCAGGCCCCTCACTCAGTTTTCCCGCATCGCATAAGCGAAGACATCCAGACGGACCTGCAGGACCGGTTCCTCGGCAGCATCGCCCATGCGCCGGCTTCCGCCTGCCATCTGGATATTTGCCTCACGCACAAACAGGCGCGGGCTGGAGTGTTCGATGGCGAACAGCGTGTCATCCAGCTGGCGCTGCGTGGCGAGCGCCACAATCCGGACACCGGCTTCCTGAAGCTCCCCGCGGCTGCGCGTTTCCAGCGGCTGTATGCTCTTCAGGTCCGCTGCAGCATCCAGCAGGATCCGGCGAATGGCCGCCTGAACGGTTGCGGCAGCCTGCGTATCCGTCAGCGGCGGAAGGGCCAGCGCGGCCGAGCGGCTGCCAGTCTCGGGATCGCTTGCCGCGGCGAGCATGACGTCACGGGACGCGGCGATGCCCTGCCAACGCACGAGATCGGCCTCGGCGGCGCGGATCGCCGCATGCTTGGCCCCGACATGATCCAGCCCGGGAAGCACCACGAGGATGGCCCCCACAATGGCTGCGCCAGCCAGAAGAAGCCCGGCGATCAATTGCTGCCGGCTGCGGGGAAGCGCGTAAAGATTCATCCGTTGTCCTCCGGCTCGAACTCGGCGGCGGGGACCGCAGGCGGGGCGGGCGAGGTCTCTTCGAGGACAAGCTCGATCCGGAAACGGTCGGCGCCGAGGCGCTCGTCCCGCATCACCGATGACACCACCCGCGCCGCCACCACGCCGGGGATTTCCTCCAGCCGGGCCACGAGGCCGTCGGAGGAGCGCGACAGGCCCACGAGGGACACCCGCTTGCCATCATAGGCGAGCCCCTCCAGCCAGGAATCCGTCGGCAACGCAGTCGCAAGATGTTCGAGGAGGGCCGTGAAACGGATCGGGTTGGTCGATTGCGCCTCGATGACACGGATGGCTTCGGTCCTTGTGCGCACGGCCTGCTGCAGCGCAAGGACATCAGATGCCTCAGCGCGCACGGCGTCTGTCATCCGCTCCATTTCGGCCAGTTCCCGGTCCAGAGAGAGGATGTAGAGCCCTCCCACGATAGTGCCGAGGATCAGGCAGCCCAGCGCGAGGCCCCGGTTCAGGGATGGCAGGAACGCATCACTGCGCGCGCGTTCAGCCTCCGGAAGAAGGTTGAAGCCGCTGGGGCGTCCGTCCGTACCGGGCACATCAATACCCGCAAGGTCGATCCGGCATGTTTTGGCGAGGTCCTGCACCTCACGGACAAGGCTGCGCCGGACAATCGCCTGCTCCGCCAGCAGCATGCCGCCCGATGTCTCGGTCTCGACGATGCGGCTGTCTTCAAACACTTCGTCGATGTCGAACGGCGTGTCGGCGGAGATCTGCAATCTGAGCGCCGCGCGCAGGTTCGCCTCCGAACTTGCCGGAAGGCGCCGCTGACGGATGAAGGCTTCATCCGGTGTGAGGACAGCGAGTACATCTCCTGAGCGAGCGCGCGATCGGGCCTTCGCGCTGGACGCGAGTGTTCCGACCGGTGTTCCGCTTGCGGAGTAAACCGTGAAGGTGTCGTCCGTACGCTGAACCCAGATCCATTTGCGATCCGGGAAGAAGGCCTGGCGCAGCCAGGACGGCACCATGCCTGACAATATGGACAGCCACCATTTAATGAAATCAAGGACTTGCGCCGTATTTCCATGCGCATCCCCAATACTGGCGACGGTCCTCTTTTCGGTCAGCATACAACTCGTCCCCCGCACCAGCTGTTCCTGTCCCCCAGAAAATCCGCCAGTGCCATTCACATTTCTGGCGCAAATCGATCAGAGTCAATCAACACGGTTTGCGCGCTTCAGTTATCTGTGATGTGATATTTACCGACTGGCAAAGTGTTTGCATCTCCGGGGCGAGTGCAGTTCATGCACCAGGCGATTGTTTGGGGACACGGGATATGATCACGCAGGGCAGCGAGACCGCTTTGCGCGGGCCGCATACGGAGGGCCCGTTCGTCCCGGAGGATGTCTCGCAGGCCCTCGGCGCCCGCTTGCTGGCCAGCGGACACATCACGGACGCGAAACTTGCGCGGGCCATCGCCTCATCCGCGAAGACCAGTGAACCGCTGGCCGTCATTGTCGTCAAACTCGGTCTCTGTTCGGAAGATGCCGTCTCGGCGGCTCTGGCCGGACTGCTCGGGCTTGAGCATGTCCGTCCCGGTGCAGGCTGGAGGCCGGCCGGCGACTTGCTGGGTCTCAAGCCGCGCTTCCTTCTGGACTCCGATGTCATTCCGCTCGAGCAGGACAGCGGCGAGATCATACTCGCGATGGCGGATCCCCTCAGGAACGAAACCGCGCAGGCGGTCGCCTACAAGACCGGCCGGACGCTGCGCCGGGCCGTGGCCAACCGCTCTGATATCCGCGCCTGGTTGTCAGCGCAGGAGCGCCGTGAAACCGAAGCGGAAACCGCAAATGCCTCGGGCTCGGCCTCCGAGACGGATCTCGAACGGCTGATCGATCTCGCCCGCGGCGCCCCCGTGATCCGATGGGTGGAGGATGTTCTTGCCCTCGCCGTTGAGGCGCGGGCGTCTGACATTCATATCGAGCCGGAGCGCGATCATCTGCGCGTACGTCTTCGCATCGACGGTGCGCTGACGCCTGTCAACCTGCCGCTCGAGGGCACGCCGGAGGCGGTGGTCTCGCGCATCAAGGTGCTCGCCAAGCTGAACATCGCCGAGCGCCGGCTGCCGCAGGATGGCCGCATCCGGACTGCCCTCAGGGGCCGCGAGATCGACCTGCGTGTAGCCACCATGCCCAGCCTGCATGGCGAGACGGTCGCGCTGCGCCTGCTGGACCAGACGGCGGCGCATCTTGATCTCGACGCGCTAGGCCTGTCGGACCTCGCGCAATCGCGGATGGTCGAGGCCATCAGGAAACCCGAAGGCATCACGCTGGTCACCGGACCGACCGGCAGCGGCAAGACGACGACGCTGTATGCCTGCCTGCGCCACCTCATGAACCCGCAGACAAAGTTCATGTCGGTGGAAGACCCTGTCGAGTACGAGATTGCCGGCGTCTCACAGATCCAGGTCAAGCCCGAGATCGGGATGACCTTTGCCCGGGCTCTGCGCTCTGTGCTCCGTCATAATCCGAACGTGCTGATGATCGGGGAAATCCGCGATCAGGAATCCGCTGCCATTGCAGTCGAGGCCTCCCTCACGGGCCATATGGTCTTGTCCACCATCCACACGAACAACGCGCCCGCAACAGTCACGCGCTTGCTCGAGATGGGCATTGAGGATTACCTTCTGGCGAGCACGGTGAACGCGATTTCCGCCCAGCGGCTGCTTCGGGTGTTGTGCCCGAAGTGTAAACAGCCCGTGCAGCCACCGGCCGGTCTGATCACACGGCTGGAAGCAGCACTGCCGCCAGGTCTGACTGGTGACTGGCATGGTCCGGTTGGCTGCGCCGAGTGTCAGGGAACTGGCTATCGCGGCCGGATGAGCGCCGCCGAAGTGATGCCGATCAGCTCCGCGATCGAAGCGGCCATCCTGGAGCGCGTGCCGGAAAGCCGTCTGCGCATCCTGGCGCGCGAAGAAGGCATGCGCACCCTATTTGAAGAAGGCGTGCTGGCGGCGGCAGGCGGTCAAACCTCGCTCGCCGAAGTCTTCGCGGTGACTAGCCCGGGAATGCTCTGATGCCGGACTTCCGCTATCGCGCCTATGCAGCGAACGGCCGGATCGTGAATGACCGCGTCTCCGCGCCGAGCGAGACCGATGCGGTCCGGCTGCTGATGGCAGACGGGCTCACGCCTTTCGAGATCGGCGAAACCCGTGCGGCGCAGGCCGGAGATTCAAAGCCTACCAGCCGAAAGGTCACGCGCGGGTTCGGGGACTTCTGCCGCAACCTTTCGGCCATGCTCGCAGGCGGCTTGCCCCTCGACGAGGCGCTCAAACTGCTGACGGAGGATTCTGGCGACCGGCGCAGCGCCCGCCTGTCAGCGGACGTCCGGTCCGGCGTCCTTCAGGGCTTGTCCCTGGGCGAGGCCCTTGCAGCACTTCGATCGCCGCCGCCGGATTATGTGCTCGGCCTCGTTCGCGCGGGAGAGGAAGGCGGCTCCGTCGTCCCGGTTCTGTCCCGCCTGGCCGACGCGCTCGACAATCAGTCTAAACTCTCGGACGCGGTGCGCGGCGCGCTGATCTATCCGGTCATCCTGTTGCTTACCTCGCTGGCTTCGGTCCTCGTCATCCTGCTTGTAGTGGCGCCTGCGCTTGAACCGGTGCTGAGAACAGCGGGGCAGGAGCCGCCCATGGCGGCGGGCCTGCTGCTGGCTGCCGCGCGGACCGTGAAGGAGCTCTGGCCGGTGCTCACGATCACCCCGCTGGTGATTGTGCTGGCGGCCATGATGTGGTCGCGCAGTGCGCAGGGCCGGCGGGCACTCGGCCGGATGGCCTTGCAGCTGCCCGTGGCGGGGCCGCTCTTGCGCGATATCGAAGCGTCGCGCTGCCTGTCCTCACTTTCGGCGCTGCTGGAAAACGGCATGAGCCTCGTGCCGGCGCTGGAGGTTGCGGCGCACGGGGCAGGAAACCAGCTCGTCCGGGACTCCTTCCTGCGCATCTCTGGCCATGTCCGGACCGGTGAGCGTCTGTCTCAGGCGATCCTGCAGGACGGCCTGCTGCCGGTAACCGCCGCGCAGATGGCGGCGGTGGGCGAGCTTTCCGCCGACATGCCGCGGCAGATGGCACAGGCTGCCCAGATCCTCGAGGAACGCTCCAGGCGGCGTATCGCGCGGATGACCTCCGTCGCCGGACCGCTGCTCACCTTGCTGCTTGGCGTGCTGATCGGCGGGATCGTATTGACGCTGCTGAGCGCGATCATGAGCGTCAACGATCTTGCGGTGCAGACATGATGCCGGCCCCCGCCACTCCGGATGGCCGCGCCGGCTTCAGCCTGATGGAGCTAATGGTCGCCCTGACCATCCTGGCGCTGGCAATGACGGTCGTCTCCCTGAGCCTGACCCGCCGCAGTCCTGGCTTCGAAGTTCGCCGTGCATCAGCAGATGTCAGCATGCTCCTGCGCGATGCGCGGGCGAGCGCGCAGGAGCAGAACCGGATGGTCCGTGTCGTGTTTCTGCCGGAAGCGCGCAGGTTCGAAGGCGATGCAGGCCAGGCCGTTGAGCTGCCGCTGTCCATAGAGGCCAGTCTCGTTTCCTCGGCGGCGGCCGGGCAGGCCGGTCTGATCTTCCTGCCGGATGGGTCATCCACCGGCGGCACGATCACCCTGTCGGCTGCCGGGCTGCGCGAACAGGTCGAGGTTGACTGGCTGACCTCACGGATCGACCGGCGGCGCCCCGAATGAGACGGCAGGCCGGCTTCACCCTGATGGAAACGCTGGTGGCCTTCAGCGTCTTTAGTCTCGCGAGCGTGGCGCTCCTGGACCTTTATTCGAGAACTGCCGAGACGCGGCTCCGGGGGCAGGCCGCAGCGGACCTTGCCTGGCGCGCGGCGCAGCTGATGGCAGAAGCTGAGCTGACGGCCGGGTTCCAGCCACTGTCGGATGGTATCGACGGTGATGGCACACGCTGGCGCGTTGTATACGCACCGGTGAGCGACCGGCTGGTGAAGCTCGAAGTGCAGATTGTGGGGCCCTCGGGGCGGCAAGCGCGCTTCTCCACCCTCCGAACACGCCGGGAGCTGGGTATGGAGCCTCAGCCATGAGCAGGCGGCGTACAGGGCAGGGTGGTTTCTCCCTCATGGAAGTGCTGATCGGCCTGACCCTGCTGGCCCTGATTTCCGTTTCAGTGGCTCAGTCGGTCCGGACTGGTATTCGCTTCTGGAGTTCGGCTGACGCCGATGATGCCGCTGCCGAGCTTCGCCAGACAAGCCACCTGGTCGAGAGCTGGGTGGCGCGGTCCTTGTCGCCGCGGGCATTCGAACCGGATACCGCGCAGGTGTTCGCAGGCCGGCCCGACCAGCTGACCTTCATCGTAGATGGGCAGGCCGGGCGAAAGCCCGCGGGCTATTCACGCTTCACGATTGCCGCCCGTCCGGGCGCTGGGTGTCCGGGCCGGTACGATCTCACACTCGTCTGGGAGGATGTCTCCGCCGCCGGACAGTTCGCGCCCAGTGCCTCGGACAGCCGGACACTCCTGTCCTGCGCAGACCATGTAAGGTTTGAATATTCAGGCCGCCGGCGCAGCGCCGAGGGTCTGCTACTCGTGCGTGAGGCGAATTGGAGCGATGCTTCCGCCCTGCCCATGCATGTTTCGATTGAAGCCCAGGCGGGTCCGCAGCGTTTTGCCATCGCCTCCCGGCTCAGATTCTCCGACTGAACTTGAAGCATTTGGCGCGCTTTGCCTAAGGGAAGCTCTCCAAAACGGATATGTCAGCAAAAGTAATGTTCGCGTCATGCGAGAGAATGCGCGGATATTTGAAATATTCTTCTGCAATCTGTGGACGATGAATTAACCGCAATGTATGTTTTTGTTTGATCTGACGGCTCGGGACAAGCCGTGTACTGACGTTTGTGGATTTTTCCACTGGGAGGGGAAATTGCTGGGTGGGGTATTGAAGTTGGCCGTGGGGTCCCTCTGGGGCGTCATGGCGATCGCGGGTTTTTCGCAGGCGGCGAATGCCCAGCTCCCGGTCTGTGATCGGACGATCCGGGCGGACGTGGTCGTTCTGGATCAACCGCTGATGTTCAACCGCATGGGTGCGCAGAACGTCAACGGCATGATCTATGCTCTGCGCACGGATGTTATCGACCGGTCAACCGGCAAGCCGGAATCTCAGGGCGGCACGCTTACCCCAGGCAATGTCCAGCTTCGTCCCGACAAGCGCCCCAGGCCGCTCGTCGTGCGCGCTTCGGTGGGCGACTGTGTCGAAATCCGGCTGAACAACCTGCTGGACCCTCAACCCAACCCCAACAATGCTGCCCCCTCCATTCTGACGGTCAATGACCAGGTGGCCGAGCGCCGCGTCGGCTTCACCCCGCTGGGCATGAATGCACTCGATTCTGCTGCAGACACGGCGGCCTTTGTTGGCCGGGGCGCCAACAGTCTTGCGGCCCCTGGCCAGAACCGCGTCTATCGTTTCTATGCCTCGGCCGAAGGTGCCCATCTCGTCCTGTCGCATGGCGCAAGCTTTGGCGGTGAGGCGACCGGGGGCAATATTTCGAACGGTCTCTTCGGGGTGGTTCAGATCGAACCGCCTGGCGCGAAGTATTATCGCAGTCAGGTGACCGAAGAAGACATGCGCCTCGCCACGACCGGCCATACGCCGACCGGGCAGCCGATCATCGACTATGAAGCGCGTTATCCCAACCGGGAGCCGTGGAGGTCAGAAGGCAAGGGCAACCGGCCGATCCTGAACATGCTGCAGGAACAGGGCAATACGATCCGGCTGGTCTATTCTGACCTGAACGCGGTGATAGCCGGCCCCAATCCCGATGGCAGCTTCCCGGCCTCGACCTATCCGTTTGAAGCGCGGGGCGAGCGCAATCCAGCCCTTCCGAACCGGCTCGAGCCGTTCCGCGAATTCGTCACGATGTTCCATGACGAGACTGTCGCGATGCAGGCCTTTCCGGGCTGGTTCGAGGACGAAATCTTCTCGCACACGCTGCACGGCGTGCGCGACAGCTTCATGATCAACATGGGCTCAGGCGGTGTCGGCGCGACGGTTATCGGCAACCGGCTCGGCGTCGGCCCGTCGCATGACTGCCTGTCCTGTTCGTATGAGGAATTCTTCCTGTCGTCCTTCACGGTGGGTGATCCCGCGATGCTCGTCGATGTGCCGGCCAATGCCGGCCTCGAATTCTGCACGCCACAACCGGGTGATCCGTTCTGTGAACGCGACAGCCAGATCCGCGCAAGCTATGCGAAGTACCCGGACGATCCGTCGAACGTGCAGCATTCCTACATCGGCGACTTCGTCAAATTCCGGAACCTGCACGCCGGGCCGAAAGAACATCACGTCTTCCACCTGCACGGCCATCAGTGGCTGTCCAACCCGAACGACGACAACTCCAACTATCAGGATGCGCAGGGCATCGGACCCGGCGGCGCCTACACCTACGAGATCGCGTTCGGCGGTTCGGGCAACCGCAACAAGACCGCCGGCGACGCCATCTATCACTGCCACTATTATCCTCACTTCGCTCAAGGCATGTGGGCGCACTGGCGTATTCACGATGTGTTCGAGGCCGGCACCGTCCTTGATGTAAGGACCAATGCCACCGGCTATCACCGCGATCCGTTCGCGCTGGAGCGCGGCAAGCCCGCCGCCGGCGCGAGGGCGCTTCCGGACGGCGAGATCATCGCGGGCACACCGATCCCGGCGGTCATTCCGCTTCCAGGCAAGGCGCTTCCGCCCATGCCGGGCCGCATTTTCATCGCTGCGGTCGACAAGAACAACAGCGGCGTCCCGCAATCGAGTCAGGCCGTCATCGACCGTTCGGATACCGATCCGTCACTGATCGATACGCGTGTCGTGCTGGCCTCGCTCAACCCGGCGGACCCGGCCAACCAGCTCAATCCGACCGGCCTCAAGAATCCCGGCTATCCCTTCTGGATCGGCGGCATTGAGGGTGCGGTGGGTCAGCGGGCACCGTCGCCGCCGCTGGACATGGCGGGTAATCCGGCAGACCCCACCACAGGTGGCTGGGACGGCGGGCTGCCGCGACACTTCCTCGAAGGATATGCCGTCGGCGGGCTCAGCCACTCGTCCGAAACACGATTCAGCTTCGAGAAGCATATCGACAAGGCCAAAGCCGTCTTCCTCAGCGAGTATGGGAATGAGGTGGAGCGGGCGGCCATGGCGTTCCATGCGCGCGGCGCGCATCCGTCCTATCGCCAGCTGATGAACGGCACGGTCCAGTCTGCCCCGTTCCGCACCAACGGCGCCTTGCCGGCGCCTGGCGCACCGTTCTTCGAGCCATGCATCGACGACCGCGGTGAGACGTTCATGACGGGCACGTCCGGTCACTTCTTCTCCGGCGCGCCAGGCGAATTGGGCAATCTCTTCACGGCAACCTTCGGCGCGGACAACCCCCGCATCTACAAGGCCGCGAACATCCAGCTGAATGTGGTCTTCAACAAGCTCGGCGATCACTTCCCGCAACAGCGCATCATCACGCTGTGGGAAGACGTGGCCCCGACACTGAACCAGATCCGTCCGCCTGAACCCTTCGTGTTCCGCCTCAACTCGTATGACTGCGCACTCTTCTACCATACCAATCTGGTGCCCGAGTTCTACTATGTCGACGACTATCAGGTGACCTCGCCGACCGACATCATCGGCCAGCATATCCACCTGCCGAAATGGGACCTTGTTGCTGCAGACGGTGCAGCCAATGGCTGGAACTATGAAGACGGCGTGCTCGGCTCAGAAACCGTCCGCAGCCGCATCAAGGCCATAAATCGCTACACGCTAGAGGAAGGCACAGGCGCCCAGCTGCTCACGGCCAAGCCGCACCCCTTCTTCGGCTCCGGCCCCGGCGGGACATATCTTGGTGCCCGGACGATGATCCAGCGCTGGTTCGTCGATCCATTGCACAATATCAGAGGCCGCGATCGCGGGCTTGGCGTGACTTTCACGCACGACCATTTCGGCCCCTCGACCCACCAGCAGGTCGGCCTGTACGGTACGCTGCTGGTCAATCCGGCGGGATCGACATGGAAACACAACGAGACCGGCGAGGTCTTCTACACCCGCGCCGATGGCGGGCCGACCAGCTGGCAGGCAATCATCCTTGCCGGAGATCTTGATAATGACGGCTCGGACGATTCCTATCGGGAGTTCTATCTTGAGGCCCAGGATTTCGCGCACGCCTATAATCAGGGCGTCTATGCCGGTGTCGACGCGCAAGGGAATCCCAAGCCGCCAACCAATGATACATTCCGCTACGCGCTGAACCCGTCGTACCGGCAGTCGGCGCCGTTCCCGGATACTGTACGGATCGCATCGACCTGTCCCGGCGGTGTTCCGAGGCCGTGTCCGGAAGCTGTCTCTTCCAGCGACATCGGCACGTTCCTGGTCAACTACCGGAACGAGCCTGCCGGTTACCGGGTCTATGATCCGAACAAGACCGGCCCGGACGGCAAGAAAGGCTCGCAAGCGGATGGACTGGCGGGAGACCTGGCGTTCGCCTTGCAGACGCGTACCGATCGCAGGATCCCCGCGCTCAATACGAAGCTCGGCTGGACCCCATATCCGGCGCTGACCGGTGATGTCCGCAATGGCGATCCGTTCACACCGATGCTCCGGGCAAATGCCGGCGATGCGGTCCGGGTGCGGATCCAGACAGGCGCGCACGAACACGAACACACAGCCGTCATTCACGGTGTGAAGTGGCTCGCGGGCGGTGGATCCTTCGGATCCAGCGAGGAGTCCGGCTGGCGCAGCGCCATGCAGGTTGGCCTCGCCGAGAAAGCGTCCTTCGCAACCAACATCTTTGGCGATGTGGACCAGGCAACAGTAGTCTCCGACTATCTGTATGCGTCGGATGCGTCGCAGGAAGGCTTCTGGACCGGTTCCTGGGGCGTTATGCGGAATTATGAGGTGGCCCGGCCCGACCTGGCCTCATTGCCGAACAATCCGCGGACGATGCCGATCACCATCACCAACCGGGATGAGTTCAACGGCGTGTGTCCCAAAGCCGCGCCGGTCCGGGCTTATGACGTCACGGCCGTTTCCGTGAATGACATGCTGTCGAACAATTTCAACACGACCATCATCCCGAATGACAATTCGGCTACGATGCATGTCGGCGGTACGCTCAACCCGCAGGGCGGCACGCTGCGTTACAATCCGCGCGCAACACAGCTAAACAATGGGATGCGCGGGCCACTGCATGATCCGACAGCCCTCGTCTATGTGCCAACGCAGGATCTCCTGAGAAACGTGGTGACGCCGGCGGACCAGCGGGCCTGCAACGCCAACAATGGCGGTGTGGCGAACCCGTTCTGTCCGGTCCGGCTGCCCAACCAGTATAATTTCGAACCCATCACATTCCGCGCAGCGGCTGGTGAATGCGTCGAGATCACGGTTCGCAACCGTCTGCCGGACGTTGTCCCGGATCTCGCGTCCTATGTGACGCAGCACTACACGGTAATCCGTGACCGGAACGACCCACAGGGTGTGACCACCTTCAACAACAACCTGATCCGGCCTTCGAGCCATGTCGGCTTGCACACCCAGAAGGTCGCCTATGACATCTCCCGTGATGACGGGGTAAATGTCGGCATCAACCCGGTACAGACCGTCGCGCCGCTCAGTTCACGGACCTATCGCTTCTATGCGGGAGACCTGGAACTCGGACCGCGCGTCTGGGGGCCCGGTAGCGGCAAATCCAAAGCCTCGGGCGCCCTCATTGGAAATGCCTTCCCGCTGGTCGCCCGTCCGGTCGAATTCGGTGTCATGCCGATCCAGCCTGCGGACTTGCTCAAACAGGGCCAGAAGGGCCTGTTCGGCGCCCTGACGATCCTGCCGGAAGGGTCAACCTTCGTGACCGATCCGGGCACGACCGCCCAGGCGACGGTGACGAAGCCCGATGGAACGACGTTCCGCGACTTCTCGATGATCATCCAGAAGTCGGTGAACCTGCGCTACCGTGACGGGACACCGGTCGAGAACATTGCCGGCGAAGGTGTCGGCGTTCCCGAAGACGCGCATGATGCCGGCGCGGCCGCGATCAATTTCGGCACAGAGCCGCTCTGGTTCCGCTTCGGCTTCGGCGCGGGCGCAGACTGGGGTCCTGGCGACAATGCCGAACCGGGCCTCGCCTCCATCCCGAATGCCTTCCGGGCTTATGCCAACGTTCAGGGCGGAAATGCCGATCCGGTCACCCCGGTCTACCGGGCACGGCCAGGTGAGGAAGCGCGGTTCCGCGTGACCAAGCCAACCGGTTATGCGCGCAATACCACGCTCGCCATCCTCGGCCATAACTGGCACGAAGAGCCTTTCATCTCGGTCAACATGCCGTCCGATGTCATGGCGAACACCGCACTCCAGGTCTTCAAGACGACCCTCGACAATATCGTGACAGGCAACGCCTGGAACGTCATGACCGAAGCGGGCGGGCCACGGCAGGCGCCGGGCGATTATCTGTACCGGGATGTCGGGTCCTTCGGCAATCTCAATGGCCTTTGGGGAATCTTCCGTGTCGAGGAAGAACCCGACGCGCCGTAAGCTGATCAGTTCAGACCGGTTGGCCAGTTTCTTGCTGTGCAACCGGTCTGGCGATCACATTTAGAGTATCCGCTGATGGACATAACGAAGAGTCTTTCCCAAAGGCCGGCGCTTCTGCTCCTCGCAGGCGCGGCCTTCATTGCTTTGCTCGCCTACCTTCTCATCTTCCATCAGAAACCAGGTCAGGAAGCGCCGCGCGGACCGGTGATCTCCAGAGATGGCTTGAAGGTCGAGTTCTCGATCAATCCGGTCACGTCGCCGGATGGTCCGGTGATGGCGGGTGAAATTGCACGCCTCAGCCTGAAGTTCACCGATGCCGGCACAGGCCGGCCTGTGTCGGGTCTCCTGCCAGCCGGCTGGATTGATCCGCTCCGGGACGAGACGGAACTCAACAGTGAAACCTGCCGCGCTTCGGCCGGCACCTATCTGGCAGGCTATGTCGGCATCCGCCCGATGATCGACCTGAACAGCTATTATCTGGTCGTACTCAACGCGGATCCGACGATCGCGGTCGTTGATCCGATCATCGGTGTGCGCGGGATCACCAAACTCCTCACCCAGGTCATCCTGCCGGGACGGGGCGAAGACTGGGCCCGCTCGGCAGACGAGAAGCGCGTCTTCGTCGCCATGCCGGGCCTTGGCTCGGTCGCGTCGGTTGACCTTGAAACCTTCCGGCTGGCTGAAACGGTTGCTGTCGGGGAGAGCCCCACACGGATCATGGTGCAGCCGGACGGGCGCTATGTGTGGGTCGGGACAACCGGGGAAGGCTCAGGGGTCACAGTCCTCGACGCCGAAACGATGAAGGTCGCCGCGCGCATCCCGACCGGGGCTGGCCATCACGAACTCCTGGTGACCGCTGACAATCGCCATGCCTTCGTGACCAACCGCGATGATCGCACCGTCAGCATCATTGATGTCCGCCGTTTGCGTAAGACCGGTGACCTGACCCTCCGGGGACGGCCGATCTCGCTCGCTTATTCCGAACTGGCCCAGGCCGCCTATATCGCCGATGCTGAAACCGGCGAAATCATCGTTACCGATTCCAATGGCGGCAAAGTGCGTGGAACCATCGCACTGGAGCCCGGCCTCGGCCCGATGCGTGTCGCGCCGGGCGGCCGTTTCCTGCTGGCGGTGAACCCGGCGGCCAATGCCGTCTTCGTTGTGGATACGGCGAACAACCAGCTGGTCCACCGGCTGACCATTCCCGGCGAGCCCTTCCAGATTTCCTTCTCCCGCAGCTTCGCCTTCGTCCGCTCACTGTCGACCGCAACCGTGTCGATGATCCGCCTCGCCGATCTGGGTGGCCGTGACCAGGTCACGATTAACCGGTTCGAGGCCGGTGAGCGCCCGCCCGCCGACTCGCCGACACTGCTGCCATCCGACCTGTTCGCCACCGCGGTGACCGAGGCGGCCACCATGGTGGTCAGCCCCGGCGACGCGAATGTTTATTACTACATGGAGGGCATGAACGCCCCGATGGGCAGCTTCGGCGGATATGGCCACCGGCCCCTGTCCGCCATCGTCGTCGATCGCACGATCAAGGAGACCGCGCCCGGAGAATATGTCTCGACCGTGAAGATCCCTGCCTCAGGAAATTTCCATCTGATCATGACGATGGACTCGCCGCAGATGATCGAGTGTTTCGCCTTCACGGCGGTTCCAAACCCGCATCTTGCCCGCGATGAGGCTCCTCTGCGCATCGCTTATGAAACCCGCAGCGGCGCCTTGGCCCCTGCTGGCCAGCCGGTGAAAGTCCGCTTTACGCTGAGTGACACGGCGGCTGGCGGCGAGCCCTATGCGAGAGATGATGTCCTCGTCGTGACCTTCCGCGCGCCCGGACAGGACCGCACCGAGCACAAGGCCCGGCGTGTCTCGGACGGCGTGTTCGAAGTGGCCTTCACGCCCACGGAGTCCGGCGCGTACTATGTCTACCCTTCCGTACGAAGCGTTGGGCTGGACTATGGAAAACTGCCTTTCCTGACGATCGTTGCCCAGGAAGGCGAGCGCAGCGGGGGTATCCAATGACTCCCTTCTCGTCCGCCCACAGATTGGTATTCGCTATCTGCCTCGCTACCCTGGTTTCTGCCTGCTCCCAAGCCGCTCCTTCTACGGATGAACACGCGCACCATACTGCCGCCGCCGCGCCGCAGCCGGAGGGAACCGAACAGCGTTCGCTGGTGGTCCTCAGTGACCAGCCGATGCTCGACCAGCACGGCCGTGTCCGGCATTTGAAGTCAGATATTGCCGGCTCCCGGATCATCGTGGTCGATTTCATCTTCACCAGCTGTCAGACCATCTGTCCCGTGACGACCGCGCTGATGGCCGATGGCCACAGCCGCCTCGCAGACGTGTCCCCGGACGATCTGGCTTTCGTATCGATGAGCGTGGATTCGCGCGTCGATACGCCCGAACGCCTCCACGCTTTCGCAAACCGGCATAGCGCGCAATGGGCATTCCTGACCGGCGAGAAGTCTGTCATGGACGAGGCGCTGACCTGGTTGAACGCCTATGCGACCAACCCCGAAGACCACACCGCCATGATCGTCATCGGCGACACGGCGACGGGAGAGTTCTCGCGCATCTATGGCCTGCCGGATCCCGCTGTCATCGAAGGCCGCGTGCGCGGACTGCTTGCCCGGCGTTCCGCTTCCGGCGGCCTGCACCAGCATTGAAAAAGGAAACAAGACCATGCGCCGTCTACTGACATTCCTTTCCCTGATTTTCCTCGCGGCGCTCACCTCACAAAGTGCGTCCGCCCATGCCGGACATGATCATGGCTCGGACAAGGTCGAGACGCGGAATGTCTCCGCGTCGCGCGGCAATGACCAGGCCCGCAGCTATTTTACCGATACGGTTCTGGTCAGCCATGCCGGCGAATCTCTGAAATTCTATTCCGATGTCCTGGAAGGGCGCACGGTCGTGGTCAGCTTCATCTTCACCAGCTGCGCCGATGCATGCCCGCTCATCAATGCTACCCTCCAGCGGGTTCAGGAGCGTCTGAAGGACCGCATCGGCCAGGACATCTTCATCGTCTCAATCACCGTTGACCCCGAGAATGACACGGTCGCCGTGCTGTCGGACTACCGCAACAAGTTCAAGGCCATGGATGGCTGGATGTTCCTGACCGGCACCACACGGAACATCGAGACCGTAAGCCAGAAGCTTGGCCAGGTGTTCGAGCGCGATGCGCATCTCACGGCACTTCTCGTTGGCAATACGCGGACCGCGCGGTGGCGCAAGATCCCCGCACATCTGAGCGATGCGATCATCGCCGGGCAGATCAAAGACATCGCCGACGATGTCTGGAACTGAACGCTGGCTTTGCGGCCTGTTCCTGCTGATCGTCGCAGCCTGCGCTCCGGCGCATGCCCAACTCTCTGACGCCGAAGAACGCGGCCGCCAGATCTATTTCGGGGAAGCAGGTTCGCCGCTCGACACCGCCACCGCACGGATCAACGGAATGGATGTCCGCCTGCCGGCCAAAGGATTTCCATGTGCGTCGTGTCATGGGCGTTCCGGATCGGGCTTTGCAGAGCGCGGGGCCGTGCCAACCGATCTCTCCCGCGGGGCACTGACACGGCCCTACAGCGTAACCGCAAGCCAGGGACGCAGACGTCCGCCCTACACCGTTTCCGGCTTTCGCGCGGCGGTGCGTACAGGCAAAGACCCCGGCGGAAGCACGCTGTCTGAAGCCATGCCCCGGTTTGATCTGTCCGACCGTCAGCTTGGGGATCTGTGGGCATTCCTGAACATCATCGACACTTTGAACGATCCCGGTATCAACGACACCGAAATCACGATCGGCGTGGCGCTCGCCCCCCACACCGCCGGAACGGCGCAGCGCAAACTGCTGGACGTGCTCGCATCCGACATCAATGCCCTTGGCGGCATCCATGGGCGCAGCCTGCGATTTGCCTATCAGGCTGCTGTTAATACTCCGGAAGCGGATGTGTTTGCGACACTCGCGATCGGGAACAATGGCGCGCTGCCGCACGGCCTGCCTGTGATCAGCGTTTCCGCTGAACAGGCCGGGCAGCCACAGGGCTTCTCCTTGCTGGCCGGCGCGGGGGACCAGACCGCCGCGTTGCGCCGTTTCGCTGCTGAGCAATGGGGCGCGGTCACCCTTCGCGACGCCTGTGATGCTTCAGCTGGTCAGACCAGATTGCTCTCGTCTTCCAATTGTCTGGCGGCAGGCCAGAAGGCGGAACGGCTGCTGATGCCCCAGGCGGTCTTTGCCGCAATCCCGCCGGCTGAACGGCGCAGCCTGCCGGACGAAACCTATGTCGCGCTGACCGCCCCGGTTCGGCGCGTGGCGCCACAGGCACAGGCGGCCTTTGCGCGTACCCGCGCCCGCGCGGGTACCGCCCGTGAAACCATCATCGCCGAGTCCGAAGCCTATTCCGCCGCCGCGGTGATCATCGAGGCCTTGATGCGAAGCGGCCGCGATCTCAGCCGCGAACGCCTTGTGCTGGCCTTGGAGGAAATGCGCAATTTTGAAGGCGCGATGACCCCGCCCCTCAGCTTCGGCCGTAACCGTCGCACAGGCTCCAGAGGGGTGGAGATCGTCAAATATTCTCCGCAGACGGGAAATCTGTCAACGGAAGGTCCTTGGGTTGATCCGGGCCCCTGATTTCAGCGCGTTCGCACCTCTCCACAGGCGAGTTTTTTTGCGCCATGCCGCCGTTACGGGACTCTGATTGACCGCTTGCGGACAGTGGCGTTTATTTTGCAACGGAGGTGTGAGGGACGCAGGCTACAGCACTCAGCTGGCGGTCGATGTGTCCTTCAGGAGGGACGCATATCATGGTGGGATCACGGACATCCGCGCGGGCATTTCTGTCCGCAGCCATCTTCGCATCGTTTTCCGGGCCCGTGCTGGCCCAGGAACTCGTTTATACACCAATCAACCCGTCATTCGGCGGTGACAGTTTCAACTCGTCGCACCTGTTGGCGATCGCCAACGCGCAGAACAATTATCGCGATCCGCGCAGCCCGGCCCAGTCGAACTCTCAGATGGACCAGTTCCTGCGCCAGTTGCAAAGCCGTCTGCTGTCATCACTGGCTGCACAGGTCAATGATGCGATCTTCGGGCAGAACCCGCAGGAATCGGGAACGATAACCTTCGGCGACCAGATCATCACATTCGTGCGCGGAATAGACTCGGTCACCCTGACCATAACAGACGTCTCGACCGGCGCTGTGACAGAAATCGTCATTCCCCTGATGGGCAACACGCTTGATCCTGACGCCAGCGAACTTGGCGATCTCTTCGGCAGCGCGAGCGCAACAGCCACGCCTCAATCCTCATCTGACAGTCTGCTGACAGGTAATGCGCTCGCGCAGCCGCCGTCCCTGTCTGATCTCGGATCCTCATGGAACGAGCTTGGCGATCTGACGAGCGGAGGGTTGTAACTTGATACGCCCCATCCGTTTCCTGCAGGCGGCCGCCTGCATTATCCCGCTTTTCCTGCCAGCCTGCGCGACCGTCGATGATGGTCATCCAGGCCTGATCCAGCAGGCGGCACTCTCCGAAGTGCGCACCGAAACCCAGTCGAGCCTGCGCCGGCTCCCGCCGCCCCGCGAGCGTGCGGCCGTCGCGGTTTACCGCTTCGAGGACCAGACCGGACAGTTCAAACCTTCCGACCGTGTACAGACATTATCCAAGGCTGTGACACAGGGCGGAACTTCGATTCTGCTGAAAGCATTGCAGGATGCGGGCGAACGGTCCTGGTTCACCGTGATCGAGCGGGAGAATCTCGACAACCTTCTGAAGGAACGTCAGATCATCCGCGAGATGCGCCGGCATTATCTCGGCGAAGAAGATTTGAATGAAGCGGCCCTGCCGCCGCTGCTCTTCGCGGGCATTATCCTCGAAGGTGGCATCATCGGCTATGATAC
>JBKBVT010000214.1:0-4127 GCA_046289305.1 Hyphomonas sp. | reverse complement strand
CTGCACGATCGAACAATCCGGCCATGGCACGGTGACGATCGGCAGCGTTGAGCGATACATAACAGATACGGCCTGGGCCGAAGGCTGGGTACAGCCAATCAAGCCGCCGCGGGAGCGCGCCCAGTCGGCCGGTATCATCGGCGCTGGCCCGGCCGGGCTGGCCGCCGCCGAACAGCTCCGCCGCAAAGGCTATCAGGTGACCGTCTACGACGCTTATGACCGGGGCGGCGGACTGCTCATCTATGGCATCCCTGGCTTCAAGCTGGAGAAATATGTTGTCGAACGCCGCCTCACGCGCCTTGAAGAGTCCGGCATCGCGTTCAGTTTCAACACGCGCGTCGGCACAGACATCAGCCTGGAAGACCTGCGCGCGGCGCATGACACCATCCTTATCGCCACCGGCGTCTATGCGGCCAAGGACCTCAAATGCCCAGGCACAGGCGCCGAAGGCGTCCTGCCAGCGCTCGACTATCTGACCGCTTCGAACCGTGTCGATCTCGGCGATGAGGTCGAGGCGTATGAGTCCGGCGCGCTCAATGCCGAGGGCAAGCGCGTCGTCGTGATCGGCGGCGGGGACACCGCAATGGACTGCGTCCGGACAGCCATCCGCCAGGGCGCAAAGTCCGTCACGTGTCTCTACCGGCGCGACCGGGCGAACATGCCGGGGTCACAGCGCGAAGTTCAGAATGCGGAGGAAGAGGGCGTCGTCTTCGAATGGCTCGCCAATCCCGAAGCCATCCTTGACACCAAGGCGGGCAAGGCCAAGGCCGTGCGCGCGAGCCGGATGAAACTCGGCGAGCCGGATGCGTCTGGCCGCCAGAGCCCGGTGAAGACCGGTGAAACTTTTGATGTGAAGGCCGATATGGTCATCAAGGCGCTGGGCTTCGATCCCGAAGACCTGCCGGCCCTGTTCAATGAGCCTGCCCTTACCGTGAACCGCTGGGGCGCCGTGCGCGTCGACTATGCGACGATGGAAACCAGCCTACCGGGCGTCTATGCGGCGGGCGACATCGTGCGCGGCGCATCGCTCGTCGTCTGGGCGATCAAGGATGGCCGCGACGCGGCGGAGGCCATGCACAGGGCAATGAAATCAGCCGAAGCGTCGGCAAAAGTGGCGGCGGAGTAATTTTATGTCTGACTATGTGAAACAGTACGAAGCCAACCGCCAACGCCTGGTCGAGGCCAATGCTTACAACCCCGAGGATGAACGCGACGCATGCGGCGTTGGCCTCGTCGTTGCGCTGGACGGCAAGCCGCGGCGCGAAATCGTCGAGATGGGTATCGCCGCGCTGAAGAATGTCTGGCACCGCGGCGCGGTCGATGCCGATGGCAAGACGGGCGACGGCGCCGGCATCCGGCTGGATGTGCCGCAGGATTTCTTCCGCGAGCATGTGAGCCGCACCGGTCACAACCCGACGAATGACCGGATCTGCGTCGGCCAGATTTTCCTGCCGCGCACGGATTTTGCTGCGCAGGAGGCCGGGCGCACCCTGGTCGAGCGCGAGGTGTTGAATTTCGGGTTCTACATCTATGGCTGGCGCCAGCCGCCGGTCGATGTGTCCGTGATCGGACAGAAGGCGAAAGACACCCGCCCCGCCATCGAGCAGATCATGTTCCGCGATGCCCGCGGGCGCTCGACCGAGGAGATGGAGCGCGCCCTCTATATCTGCCGCAGGCGGATCGAGCGGCGGGCCCGCGAAGCTGCCATCCCCTCCTTCTATGTCTGCTCACTCAATCACAAATCGCTGATCTACAAGGGCATGTTCCTCGCCGCGGACATCGACAATTTCTATCTTGATCTGCGCGATCCGCGCTTCGTTTCCGAATTTGCGATCTATCACCAGCGCTATTCGACCAATACCTTCCCGCAATGGGCGTTGGCGCAACCCTTCCGCCAGATCGCGCACAATGGTGAGATCAATACCGTTCGCGGCAACAAGAACTGGATGAAGAGCCACGAAATCCGCATGGTCTCGGAAGCCTTCGGCGACCATACGCAGGATGTGAAGCCCGTCATCCCGGACGCAACCTCCGACTCCGGCGCGCTGGACGCGGTGTTTGAACTGCTCTGCAAGTCAGGCCGCCCGGCGCCGATGGCGAAAGCCATGCTGATCCCGGAAGCCTGGTCGAAACGCGATTCGGTTATGCCCGTCGCGCACCGGGCCCTCTATGACTACTGCAACTCCGTGATGGAGCCGTGGGACGGCCCGGCGGCGATTGCCGCGTATGACGGGCGTTGGGCAATTGCCGGCCTCGACCGCAACGGCCTGCGCCCGCTGCGCTATGCTCTGACAACGGACGGTATTCTGGCGGTCGGGTCGGAAACTGGCATGTGCCCGCTCGGCGATCACGAGATTGCCCGGCGCGGGTCTATTCCCGCCGGCGGCATGATCGCGGCGGACCTCGCCACGGGCAAATTCTATGATCACCGCGAGATCGTCGACTATCTCGCGGCCCAGGCGCCCTATGAGGAATGGCTTCAGGCCGTTACGGAGTTGGAGCCCGAAATCGGCCCCGGCCCGGAGCCTGTTCTGTTCACCAAGGAGGAGCGCCTGCGCCGCGAGACGGCGGCGGGCTACACGCTGGAAACCCTTGAGCTTATCCTCGCGCCGATGGCCGAGGGCGGCAAGGAAGCGATCGGCTCGATGGGCGATGACACCGCCCCGGCTGTGCTGACGTCCGCCTACCGGCCGATGAGCCATTTCTTCAGACAGAATTTCAGCCAGGTCACCAACCCGCCGATCGACCCGCTGCGCGAAGGCCGCGTGATGAGCCTGCGCACACGGTTCAAGAACCTCGGCAATGTGCTCGATACGGACAAATCCCAACAGGAAGTGTTCGTGCTGGAAAGCCCGGTGCTCACTACCGGCATGTATGAGCGCCTCCTCGACCGTCTGGCGCTTGGCACCGAGATCATCGACTGCACATTTGCGGCGGAGGATGTGAATTTCGAAGGCGCCGCCCTGAAAGCCGCGCTGGAGCGCATCCGGCGCGAAGCCGAAGAAGCCGTACGCGCGGGCCGCGAACACATCATCCTGACGGATGAACACCAGTCGGCGACCCGGATCGCCGTGCCCATGGTGCTCGCAACCGGCGCGGTGCATTCGCATCTCGTCGCGCAGGGGCTCAGATCCTTCTGCTCGATCACGGTGCGTTCGGCCGAATGTCTGGATACGCATTATTTTGCCGTGCTGATCGGCGTCGGCGCGACATGCGTAAACGCCTATCTCGCGCAGGACGCGATTGCCGATCGCCATGCCAAAGGCCTGATGGGCGAGATGTCGCTCGGCCGGGCTGTGCAGAACTTCAAGGAAGCGATCGAGGCCGGCCTCCTGAAGATCATCTCCAAGATGGGAATCTCGGTCATATCATCCTATCGCGGCGGATATAATTTCGAAGCGCTGGGCCTCTCGCGGGCCCTCGTTGCGGATTATTTCCCCGGCATGTCCAGTCGCATTTCGGGTCTCGGCCTTGCGGGCCTTGAGGAGAACGCCCTCGTTCGCCATCAGCAGGCCTTCGATGAGGATGTCATCTCGCTCCCCGTCGGCGGTTTCTACCGTTTGCGCGCCTCCGATGAGCCGCACGCGCTCGACGGCAATCTGATCCACACGCTGCAGGCGGCGTGCGACCGGGGCGACTATTCGATCTACCGGAAATATGTGGACGCCGTTCACAGCCGCGACCCGCTTCAGCTGCGCGACCTCCTGGATTTCAAGGCGGCCGCGCCTGCCATCCCGCTCGCGCAGGTCCAGTCGATCAACGAGATCCGCAAGCGCTTTGTCACGCCCGGCATGTCGCTCGGCGCCCTGTCGCCGGAGGCGCACGGCACGCTGAACATCGCGATGAACCGCATCGGGGCAAAGTCCGTGTCCGGAGAGGGCGGGGAAGACCGCGCCCGCTACCGCCCGCTACCGAATGGCGACAATATGAACTCCGCCGTGAAGCAGATTGCGTCTGGCCGGTTTGGTGTGACGGCGGAATATCTCAACGAATGCCGCGAGATCGAGATCAAGATGGCGCAGGGCGCGAAGCCGGGCGAAGGCGGCCAGCTGCCGGGCTTCAAGGTCACCGAACTGATCGCCCGGCTCCGGCATGCCACGCCCGGCGTGACGCTGATCTCGCCGCCT
>JBKBVT010000213.1:0-4133 GCA_046289305.1 Hyphomonas sp. | reverse complement strand
ATTTCCGCCTCGGACTTCTGGATCAGGTCGCCAATGTAAACGATGTTATCGTTCTTCAGGCAGTTGGCCGAGCGCACGGAGAGTTCGAGCTCGTCCACCTTCTTGAGCAGCACGGGGTTGAAGCCGAGATCGGTTTCATCCGCAGCGCCGGCGACATCAAGGGTCGGCTCTTCGAAGTTGATGAACAGCTGCAGCTGGTCCTGAAGGATCCGCGCAGCATAGGCGACAGCGTCTTCAGGTGACATCGAGCCATCGGTTTCGATGTCGAGTGTCAGCTTGTCATAGTCGAGCACGGTGCCCTCGCGGGTGTCCTCAACCTGGTATCCGACGCGGCGCACAGGCGAATAGATCGCATCGATCGGAATGAAACCGATCGGCGCATCTTCCGGACGATGGCCCTCAGCGGCGACATAGCCCTTGCCGGTCGCGACAGTGAATTCCATGCGGACTTCAGAGCCGCCGTCCAGCGTGCAGATCACGTGGTCGGGGTTCAGGATCTTGACGTCGCCGGGGGTTTCGATCTGGCCGGCTTTCACTTCGCCGGGGCCCTTGGCGCGCAGCACCATGCGCTTCGGCGTGTCGGACTCCATGAAGATCGCGACCTGTTTCAGGTTCAGCACGATCGTCGTGACATCCTCGCGGACGCCCGGAATGGCAGAAAACTCGTGAACAACGCCGTCGATCTGGACACCGATGATCGCTGCACCCTGCAGCGAGGACAGAAGCACGCGGCGCAGAGCATTGCCGAGCGTCGTGCCATAGCCGCGCTCGAGCGGCTCGACGACGAGCTTCGCCTTGCGCTTCGCGTCGTAACCGGCCTGCACGACAGGGCGGTTGGGACGGATCAGCACTTTCCAGTTGCGGTCGTTGACAGTGGTCATGAAGTTTCCTCAGGAAAGGACAGCCGCGCCCGAAAGGGGCGCTGGCGATATGTCGTCTTTAGACGCGGCGGCGTTTCGGCGGGCGGCATCCATTGTGGGGGATCGGCGTGGTGTCGTTGATCGCCGTGACCGTCAGGCCGGCAGCCTGGAGGGCGCGCAGCGCGCTCTCACGGCCCGAGCCTGGACCGCGCACGCGGACTTCAACGGTCTGCAGGCCGTGCTCTTTCGCCTTCTTGGCGGCATCCTCAGCGGCCATCTGGGCCGCATAAGGCGTCGACTTGCGCGAGCCTTTGAAGTCCATGACGCCGGCGGACGACCAGGAGATGGTGTTGCCCTGCGCGTCGGTGATGGTCACCATCGTGTTGTTGAAGCTCGAGTTCACGTGAACAACACCGGTGGTGATGTTCTTGCGTTCCCTGCGGCGGATACGGGTAGCTTCGCGGGCCATGGGCGTTCAGATCCTATTTCTTCTTGCCGGCGATCGGCTTGGCCGGGCCCTTGCGGGTCCGCGCATTGGTATGGGTCCGCTGGCCGCGAACCGGCAGCTTCTTGCGGTGACGCAGGCCGCGATAGCAACCGAGATCCATCAGGCGCTTGATGTTCATCGAGGTGTCCCGGCGAAGGTCGCCTTCGACCATATAGCCAGCGTCGATGGCTTCGCGGATCCGGATGACTTCGGCGTCCGTCAGCTGGTTCACGCGCCGTGAGCTTTCAACGCCCACCTTCTCGCAGATTTCCTTTGCGAAGGAGGGGCCGATCCCATGAATGTAACGAAGCGCGATTTCCACGCGCTTGTTCGTCGGAATGTTAACGCCTGCAATACGGGCCAAAGCCGTGTCTCCTCAAGCGGATGTCAAAACATGAAATGCGCGGCGAACGGGACTTCCACGCCCGTTGCGCGCACCGGCGGTTAAGCCTGAAGCTAAGCTCCGAGGCTTATAGCCACGGTTTTTCGCCCGTCAACAGCAGAACTGCGTGGTTCATACCGATTGTTTCAGGGCCGCATCGATTTCGATGGAAACGGTCTCGATCGAGCCCATTCCGTCAATCTCGATCAGCACCCCACGCTCCGCATAAAGCGGCACGAGCGGGGCTGTATCTTCGTAGTAGCGTTCCAGGCGGCGGGAGAAGGTTTCCGGATTGTCGTCCGCCCTGCCCTGCTCCTGGAACCGCTTGGTCACCCGCTCCAGCAGGAGAGAATCGTCGACCCGCATGCGGATGACGAGGTCCACTGCCTCGCCGCGCGAGTCCAGCAGGCTGTCGAGCGCTTCGGCCTGCCCGATCGTGCGCGGGAAGCCATCAAAGATGAAGCCCGGCGCGTCGGAATGGGTCGTCAGCTGTTCGGAGATCAGGTCGATGACGATGGCGTCTGACACGAGGCCGCCCTCATCCATGATCCTGGACACCCGCTGGCCAAGGTCGGACCCGGAGGCCCGGGCGGCCCGCAGCATGTCGCCGGTGGAGAGCTGGACAAACCCGCGCTGCTCGACGAGGCGCTTTGCCTGAGTGCCCTTACCCGCCGCTGGCGGACCAAAAAGTATCAGATTCACTTCTTCTTGCCCCCGAGTTTCGATTTCTTGATCATCCCCTCATACTGGTGGGCGATCAGGTGCGACTGGATCTGTGTGACAGTGTCCATAGTCACCGAAACTACAATGAGCAGAGACGTACCCCCGATGTAAAACGGAATCTGAGGGAAATATCGCCGCAGGATCTCCGGCAGGATACAAATGAAGACGAGATAGAGGGCGCCAATCGTCGTCAGCCGGGTCAGGACATAGTCAATATAGGCGGCCGTGTTGGAGCCCGGACGGATGCCGGGAATGAAGCCGCCATATTTGCGCAGATTGTCCGCGGTATCCTGCGGATTGAACATGATCGAGGTGTAGAAGAAGGCAAAGAAGGCCACCAGCACCGCATAGGTGATGATGTAGGTCCAGGAGCCCGGTGAGAAGTTCATTGCCAGCCAGCCCATGACGCCTGGCAGCTCTTCCGACGCGCCGGCGCCTGTGCCGCCCATGAAGCCAACGGCCGTCAGGGGCATCATCAGGAGCGCTGTGGCGAAGATGGCTGGGATCACGCCGGCGGTGTTGATTTTCAGCGGCAGGAAGCTGCGCTGGCCCTGGGCAAAGCCCTGCGCCTGCTGCCGCTTCGGATAATGGATGATCAGCCGCCGCTGGGACCGCTCCACGAACACGATGAATACGATCAGCGCGAGCACCATCACGACGATCGCCAGAATGAAGCCGATATCGACCGAGGTCGTGCGCGCCTGGGCCAGGACGTTGTAAATCGCGCGGGGCATTTCCGCGATGATGCCGGCGAAGATGATCAGCGAGATGCCGTTGCCGATGCCGCGCGCGGTGATCTGCTCGCCCATCCACATCAGCAGCATGGTGCCGCCGGTCAGCGTGACCACGCCTGTCAGGATGAAGAACCAGGGCGCGATGCCTTCAAGCCGGACGCCGGCGAGGCCGGACGCGATGAAGAAGGACTGCACCAGCGCAAAGGCGAGCGTCAGATAGCGGGTATACTGGTTGAGCTGCTTGCGGCCCGCCTCCCCTTCCTTCTTCAGCTTCTCCAGCGTTGGAGAGACCGCCGCCATCATCTGGATGATGATCGAGGCGGTGATGTAGGGCATGACGTTGAGGGCGAAGATACCCATCCGTTCGACCGCGCCGCCGGAGAACATGTTCACCGAGCCGAGGATGCCGCCCGCCTGGCTCTGGAACAGATCGGCATATTGGGACGGGTCAAGGCCGGGAATCGGGATGAATGTGCCAAGCCGGTAGAGGACGAGAATCCCGAGCGTAAACAGGATACGCGCATGGAGGTCTTTGGCTTTCGCAAAGGTCGCAAAATTCATGTTGCGAGCCATTTGTTCCGAAGCATTGGCCATCGGTCGCCCGAGCCTCCCTGAAAAGCATTCGCCGCCAAGATCGGCGGCGACACTGGGTTTGTGAAGAGGGGTTGCGCAATAACCCCTTATTATTCCTCAGCGGCCGCCCGGGGTGCACCGGTCACGGTCACAGAACCACCAGCCTTTTCAACGGCTTCCACGGCAGCTTTCGAGGCGCCGGTCACGGTGATCTTGAGATTTTTCGGCGCGTCGCCTTTCGCGAGAAGACGCACACCATCGCGGCGGTTGCGCACGAGGCCGGCTTTCACCAGCGATTCCTCGGTGACGTCGGATCCGTCCAGCGTGCCGGCTTCAACCGCTTTCGCGATCCGGCCCAGATTGATCCAGGCATG
>JBKBVT010000212.1:0-4219 GCA_046289305.1 Hyphomonas sp. | reverse complement strand
GGCAATCCGCAATGCGTTCGGCCGGGCCGAGCACCATGTGGCGCAGCCTTTCGTGACGGGCCAGGGCGACGAGGTGGCGCCGTTCTTCCTGCGCGTGCGCCTGACCGACAAGCCGGGCACGCTGGCGGCGCTGACCGAGGCGCTGGCCGAGGAGGGCGTCTCCGTCGACAAGCTGCTCCAGGATTCCGCCGATGAAAGCGGGGCGAGCCCGGTGGCGGTCGTCACCCATCGCTGCCCGCGCAATCAGATGCTGGCGGCGATCTCGCGCATCGAGGCGCTGGGGGTGACGGTGGAAGCGCCGCGGCTGATCCGCATTGAAGCGGCAAGCTAATTGCTTAGTCTGCAGTGATAACTTTCGAACCGATAACCGGACCTGGGGAATAACCATGAATAACAGTGTTCTAACGGCAAGCCTGGCGGATGCCATGGTGCGCGTCGCCGAAGAAGCGGCGATTGCGGCGGACCGGCAAGTTGGCCGGGGTGACGAGAAGAAGGCCGACACGGCCGCTGTCGACGCGATGCGCAAGGCGTTCAATGCGGTGGATTTCCGTGGCCGCGTCGTGATCGGCGAGGGCGAGCGCGACGAAGCGCCGATGCTGTATATCGGCGAAGAAGTCGGCACGGGGACAGGCCCCGAGATCGACATTGCGCTCGACCCGCTGGAGGGCACGACGCTGACCGCCAAGGCGATGCCGGACGCCTGCGTGCTGCTGGCCATCGCGCCGCGCGGCGGGCTGCTCTATGCGCCGGACACCTATATGGACAAGCTGGCCATCGGGCCGGGCTATCCGGAGGGGATTGTCAGCCTCGAGGCGAGCCCGGCAGACAATATCAAGGCGCTGGCGAAACATGCCGGCCGGGCGGTCGAGGACATGAAGGTCTGCGTTCTGGACCGGCCGCGCCACCAGGAGATCATCGACTCGCTGCGCTCCGCGGGTGCCCGCGTCGTGCTGATCACCGACGGGGACGTGCTGGGCGTGATCGCGACGACCGATCCGGCGACCGGCATCGACATGTATGTCGGCCAGGGCGGCGCGCCGGAAGGCGTGCTGGCAGCGGCGGCGCTGAAATGCGTCGGCGGACAGATTTTCGGCAAGCTCGTTTTCCGCAATGAGGACGAGAAGAAGCGCGCCGCGCGCACCGGCATCACCGATTTCGGCCGGTCCTATTCGCTGAACGAACTTGCCTCCGGCGAGACGGTGTTCTGCGCAACCGGCGTCACCAATGGGTCCATGCTTGAAGGCGTGCTGCACCGGACAGGCCGGGTGCATACGCATACGCTGGTCATGACGTCTACGGACGGTATGGTGCGGCATGTGCGCAGCGCCCGGAAGCTCTGAGGACTGACGGCTACCACCGGGAGGATATGACCGCGCGATGACACGCCAGACGCTTGAGCGCCATCAGGTGTGGATCTATCTCGCGGCAATCCTGGCCGGGCTGGGTTTCGGGAGCCTGGTGCCGGGGGCAGCGGAGGGGCTCGAGCTGGCGCTCTGGCCGTCGCTGGGCCTGCTCCTCTATGCGACGTTCACGCAGGTGCCGCTGGCGCGGCTGCCGGCGGCGTTTCGCGACCGGCGCTTCATGGCGGCGATCCTGTTCGGCAATTTTCTGATTGTGCCGCTATTCGTCTGGGGGCTGATGGCATTTGTGCCAGCGGACCCGGCGATCCGGCTGGGCGTATTGCTGGTCCTGCTCGTGCCGTGCACGGACTGGTATATCACCTTCACCCATCTTGCGGGCGGCGATACCGAGCGGGCGATTGCCGTCACGCCGGTAAACCTTCTGGTCCAGATCGGGCTGCTGCCGGTGTATCTGTTCCTTTTCATGGGCAATAGTTTTCTCGAGATCCTGTCGGTGGACCGGGTGCTGGTGGCGTTCGGCTTGCTCATCCTGCTGCCAATGTTTGCGGCCTGGGCGACGGAGCGCTGGGCGGGTAAATCTGTCAGCCGGGCGGGGGTTGTCGCGCGGATTGGTGGATTGCCGGTGCCGCTGCTGGCGCTCGTCGTGTTCCTGATCGCGGCCTCGCAGGTGACGGCGGTGAGTGCGGCGATGGAGGCGGTGCGCGATGTGACACTGGTGTTTGCGGCGTTCCTGATCGGGGCGGCGGTCATCGGGCTGGGCCTCGGGCGGCTGATGCGCCTCACGCCGGCATCGGTCTCGGCGCTGATCTTCAGCCTCGGGACGCGCAATTCGTTTGTGGTGTTGCCGCTGGCGCTGGCACTCGGCGCGGGCTGGGAGACGGCGAGCGTGGTGATCGTGTTCCAGTCGCTGGTCGAACTGTTCGGGATGGTTGTGTATCTGTGGGCGGTGCCGCGGCTGGTGGGTTTTCGCGGCGGATGATCCGGGTGCGGAGAGGGCGGCGCGCCCTCACCCCCAACCCCCTTTCCCGCGGGAGAGGGGGCTTAACGTCAGAGGCGTTTGGCCAAGACGATGTCGTCATAGAGGGCGTCGCCGACCTGGAAGCGGCGGTTTCCGGCGAGGGCGAAGCCGTGCTTCTCATAGAAGGCGACGGCGCGGTGATTGTCCTGATAGGTGCCGAGGAGGAGGCGCGGGGCGCCGCGCTGTCGGGCGTCTTCAATGGCGGCATCGAGCAGCGCTTCGCCCGCGCCGGAGCCGTGGAAGCGCGAGAGCAGGTAGATGCGTTTCAGTTCGATATCGCCGGGTTCCGACGGAATGGGCAGGTCCGGCGGGCAGTTGACGGCGTAGCCGATGGGCGCGCCGGTGGTGATGTATTCGGCGAGCCAGGCGGAGGCGGCGGGGCTGGCGAGCCAGCCGGCATAGACTTCCGGCGAATGCTGGCGGGTGCAGTGGGCGACCATCGCGGCGCCGTCGATGTCATAGGTGTAGCTGTCGAGGAAGGTGGCGACGCCGATATGCGCCAGACGTTCGGCATCCTCCGGCCCGGCTGGCCGGATCACGATCTTTTCCACGCGGCTTCCCCCCAAGGAAGTTTATCGTCAGTCAGGTTGGAATAGTTTTCGCTCTGTAATTCTGGCTACCAACCACAGTCTTTGTAATCGCTATTATAGCATTGAGTCGCGAGTGCTTGGGCTTCAAATATTTGCTCGCGGGTCATTCCTGACTCGATACGCTCGATCGTCTTTTCCGAAGCGTAGCTACCTTGAGAGTGGGCGATATTGTACCACATGTGTGCGGTCACCGTGTTTCTCGGTACTCCTTCCCCACGTTCAAATCTTGCTGCCAGCGCAAATTGTGCGCCCGGATGTCCTTGTTCTGCGGCCATTCTATACCAGCGGATTGCTTCGGAAGGATTTCGATACGCATCAGAATGCTGATAGGCCTCGCCGAGAGTCATTTGCGCTTGTCGATGTCCGCCCTCAGCCGCTTGAGTGAGGCGGCGCATGCCCTCTAATTGGTCCCGCGGCACTCCATTTCCTGTGCGCAATACAAGTCCTAGCTGGTACTGTGATTCTATGTGTCCCTGGTCCGCTGCCATTCGATACAGAAGCGCCGCTTGTGTTTCGTCTAGTGGCACGCCTTGTCCGTCACGATAAAAGCCTGCCAGAATGAATTGAGCTTCAGACGACCCGCCGTCTGCCAACTCCACTAGCAATCTCATCGCTTCTGACTCGTCTACAAAAGCGCAAAGTGCCAGTTCCGCGCTTAACTCGCCCTCGGCAGCGGCGAGATGCAGCAGGCGGAACATTTCCTGATCAATTTTGTCATCACCCTCTGCACTGTGTCGGGCTGCGCATGCGGTTAGTTCTGAGGAGTGTCTCACTGATTGCTCGCCCTCCGAAGAGCATGCTGCCAGCACGACAGAGCAAATAGCCCCAACCAGCCATCCTTTCATACCCTCACCCTTTTGCGCAAAAGAAGACGGCGGCAAGGAAACCCTGCCGCCGTCTCTGGTCAACTTAAAAGACTAAGATCAGGCCTTCGACATGGCCGTTTCGAAGCGTTGGGCGACTTTTTCAATGAAGCCTTCGGTCGTCAGATAGCCCTGGTCGGGGCCGACGAGGAGGGCGAGGTCCTTGGTCATGAAGCCGGCTTCGACGGTCTCGATGATGGTCTTCTCGAGCGTCTGGGCGAAGGCGCGCACTTCGGGGGTCTCGTCCATGCGGCCGCGGTGATCGAGGCCCTGCGTCCAGGCGAAGATCGAGGCGATGGAGTTGGTCGAGGTCGCCTCGCCCTTCTGGTGGGCGCGGTAGTGGCGGGTGACGGTGCCGTGGGCGGCTTCGGCCTCGACGGTCTTGCC
>JBKBVT010000211.1:0-4223 GCA_046289305.1 Hyphomonas sp. | reverse complement strand
GTCGACGGCGATGATCTCCGCTTCCGGATAGGCGAGTGCCAGCGGCAACACATTATGCCCGAGGCCGCAGCCTATATCGAGGATGCGCTGGGGGCTGAAGTCCGGAAGGTTGGTCTTTACCCACTCGGCTACGGCGACGCCGCCTCCGTCGTTATAGCGGCCGAGCATGCCGCCGGTCGTGGCAAAAATGCCGATGTCATAGTTGGCCGCACCGGTCACATCGCCGGGCACGAGTTCGGTATGGTAGCTGCCGGGCATGCAGTGATGGTCGATGGCTGCCGTTGATCGCGGCTGATCGAAACCCGGTTTCAGCACAAGGCGCGGGTCGCCTTCCGTCAGGGCGCGCACCTTGCCGTTGAGATCATCGGCCTGGCGAAGTGTCACCCAGCGGCCAGCCTGCTGACGCGCCTCCATCGTTGACCGGCGCAGCCCGGACCACCATTGCCAGACCGGATCTTCGGTCAGCGCCTTTCGGACCTCATGGCGACTTTTGAAGCTCCGCTTTTCCTTCTTTTCGAAATCTGGTTTCACGCGCGCGTCAAAAGCCTCGGCAACGCCGGGCATCAGATTGGCTGCAAGATGTCGGTTCATATGAGCGAGAAAATTGAAACGGGCGATTTCGTCATGACTCGTTTCAGGGAAAACACCGTGGCGCCCTACCACACGATAGTCCGGAGGCCCGTCATAAGCGCGGGCTGTGGGTGCCACGTGCTTATCAGATGTCTTTCTTTTCGACGCTGCTTTGCGAGGGCCTGAAGTGTCAGCCATCCTGTTTCTCCTGAGCACGGCGGCCAATTGCTGATTGACCTTCCCCTAAAAGATATATCATTTAGGGCGAATGACCAAGTAGGGGAGTTACCGGATATGAGCACCCGGATTGTCGCACTTTTCAATCTCAAACCCGGCATTTCTGCCTCCGACTATGAAAACTGGGCGAAGACCAAGGATATCCCGACCGTGAACGGCCTCAAATCCGTTGATTCATTCGAAGTGTTCCGTTCAGCAGGCCTGCTCGGTTCAGAGGCGAAACCGCCTTATGCGTATATCGAGATCATCGACGTCAACAATATGGACATGTTCGGCGGCGAGGTCAGCACCGAGACAATGCAGAAGATCGCCGGTGAATTCCAGGCCATGACCGATGACCTGGCCTTCATACTTACCGACAAGCTCGGTTGAAGGGCTAAGCGATGGGAACGCTTTCCGGCAAGACTGCCGTCATCACCGGCTCCGGCCGCCGAAAGGGGCTGGGAGAGGCCATTGCGCGCCGGCTGGCGGGAGACGGCGCCAGCATCGTCATCTCCGATATCGGGCAGGCGCGCGATGCCGCGACAGGTGATGCGCATATCGGCAGCACGGATGACATGGAGGCCATTGCGGATGAGCTGCGCACCCTCGGCCCTGCCGTGTCCACGCATGTCTGTGATGTGCGCCGCCTCGAGGAAGTCCGGGCGCTGGCGAAGCATGCCGAGGATGTCCACGGTTCGCTTGATATCTGGATCAACAATGCCGGCATCGGTTACATAATGAAGCCGCTCCTGGACGTGACTGAAGAGGACTGGCGCGCCGTTATCGATGTGAACCTGACAGGCTCGTTCTTCGGGCTCAAGGCTGCAGCCGAGGTGATGGTCCGGCAGGGGAGGGGCGGGCGTATCGTCAATATCGCAAGCCAGGCCGCAAAATCCGGCTTCCCGCATGCGCAGGCCTATACCTCGTCCAAGCACGGACTTGTCGGTCTTGCCCGCTCAGCGGCAATCGAGCTCGGGCCGCATGGCATCACGGTGAACAATGTCTGTCCGAACCATGTCACCACGGGGCTGGGGGCCTGGCAGAATGAATACTTTTCAAAAGTCGTCGGAGCTGCATCCGTGGAAGAGTACCTGACGGACATGGCAAATCGAATCCCGATGCGCCGGCCTGGTCTGCCGGAAGATACAGCAAACGCAGTGGCCTGGCTTTGTACGGATAAGGCCGGATACATCACCGCAGAGAGTATGAACGTCTCCGGCGGGGAGGAGCCGCATTGACCCCGCTGCCGGCTGATCCTGCTCCTGAGGGTTTCACCTGGCCCGGCGGCGCGAAGCTGGCCCTGTCGATTGTTGTCAATGTCGAGGAAGGCGCCGAGCGCCGAATTGATGAAGGCGACGGCAGGCCGGAACCTGTCGATGAGCTCGGCGCCGTGCCGGGCAAGCCGATCCGCGTTCATGGCAATGAGACGAATTATCAGTACGGCATCAATCGCGGCGCCCCCCGCATCATCCGGCTGCTGGATGCGGCGGGCGTGAACGCGACATGGACCGTCTGCGGCCTGGCGCTTGAAAAAGCGCCCTGGCTTGCAGACGCCATCATCGCCCGCGGTGATGAGCCCTGCAATCACGGTTATAAATGGGCCTTCACCGCGTTCATGGATGAGGAGGCCGAGCGTGCCTTCATCGCCCGGGGAACAGCAAGTATCCAACAGACCTGTGGCCGGCGCCCTTCCGGCTGGCTGTCACGCTATCTGCATACGGACATCACCCGCCGCCTCCTCGCCGAGCAGGGCTATGCCTATCACATGGACGATTACTCAGACGACTTTCCCTACTGGGCCAGGGTCGCGATGGCGGACGGCTCGGAACATCCCATGGTGATCCTGCCTTATGCGATCGATTCCAATGACATGAAGTTCTGGCTCTCACCCGGCTTCACGCCGGATATGTGGCTCGACTATGCGCGCCGCTCCTTTGACTGGCTGTATGAGGAAAGCCAGCGGGAGGGCGCCCGGATGATGAGCCTCGGCCTGCACCTGCGGATCATAGGCAGGCCAGGGCGCATCAAGGCGTTCGCCGACTTCCTTGACCATGTCAAAGCCCATCCGGATGTCTGGGTCGCGCGGCGCGAGGACATTGCATCGCATTTTGCAGCCAATGTGCCACAGGAGAATGCGCGATGAGGTTCACCCCGATGCTATTGGCCGCTGCCTTTATGGCAGCGCCATCTTCGGCTGAAACAACAGCCGGTCCGCCTGACCCCGCAGCCGAGTTTGCCGGGATCGCGACAGGCAGCTGGACCAGCCGCCAACAATCGGCGGATCCACGATATGACTGGGTCGAGAGTGAAACGGTCCGCATCCTCCCGGATCGCTCGGACGGGGTCTGGCTCTACCAGGAGAATGCCATCATGGCGCCGTCTCCGCAGGAAACGCCTGCGGACGGCGCGAAAGACAGGCCTTATTTTCAGATCGTTATCCAGCTGCGCAGCATAGGGGCTCACGAAGTTCACGCGACAACCTATCGGCTCGATACGCCTGAGGCCCGCACAGGCGCCCGCGGGCTATGGAAAACGACCTCGCTCGAATTTGACCCCGCCTGGATCGGGACTGTTGCCTGCATGAACGAAATGGGCCGGATCTCTGAAGGGTACTGGACCGGACAGGCTGATTGTCCGAACACGTATCGCGGCGGTGTGAAGGTCGACAGCCGGTCCGTGCGCACTCCGGACAGCTACGTCAACTGGGACCGCGGCTTTGATGCGGAAGGCCAGCATGTCTGGGGCCCGCGCGAGGGCGGATATGTTTTTCGCAGACAGGAAGCAGCCGAATGAAACGATCTATCCTCTCTGCTATTCTCAGCGCAGCCTTGCTGACGGCTTGTGCAACGCCTGAGCCGACTACGGCAGCTGTTGCGGCCGTTTCAACGGCACCTGCTTTACTGGGCGCAGGCGATCCCTATCCGCTGCACCCGATCAATCTGCGGCGCACGACGCTTATTGTCCGGGATATGGATGCGTCACTTGAGTTTTACCGCGACGCGCTCGGGTTCGATGTCGTGTATGATCAGGAGTTGACGTCGCCCGGGCTCAGTTCACGCCATGGCGCTGACGGCCAGAACCGGTCCCGCCTTGTGTTGACGCAGACAAATAGCGGCGAGATGGGTATGATCGGGCTCTGGCAGTTTCTGGATCCGACTGAGAAGGACATGGCGCCGGCCGGACCAGCCGATTTCACACCGGGCAAGGTCGTCCTGCTGTTCAATACGGTCGATCTCGAAGCACGCTTTGCCGCTGCATCTGCGGTTCCGGGTGTGGAAATCATCGGACCGCCCCGGGAGCGGCGTTACCCTTCGCCAGCCGGCGATATTGTCGTGATGGTCTCGATGCTGGTGGATCCGGATGGCCATACAATCGAGCTCAATCAGATGATCCACGATCCCCGTATGGCGCAGTAGGTCAGGCGTAATCTCCGC
>JBKBVT010000210.1:0-4248 GCA_046289305.1 Hyphomonas sp. | reverse complement strand
GGGGAGGTGGCGCCCTGATCGCCGACAGCCGCCGCCGCCGCTGCGGCCTCGGCAGCCTCGCTGCGCTTCACCGAGGCATTCAGGGCGTCGAAGGCCTTTTGCGCCGCATCGAATTCCGCGACCGCTGTGATGTGGGTCGCGTCATCAGCGGCGGTGCCGTCGGTCTCCAGCGTGGCAATGGCATCGGCCTTGTCCTGCAGGGCGTTCGCAGCGGCCTTCCGGTCGCGACGCAGGTCGTCGAGTTTTTGCCCATCGCGGGTCTCCTACGAAAAAAGGCCGCGCAATGCGCGACCAGGGGATCCTGCCGCAACCGGCAGGGAGGGGGATGAGGTGGGCGGTGGTTACAGCGGGCCGCGCAGGGGTGTCAGCGGAGGCGTGGCCCGATCTTGCAATTCAGGTGGGCAAGGTCACTCTGAGCCCAGTTCGACCAAAGCTGCAAGATGCAGGCATGTCTGCTATCATTCGCGAGCCAGAAACCTTTAAAAAACGCTTGAGTTTTGAGCGGTGTTTGCGGCAGCTTCAATCGAGGTGGTTGCTTCATGCTCAAAGAACTAGCGTTTATGCATGAGCCTAAAACTCATTTTGTGAATAAATCCGACATTCTCTGCAATGCGAAAGTTGTAGAATCTGTGTTTTGAGAGGGTGTCTACTGCTAGCCTCCGTGGGGGAGCAATTAGTAATCTAGTGCTGCGTTGCGGTCCAACGTCCCAAGCGCAATGCGCTATTCTCTATCTCTCACGCTTCGAATTGGGATATGTTTGGATAAAGTGGATTAGTTCAGCTCCATACTTATCTTTAAGAGTCTGGATAAACTCTGGTTCTGCACTATTGGCGAAGCCAAGCAAGCCTTTAAGTTCCCCAAGCGCTGCGTTGTTGAGTTTTCCTAAAGATGCGTGATGTACGGTCGCGCTAATAAGCCGCTTACGATGATGTCCAATCGAAACCTTCCCATCGTTAGTCAGTGTAAGTCCCGTGACCTTGCGACCATACTTTCGCGTAATCCGTGTGGTTTTATCTTCGTTGATAGTCAGCTTGGGGTATTCAAGAGATCTTAGGGTGGAACGTACAATTTTCTCGACGTTGACAAGGTGCCCCGTGCGGGGCGCGGAGAAGGTTAGGTCATCGGCGTAGCGAGTGTATACTACGTGATCCCTTGCCACAGCCTCGGAAATCACTTTGTCAAATTCAAACATAAGCGCGTTAGATAGGAACGGTGACGAGGGTGCCCCGATGGCGAGCCGTGAAACCGAGCTGCCCTTCGGTCTCTGGAATAGAAGCAGGCTTGTTAGGATAATGCTAACTGGATCAGTCAGAACACCAGTTTTTTTTGCAATAAGCTGACCAGTCATGAGGTTTAATGGAAGGAAAAAAATTCTTAAAATCCATCTTCAATATGGGCCCATCGCCAGCATGACGTAAGGCATTGTCTTTAATCGACATGCCAGTCCGATAAGCTGTTGCAGCTTCATGCAATGGGAGATATCGAAGTAGAATTTCGATAAGCCCCCGTTGGAGGGCTTTTACCTCAATAGCGGGCTGCGATATTTCTCGATAGCCTTGGGATAGTTTGGGAATGAAGTAAGTTTTATATCTTACAGGCGCAGTTCGCATAATGCGCTCTACAAGGCCCACATTCATCCCGGTTTCCACTGCAAGAGCTTCGACTATATTGTTATTCATAGCGCGCCCCTTAAGACGGCTTGGATGCTACTAAACCGGTTGGGGTCCGTATCTTTCCAGTGATCGATCACTCGGGCCCGCCAACGGTCTCGATCTTTCTCGTGGGCCGGAAGGTCTTTGCGAAGCTTGTATTCAATTGCTTGGCCAATGTTGGGCAGCGCACAATGATATTCCTCGATTCCATTCCTTTCTTTTGCAATCCATTTTGCATTTATTGCGCACAACAGGTAATCTGCGATTTTTTCGGAATTGGCTTTTAGGCCCATCGCAAACATTAGCACCTCAATCTCGACCTCGGTCAAGGCTCCGTAGTGCTGGATAAACCCAACAATCAGCTTAATGAGATGTCCGGGTCGATCTGAAATGAAAGTGGTGCGCTCTTTATAATCTTTTTTTCGTTGGGTTATGGCTGTAATGAGAATTTCCGCAAATTTATCTAAATTCACGTTTGCCACTTGGGTAATGTCTTGGATGTTTATGTCTCGCCGATTCAATACGCACACGGCCGACTTTCCATATTTCCCTTCAAGCCGTCGCACGGGGCCGAGCTTCACAAAAGAAGGGGCGGCATAATTTTTGTCGTCCATTACAATGAACAGTCGAATGGCAATTTCTTCGACCATAGCGAACGCGCCAAGCTCAGCAACACTGCCATAACTTTCAGAAAACAATATAATCAGGTCAACAATTTGGGCAAATTCACTCTCGAAGCTTAGCCAGTCTTGATAGTTGCCGTCCGGAGCAAATATCTTGAACTCCTCGGGCGTAACATTTGCATAATCTTTCAAGGCAGCGTGGCCATAGACCATCGTATATGCTTGACGAAGAGACGCGGGCTTTTGTTTTGCCACGTCAATAAGTCCGCCGCAAAGCAGAATTATCGGACTTGGCGCACGGACATGAAGCGACTTCGCATCAAAGCGGTCGACTAAGTCCGTTATGTCACCTCCGGCTATCACTTACCCTTGGAGGTTTGGAAGGACGTGTGGCTTTACCGAGAGGAACGGCCGCTTGCGGCGGTAAAGCCACACGTCCTTCCAAACCGAATAAAACCTAACAATCAATTGAGGTCTAACGAAACGTCGGACCAAGCACACAAGGTGCTTTTCACGTAAGCTGTGCAAAGTATCCTACTTTCCGCCGCTCTTGTCAATAATGTGCCTTGTAGACAGGACCTGAGAAAGAGTCACATATTGATACTTTGCCCAGCCCATAGCAATGGCATATTTGTGGTATAGATCACCATTCGTTGTGCCAACAAAGCTTGCTCAAAAACAACAGTTTGATGAACGGTTCGCCAAATCGGACATTGGTGCTCGTGCAGCGAAGGTCTGACTAGTCCCGCATAGCGGACATCGCATCCCATGCCATCCTGACGAACGCACCCTCAATAGTGAAGCCCGCGCACAGCGCGTCCGTGGGATTCTTCCCCGACAGGCAGGCATCCGACCGCCTCACCCCTCCGCCGCCGCCCGTGCTGCCGCCGCCCGCGCCTTGAATCGCGCCCCGGCGCCGGGCTTTTGCGCGACCCCATAGCTCTGGAACACCCGCGCCGCGAAGGCCGCGCGGGTCTCGACCGTATCCGTCAGACCGCGGGCGATAGCATCCGCGCCGCCGAAGACGGCGCCGCCGTCGCGGGGATCTTCGGTGACCGACAGCCGGGCGGGCAGATCCGCAGGCGCGATGCCGCGCCCGGCGGCGACGGCGGCGTGGAAGGCGGCCTCGGAGGCGTCGAGCGAGCGGCGCAGTTCGGCCATGCCCTCGGCGGTGCCGGGGTCGGGCATTTTGGCGCGGGCATGGCTGGAGGTCAGCAGATAGGACTGTTCGCCCCAGCTGTTCGGGCCGACGACCGAGGTCGCCTCGACCGCGACGCCGATGGAGCCGACGATGCCGCCGGGTGTGACTGCGATGGTGCTGGCGCTGGCGGCGATTCAATAGGCTGCCGAGGCCGCCATGGGGGCTGCGATGGCGTGCACCGGCTTTGCGCGGGCAAGCGCCGCGACCGCTGCTGCCGCGCCTTCGCAGCCGCGCACCAAGCCGCCGGGGCTGTCGAGATCGAGGATCACTGCGGCGACATCAGCCCTCTCGGCCAGTTCGGCTGCGGCTTCTTCCAGCCCAAAATACGTGGTCCAGCCGAGATAGCGTTCCAGCACGGCGCTGTTCGGCGTCAGGATGCCGCGCACCGGCAGGACGGCGACGCCACGCTGCACGGTGAAGCGCTCGACCCGCGAAGCCGCGACCGGGTCGCCCGCGCGGGCGGTCGGCAGGTCCAGCGCCAGCAGATCGCGGGCCAGCTCAGCGGCGAGGGCGGTGGGTGCCCCGGCCAGCAGGGCGCGGATCTTATGCGTCATCGTTGCTCTCCTTGCCGGGTTCTGCGCCGGGTTCTGCGCGGGTCATATTGGGCGGCGGATAGAGGACGTGGCCGCCCTCGGTGGGGGCAAAGCCCTCGCGCTGGCGGGCCTCGTTGGGCGACATGAACGGGCCGCCGACGGCGCGGGCATAGGCCTCGTAGCGTTCCTTGGTGGTCGGGCGCAGCAGCGTGTCAAAGTCGTGGCGGAAGAACATCCC
>JBKBVT010000209.1:0-4267 GCA_046289305.1 Hyphomonas sp. | reverse complement strand
GTCTTGGCCTCGTCATCCGTCCGGTCCGGCTGATAGCCCGGAAACAGCAGCTGGATGATCAGCGCCGTCTGCACCCGGCCGCGGCCGACTGCCTCGCGCATCTCATCCACCAGATGAAAGCCGAGCCGCTGCGACACATCATACAGCATCACATCGACCGGGTCGGCGCCCGCCCGGCGCAGCGCCTGGTTGATCAGCCCCTCGCCGAGCCGCCGGAACTCCACGCCCTCGCGTTCCCGCTCCAGCCGCCGCAGCGCCGATTTCGCCCTTCCGGTATGCGTCAGCATTTCCCAGCCGCGGATCGGCATCGGCGCCTTCCCCCGGATGATGTCCACGACATCGCCGTTCTTCAGCGGCCGGCGCAGCGATTTCTCCTCGCCATTGATCCGTGCCCCGATGGCCGTGTCGCCCACCGCCGAATGCACCGCATACGCAAAGTCGAGCGGCATGGCGCCCGCCGGCAGGATGATCAGCTTGCCCTTCGGCGTGAAGGTGAACACATGCTCGCGGTACATTTCCAGCTTGGCATGCTCAAGGAATTCGCCCGGCTCCGCCCCGTCGCTCAGCAGCTGGGCCAGCGCATTCAGGTTCGCCTCCGGGTCAAGGCCCGCCGCCCGCGCCGATTCAAGATCGAAGCCATAGGAGCGGTTCTTGTAGCCCCAATGCGCCGCCACGCCGTGCTCGGCCGTCCGGTCCATCGTCTCGGTACGGATCTGCAGCTCCACCCGCCGGTTGCCGGAAGCGCGCACGGTCGTGTGCAGGCTGGCATAGCCGTTCGGCTTCGGCACCGAGATGAAATCACGGAACCGGTCCGGAATACAGGCCCAGTTGGTATGCAGCACGCCCAGCACGCGGTAGCAGTCCATCGTGTCCGGCACGATCACACGGAAGGCAAACAGGTCCGCCACATCCCGGAAGGAAATCGATTTGCGCTCCAGCTTGCGCCACAGCGAATAAGGCTGCTTCCTCCGCCCACGGATCCGGTAGCTGATCCCGGCCGCATCCAGCAGGCGCACAAGATCCGTCCGGATACGGTCGAGATCGCCCCGGTTCTCGCGCTCCAGCTCTTCCAGCCGGTAGAGGATGGCGCGCCGCGCTTCGGGGTTCAGCTCCTGGAACGCCAGATCGTCCATCCGCGCGGCGAGGTCATACAGGCCGATGCGCCGGGCGAGCGGGGCATAGATGTCCATCGTCTCGCGCGCCGTGCGCTGGCGGCTTTCCGGCTTCTTGCGGTAGTGCAGCGTCTCCATATTGTGCAGCCGGTCAGCGAGCTTGACCAGCAGCACACGGATATCACTCGTCATCGCCAGAATGAATTTCTGGAAATTCTCCGCCTGCGCCGTTTCCTTGGATTCGAATTCCAGCTTGTCGAGCTTGGTCACCCCATCGACCAGCTCGGCCACATCGGCACCAAAGCGCACTTCGATGTCGCCGATATCAATCGCCGTGTCCTCGACCACATCATGCAGAAGGCCGGCGACGATCGTCACCTCGTCCATACGCACATCGGCCAGAAGGCTCGCGACCTGCACGGGATGGGAATAATACGCCTCGCCGGAATCGCGCGACTGGGTGCCGTGATGCTTCTTGGCGAAGTCATAGGCCTGGCCAAGCAGTTCGGATTTCACCCTGGGGTGATAGGCCCGGACCTTGGCGATCAGCTCTTCGCGGGAGAGAACGGGCAGCGCGCCGGGCTCAGACGCGCCGGCAGCGGCTGGCTTGCCAGCCCCCTCGCCAGCCCCTTGATCCGTGGCGGAAAGGGCGCTGCCGTCCATCGAAACTCCTAAAGCCGGTCGTCGCGCCCGGATTCGATTTCAGCCTGATAGGCGCGCAGGACATCGTCCTCGCTCGCGGCCGGGGCAGCCTGCAGGGCCACGCGGTCGGCTTCGCGCTCGCTCTCCTCGCCGGGACGGATGTCCTGGAGGTTGGAGATCATCGCTTCCTTGACGACTTTCAGGTCCACCGAGCCGTCTGCGATTTCGCGCAGCGCCACCACGGGGTCCTTGTCATTGTCGCGGTCCACGGTGAGGGGCGAGCCCTCCCGGATCATGCGCGCGCGGTGGGCCGCGAGCAGCACGAGCTCAAAACGGTTCGGGACCTTCTGGATGCAGTCTTCTACGGTAACACGGGCCATAAGCGGATCAGTCTCCTGTGAACCGCCCTTTATATGCGCCGCAGCACGCCGCCGCAACCCATCCTTGCACAAGGTGGCCAGGCTGGGTTATCCGGAATGAAACACATCAGGGCAGTGAATTTGTGCCCCTCCCTATTGGACCAGAAGGATAAAGCCAATGGCTTTTTACAAGGATGAGCGCCTGGCGTTGTTCATCGATGGGGCGAATCTCTATTCCGCCGCCCGCGCCGTCGGCCTCGAGATCGATTTCCGCAAGCTCCTGAAGGAGTTCCAGTCCCGCGGCCGCCTGGTCAGGGCAAGCTATTACACCGCCCTCGTCGAGAGTGACGAATACAGCCCGATCCGGCCGCTGGTCGACTGGCTGGCTTACAATGGCTTCAATGTCGTCAAGAAAGCCGCCCGCGAATTCGTCGACCGGGACGGCCGCAAGCGCGTGCGCGGCAATATGGATGTCGAACTCGCCGTCGACATGCTCGAGGCCGCCGCCTATTGCGACCACATCATCCTGTTCAGCGGCAATGGCGATTTCCGGCGCCTCGTCGAAGCGGTGAAGTCCCGCGGCGTGCGCGTCTCGGTCGTCTCCACGATGAATGCGAGCCCGCCGATGATCTCCGATGACCTCCGCCGCGAGGCCGACACCTTCATCGAACTGACAGACCTCGGCGAACTCGTCGCCCGCCCAAGGCGCGAAACCTCCGACGCCCCGCCGCTGGATACGGATGACTGATAACAAGGTCGTTTGGGTCGTCACCCCCGATGCGCAAGGCGCATCTGGGGGCCCATCACCTGTCCCACCCTATTCATCGGGCCGCACTGGCAGGAGATGGGCGGCCAGATGACCTGCGGCCATCGGCCGTGACGAATCTCTTGAGATCGGGTTCAAAAACAAAAACCCCTGCTTGCGCAAGGGTTTCTTAGCGAGCGGATCCGCCGTTCGCCTACCGCCGCATCGTAAACGTGATGCCCGCAAAATCCTCGGAATCCTTCAGCGACCGGTTGCGGTCGTCGAATTTCACTTCGCGGCGAATATAGCTGAGCGACAGCTGGCCCGGGCCGCGCTGGATCGAGAAACCGGCCTGCAGGTCGCCGACCGTCACCTGATCGGTCATCTGCATGTCGAACAGGTCGCCGAGCGACGGCATGGAGCGGGAATTGTCCCAGACCAGCGCTTCGCCGTCTGCGCCGACAAAGAAATACCAGCCTTCCGGCGTGCCGCCCTCACCGACAAGGCCGAGGCTCTGGCCGAAACGGACCTCACCGCCGAGACGCTGGGTCGACAGATCGCCCTCATCGCGCACAGCATAACGCGGCACGACGCTGACATCGAAGCCAAGACCCGTCCGGTCAGATGGCGCATCAATCGAGAGGCCAAGGCTCATATCGCGCGAGGCTTCCACCGGCTGGCCGTAGCGGGCCGTGGCAATTTCCGCCGCCACAGCCGACAGCGCATGGCTGGAACCCCAGGCGAAATTGTTCTGGCTGATCGAGCCGCCCTCATAGCCCGTGCCTGTCAGGCTGAACGCCGAGCGCGGCACCGGGGCCGTCTGCACGGTGACCTGACTATTGGGCGTCCCATAGAGCTGCACGGCTTCCGCCGGGCCATCAATGCCCATGGTCGCGGCAATGGTCGTAGACGGTGTGTTAAGCGGCCCGTGTCCGAAATACCCCGGCATCGCCATGGCGACGCCGTCAGAGGCGGGGGCCGGTGTGGAATAGCTTGTGTAGGACGCGGCGTCGTTCGAGATACACCCGTTGCACATCATGGCGGCAAGGCTTGTGGCGGTCGCGATCATCATACGTCTGGTGCCTCTCACGTCGATCCCCTAACACTTATACAATTAACGAGGATCATCGCGTTAAGTTCCCATATCATGAAGCATATCGGAGCCCCAACACAATTCTGGCGGATTCAGGTTAACCCGTAAGAGTTGATGCCCCATCACAAGAGCGGCCCGCAGCGCCCTGTTTCAACTTAAAATTTTGAGATATTTCCACAAACCTTCGGCCGTGGCCGCGGATTAACCCTTTGACAATTCGGGCGAAATTGCGGCCGCCGCCCCGGCCCGGCGGCTTTAATAAAAAAACGCCCACCAGGCCGGTGGGCGTTTTCTGTCTCAGAATCGATCAGGGCGT
>JBKBVT010000208.1:0-4273 GCA_046289305.1 Hyphomonas sp. | reverse complement strand
AATCCCTGCTATACGTTCCTGATGAGTTCCAATCCGAATCGCCTGTCGATCAGCCAGATGGCGGCCGCCCGTCCGCCCGCCCCCGCCACGGATGCGGGCTATCTCAGCGGCCTCAACCCCGAGCAGCGCGAAGCCGTGCTTCACACCGAAGGCCCGCTGCTGGTGCTCGCCGGCGCCGGCACCGGCAAGACCCGCGTGCTGACCTCGCGGCTTGCCCACATCATCGGCTCGCGCCTCGCTTACCCGTCGCAGACACTGACGGTGACCTTCACCAACAAGGCCGCGCGCGAGATGCGCGAACGCGCGCTCCATCTGCTCGGCGATGCCGGGGAGGGGCTGCGCTGGCTCGGTACCTTCCACTCGATCTCGGCGCAGATCCTGCGCAAGCATGCCGAACTCGCGGGGCTGAAATCCAGCTTCACCATCCTCGACACCGACGACCAGGTTCGCCTCTGCAAGCAGATCGTTCAGGCCGAGAATCTCGACCCCAAACGCTGGGCGCCGCGCTATCTCGCCGGGCTGATCGATGGCTGGAAGAACAAGGCGCTGACGCCGGACAAGGTGCCGGTGGAAGACGCCGCCCTGTTCGGCAATGGCAAGGGCATCGACTGCTACCGGATCTATCAGGCGCGGCTGAAGGTGCTGAACGCCTGCGATTTCGGCGACCTGTTGATGCACAACATCACGATCTTCCAGGAAAACCCTGATATCCTTAAGGAATATCACGACCGCTTCCGCTACATCCTGGTCGATGAGTACCAGGATACCAACGTCGCCCAATATCTCTGGCTGCGCCTGCTCGCGCAGGGCTCGCGCAATCTCTGCTGCGTCGGCGATGATGACCAGTCGATCTATGGCTGGCGCGGGGCGGAGGTCGACAACATCCTGCGCTTTGACAAGGATTTTCCCGGCGCCAAGGTTGTCCGGCTCGAACGCAATTACCGCTCTACCCACCATATCCTCGCCGCGGCCTCCAGCGTTATCGCGCACAATCGCGGCCGGCTCGGCAAGACGCTGTTCGTCGGCGATGACAGCGCGGCGGCGAGCGATCCGGACGCCGCCAAAGTCAAGGTCCGGGGCCTCTGGGACGGGGAGGCGGAAAGCCGCCTGATCGCGGACGACATCGAGAGCCATGTCCGCGCCGGCGGGAGGCATGATGCCTGCGCGGTGCTGGTGCGCGCCTCCTGGCAGATGCGGGCGTTCGAGGAGCGGTTCATCCTTCTGGGCATCCCCTACCGCGTGATCGGCGGTCCGCGCTTCTTCGAGCGCGCCGAGATTCGCGATGCGATGGCCTATCTGCGTCTCATCCGCTCGCCGGATGATGATCTGGCGTTCGAGCGCGTCGTGAATGAGCCGAAGCGCGGCGTCGGCGACTCGACGCTGGCCAAGCTGCAGGCTTTCGCCCGCGCCGATGGCCGCAGCCTGTTCACGCTGGCGCCGATGGTGCTGCAGACCGACGAAATCAAAGGCCCGGCCAAGCGCGGCCTCACCACCTTCGTCGACCAGATCAATCTCTGGCGCGGCAAGCTCGCGGGCGGGATGCCGCATACCGAACTCGCCGAGATGATCCTCGAAGAGTCCGGCTATACCGATATGCTGCAGAAGGATCGCAGCCCGCAGGCGCAGGGCCGGCTCGACAACCTCAAGGAACTCGTCCGCGCGATGGGCGAGTTCGATACGCTGGCCGGCTTCCTCGAGCATGTGGAGCTGGTGATGGATGTGGCAGCCGGCGGGGCAGGGGAGGACCAGGTCCAGATCCTGACACTGCACGCCGCCAAGGGCCTCGAATGGCCGGTCGTGTTCCTGCCCGGCTGGGAGGAGGAAGTGTTTCCCTCGCGCCGCAGCCTGGACGAGAGCGGCCTCAGGGGCCTCGAGGAAGAACGCCGCCTCGCCTATGTCGGCATTACGCGGGCACGGGAGCGCTGCTTCATCTCCTTCGTCGCCAACCGGCAGATCTATGGCCGCTGGCAGGCGGTGATGCCCAGCCGCTTCATTGACGAGCTGCCGCCCGAGCACGTCGATGCCGTCTCGGAGACGGGCTATTCCGGCCTCCCGGCGGGCACCGGCGCGTTCACCGGCACGGTCGAGGATCTCGGCGAGCGCTCAGACTATCAGAGCCCCGGCTGGAAACGGCTGAAGGAGAATGCCGCCCGGCCGACCGGCGCCCCGCCGCGCGATGCAGGCGACCTCACGGCCACCGCTTCCGGCTCGTCCGGCTACGCCGTCGGCGCGCGCGTCTTCCATGACAAGTTCGGCTATGGCCGCGTCGCCATCACCGAAGGCAACAAGCTGACCGTCGATTTCGAAAAGACCGGACGCAAGAAAGTCATCGCCACTTTCGTGACGGCGGCCTGATCTCCAGAAATCGAGAGATGCAGCGCCGGGAGTGAGGCACCGGCCGGAGGTGGGCCGGTTTATCAAAGGTCCGCGTTAGGGGCTGGGAGGGACTTAACTGCGGGCCTCCCGGCGCTGCAGGTGAAGATTTGCATACGCTGACCTCCCCGAATCCGAACGCGCCGTTCATCACCCGGTCACACAGCGGCCAGAGACCCGGCAGGGGCCTGGAATCATTTTTTGGAAGTCTGAAGAAAGTCTCGCTACGCGTTAATCAAATAGGAACGCTTCGTACAGCCAATGGATCGCAGGGATTGGGAGAGTCGCAGGCCAGACACCGGAATCGCCCTGAAACAAGCAGATTTGAAAGCATAGAACGATCCGTACCGCTCAACTGAGCCCGCTCACTTGCTTTAATGGGGCATTAACGGCACATGATGTACGGGGCTGATATCACAAATACGTGCACATCCGAACGGAACGATTCGGACCGTATAAGAAAGAGCTTGAGACCAGCATGATCGGTAGCCTTCTCGGCCTGTTGTCCACAGACATGGCCATCGACCTCGGGACCGCAAACACCCTTGTCTATGTCAAGGGTCAGGGCGTCCAGCTCGATGAACCCTCGGTCGTCGCTTACATGACCCAGGGCGGCCGCAAGATCGTCTATGCGGTCGGCGAGCAGGCCAAGAACATGCTCGGCAAGACGCCCGTGAACATGGAGGCCATCCGCCCGATGCGCGACGGCGTCATCGCGGACTTTGAAGTCGCCGAGGAAATGATCAAGCATTTCATCCGGAAGGTTCATAACCGCCGGGCGTTTGTCTCTCCCCTCATCATCATCTGCGTGCCCAGCTCCGCCACCAGCGTCGAGCGCCGCGCCATCCACCAGTCGGCCCTCGCGGCCGGGGCCCGCCATGTCGAACTGATCGAAGAGCCCATGGCCGCTGCCATCGGCGCCGGCCTGCCGATCGATGATCCGGCCGGCTCGATGGTCGTTGATATCGGCGGCGGCACCTCGGAAGTCGCGGTCCTGTCGCTCGGCGGCATCGTCTATTCGCGCTCCGTGCGCGTCGGCGGCGACAAGATGGACCAGGCGATTGTCAATTATCTGCGCCGCGAGCAGAAAATCCTGATCGGTGAAATGTCGGCTGAGCGGATCAAGAAGGAAATCGGCACCGCCATGCCGCCTGAAAACGGCACCGGCATGGCCCTGACCGTGCGCGGCCGCGGCACGCTGGACGGTGTGCCCAAGGAAACCGAGATCACCGAGGCCATGATCGCCGAAGCGCTGAAGGAACCCGTCACGGACATCGTGGACGCCGTGAAGATCGCCCTCGAAGCCATGCCGCCGGAACTCGCCGCCGACATCGTCGACCGCGGTATCGTGCTCACCGGGGGCGGGGCGCTTCTGCGCAATCTCGACACCGTGATCCGCAACCAGGCGCAATTGCCTGTGATGATCGCCGATGATCCGCTGAAATGTGTGGTCAACGGGTGTGGCCATGTGCTCGAAAATTATTCAAAAATGAGAAGTGTCCTCTGCCCGGAGGTCTGACTCGCGGGCAGCGCGGACAGGCGAGGGAGCGAAACTCATGGTGCGCTTCGGCCGGCCAGGTCAGAAAACAGCAGCCCGCGGCGCCCGCAGGCTGATTCTCACCGTGTTAATCGGTATCGCGCTCGCCTTCGTCGTGGCGCAGAGCGCGCCGCAGATCAGCGGTTTCTTCGTCCCGGCCCGCACCACGGTCAGCGACCGGCTGCGCGCGCCCGATGAAGTCGGTCTCTGGGCCCGCATCACCGGCCAGGCTGCCCGCGAACGCCGCATCCGCGAACTCGAAAACGAAGTGCGCGACCTCGCCCGCTACAAGGCGGCGGCGATTTCGATGGCCGACCGGCTGGAAGCCTATGAACGTATCCTGAACCTGATGGGCGAGCCGCC
>JBKBVT010000207.1:0-4274 GCA_046289305.1 Hyphomonas sp. | reverse complement strand
CGCGCGACATTGCAGACATCCTGGTGCTGCCGGAACTGCCGGATGTGGAGCTGCGCAACTGGAAGGCCTATGACACGGCCGTCGAGGCCGGATATGACGCGGCGATGGCCGTGCTTAAGGATCACGAGATCCGCCAGCTGAGCATCGCGGGTTAACCGAACGGAGCCGCGTGCAGACCGGGCCGGTCCTGCAGGTTTTGCGGCAGATCGCGCCGGGGGCGGAAAATCAACAGAGTGTTAAGCAAATTGGCACAAGACTGCCAAAAAAATAAAGACACATGATCTCGAAGGCCAAAGGAATCAGTCCCATGGATGCAAGTCTTCTAGACCTGCTCCCCGTCGTTGTGTGCGAAATGGCACCTGTCCGCGACGATCAGGGAAACATCATTGACCTCGAATGGGTCGATGCGAATGACCTTATGAACGAGTCGATCCTGCCGCAGGGCGGGAGCATCGTCGGAATGCGGGTGTTCGAATTCGACCCCAACTATCGTAATTCCGAAATGGTGCAGAAGGTCATCGAGGTGATCGAGACCGGAGAACCCCGTACGCTGACGACTGGCAGGGGCCGGGCGGCCGCGATGCTGGGCAAGATCATGAAGACGATGATCATCCCCTCGCCGCGCGGGGCCCTGTCGTGCTCGCACGAGATCACCGACATTGCTGAGGAACGCGACCGGGCACTGAACCGCCTGAACCTGGCGCGCGCGGCGTGTGATCATGCGATCCATGGCATCGTGATCACCGACGCCGACAGCAAGATACATTATGTAAATCACGGTATCTGCCAGCTGCTCGGCTATGACGAGGCGGACCTCGTCGGCGAGAATGTCGGGATCATGTTCGGCGTCAAGGCGTTCAAGCCCGAGGCGGCGCTGGGCGACAAGGTGGTCGAGGACATCAAAGGCGGAAAGTTGATCCGGCATATCGCGGACGCCGAAGCTTTCACCAAGACGGGCGAGAAGATCCGTGTGCAGGCATCGACCTCCAGCGCGCATTGGGGTGATAACGGGACAATGGTGTTCATCACCTATATCCAGGATGTGCGCGAGGAGCGGCGGCGGGCGCATGAACTGCGCGACGCGCTGAACCGCGCTGAACAGGCGACACGGCTGAAATCCGAGTTCCTGGCCAATATGAGCCATGAGATCCGTACACCGCTGAACGGCGTGCTCGGTATGGCGCAGGTGCTGACGCATAGCGGGCTCAATTCCGTGCAGGCCGAACAGGTCGGCGTGATCCTGGAATCCGGCAAGACGCTGATGGTGTTGCTGAACGACATTCTCGACCTGTCGAAGATCGAGGCCGGGCGGATGGAGATGTCGCCGGTGCCGGGCGATCTGCGCCACAAGCTGAGCAGCCTGTTCCGGCTGCACGATACGGCCGCGAAGGAAAAGGGCATCAGCCTGCGCCTGCATGTGGATCCGTTCGTGCCCTCGCGGCTGGTGTTTGATCCGGTGCGTATCCGGCAGTGCGTCAGCAATCTTCTGTCCAATGCGATCAAGTTCACGCATGAGGGCGAAGTGCTCGCGGTGCTGACGGCCTCCGAGAATGATGACGGCAATTTTACGGTCACAGTGCATGTCTCCGATACCGGCTGCGGCATCGATCCGAAAAAGCTGGACCGGATCTTTGAATCTTTCGCCCAGGAAGACGGCTCGACGACCCGCAAGTTTGGCGGCACGGGGCTTGGCCTGTCGATCACGCGCAAGCTCGCCCGCATCATGGGCGGCGATGTGACGGCGGTCAGCGAGCCGGGGCGTGGTTCAATCTTTACACTGAAGTTCGTGGCAGAGCCCGCAGGCGCCGTGAGCAGCGTGAAATCCAGCAAGCTGATCAATCTTCCGGCTCAGCAGCGCCAGGGGCTTACGGGCTGCCGCGCGCTTGTGGTGGATGACAATGGCATCAACCGCCGGGTGGCGCGCTCCTTCCTCGAATATCATGGCATCGTCATCGGCGAGGCCGCGGACGGGCATGAAGCGCTCGAAGTGCTGGGGCGTGAGCAGTATGACATCGTGTTGATGGATATCCACATGCCGGGCCTGGATGGCAGCGAAGCGTTCCGGCGGCTGCGCCTGTCGGACAGTCCGAGCCGGACGGTGCCGACCATCGCGCTGACGGCGGACTCCATGCATGGCGACCGCGAGAAATATCTCGGCCAGGGCTTTGACGGCTATGTCTCCAAGCCGATTGATGAGCGTACGCTGATCGCGACGATTGGCAAGATCCTGAGCGTGCCGATCGAGGCCGGACTGCGCGCCGCCAGCTGACGCGGGGTCATGCCCTGCCCGGCCCGGCCGCACATGGACGCCCCCGGAAAAAGCTGACATCACAGAGCCCATAAGGCTGGTGCACATGCCGGCGAAAATGGGAGGCATGTCATGTCCAAGACACCGAAAGCGCACAAGAAAGTCGGCGAGGAATTCCTGGCCGAGGCGAAACAGGCGAGCGTCGTGCACAAGTTTCCTTTCCCGCCCGAGATGGTGTGGAAGGCGCTGCTGGACCCTGTGGCCTGGACCGAATGGCTGCCCATCACCAAGGTGACCTGGACGAGCCCGCAGCCGTTTGGCGTCGGCACGACGCGGACGGTGGAGGTCGGCGACCAGGTTATCGAGGAGACGTTCTTTGCCTGGGACGAAGGGAGCCGCATGGCGTTCCGCTTTGAGGCATCGACCCTGCCGGTGACTGCGGCGGTGGAGGACTACCGGGTGGTGCCGGTGGACGGCGGCTGCGAGATGCGCTGGACCGGCAAGGCGAGCGCCTTTCCGCCGCTGGGCGGGGTGATCACCGGCCAGCTGGAGAAGGGCCTCCGCGAGGGGATGCCGAAGCTGGAAGCGGTGATGGCGGCGGACCCGGAGCGGTTCCGCTAGGGGCGGCCGCGGGGGAAGACGAGCGGGTCGGTCTCGAAGCCGAGTTCTTCGGCGCGGGCCAGGATGCGCGTGATGACCTCGGGGTCCGGCTCCGCGTCGCGCGCGAGGATCCAGAGATACTGGCCGCGCGGCTCGCCGACGAGGACGGCGGAATAGTCCGGCTCGAGGTGCAGGATCCAGTAGTCGCCTTCCGCGAAGGGCACCCATGACGGGGCGAACTGGACCTTGAGCTTGGCATTGCCGGAGCCTTCGACGATCCGGGCACTGCCGTCGGCGGACTTGGTTTCGCCCTCTTCGGTGACGCAGGTGTTGACGACCGAGATGCGGCCATCCGGGCGGGCGGCGTAGTTGGCCTCGCTGCCGAGGCATTCGCGCTGGAACCAGTTGGGATAGCGGGCGATCTCGATCCAGCGGCCGGCATAGCGGTCGATGTCGACGTTTTCGACCGTCGCGAGGGGCGCGGCGCTGTCGCGGTAGTCCGGCTGGCTCATACAGCCCGTGAGGGCGAGCGCAGCGAGTGGCAGGGCAGCTAGGTGGCGCATGGGCCATGTCTCCGGGGTGGCAAACGGGGCGTTTGTTTGTTTACGGGCCCGGCGGCGGATCGGACGGCGCGCGGCTGAAGAATTCGGCGACCTGAGCACGCAGCGCGCCGTGATGGCCGAGCAGCAGGTGTCCGCCGCTGTCATAGCGGATAAACGCGGCGCCGTCGATGCGCGTGGCGATTGCCTCGCCGATGGCGACGGGGTTCAGCCGGTCATCGGCCGCATGGACGACGAGGACCGGCGCGCGGATGGATTCGAGATCATAGACCGTGTCCGGATCAACGGCGGCGATCTCGTTGCCGAGGCCGGTGCGCCGGGCGGACGCGGGCGGGAAGGTGTCGATAAGGCGCTGGGCGAAGCCGGCTTCGTCCTGGGCACGCAGTTCCGGGCGGGCATCGAAGGCGGATTTGAGCATTCCGGGCGCGAGCCGTCGCATCAGCCAGTAGACGACATCGCTGCCGACGAGGGCGGTGTAGAAGGCGGCCGGGATGGGGCGGCCTTCGACCTCTCCGCCGAAGGGCGTGAAGGGGGCGGGCGAGAGCAGCGCCATCGAGCGGACGCGGTCTGGATGCAGCGCGGCGAGCTGCAGCGCGGGCGGGGTGCCGCCGGACATGGCGAGGACATCGGCGCGGTCGATGCCGAGTTCTGTCAGAAGGTCCGCGAGGGCATGGGCCTGGGCGGCGGTCGAGGCATCCTCCGGCAACGGACTGTTCAGATAGCCGAAGCGCGAGACGGCAATCCAGCGGAAGCCCTCCCCGCCCACGGCCTCGGCGAGCAGCAGGCCCTGATCGTAGCCGCCCCCTGCGCCGTGGAGGATGAGGACCGGCGGGCCTTCGCCGACGGTGACATATTCGACGGCGCCG
>JBKBVT010000206.1:0-4281 GCA_046289305.1 Hyphomonas sp. | reverse complement strand
CGGCGTTCATTGTCGAAGCGGCTGGCCCGCTCGGCCCCGCCGGGCTGCATCAGCTTGACTGCTACGGTCTGATCATAGACTCCGTCATCACGCCTCGCGCGCCAGACCTCGCCCATTCCGCCTTGGCCAATAAGCGCCTCCAGCCGCCAGGCTCCGAGCCGGGTATCGGGGGCGCCGACGCGTTCCACGCTCCCAACATCTCCGTAGGCGGACGTCGACAGAAAGCCGGTATTCAGCCGGGTCAGGAGTGTCCTCACCTCACCAGCATGCTCGGTTGTCGTCTCCAGCGTAGTCAGAAACTCGGCGCGCGCTTCCGGGGAGAGCCCCTGCGCCTTCTGTGCATTCTCGATGATCCGGTCCCAGTTCAGCATCGACAAGTCCCACCCTTTCGACAAAAGCGAGCGAAACGCACTCTCCGGGCTCCGTCAAGCCCACTTCGCTCAGCGCATTTTCTGGCGGAATGGCAAAACCGGAAAATCTTCAGAAGGTTCTGGACAGTCGCGTCCACAGTCTCGACTGGCTTTCATATTGTCCAAACAGACCGCGTTCTGGGCCCCAAATCAGATCCGCGCCGACCGAGACCATCAGATCATCGGACTGGCGCCACTCGAGCCATGGCCGGAATGCGCCGTCACCCTCGCTCAATGTGCCAAGGACTTCACCCTTCAGCCAGAGCCGCTCATTCTGGAAGGCGCGTTGCAGGCGGACAGTCGCAATCACATCCGTCTCGGGACGGACAAGGTCGTTTCCGCCCGCGTCAATATGGTCAAGCCCAAGCTGCAGATTGAGGAACACATCCTTTGGGGCGTTCCAGTCCAGCCCAAGTCCCGCCAGGAACCGGGGACGCTTTACAACTGAAATCGATTCTGCCGCGCTCACATTGACGGGTTGATCCGGTATGTACGCCGTCTCCACCCGCCACACACGCGGCCCGTCCGAGCGATCAAATGTCGCACCGATAAGCGCGCGCCGGGGATAACGAAGCTCGATTGCCGGGCCGTCCGATGTTACCGCCGGAATGAACACAGGCTCCGTCTCCGGACCCGATATAAGGACAAGGCTTGCCTCAGACCGGCCAAGGCTTCGCGAGGCGCGAACGCCGAAGGTGGCGTCCTCAAGATACCTGTCACGTGCGGACACGTTCACAGGAGGGGTTAACGCGCCGGCCGGCAAGCCCGCGCGAAGGCGCGGCGCAACCGGCGCAAACGCATCCGATGCGAGGGGCAATTGGCTGACGGTCGGATCAAACACGGCGGCGGCGTCAACTTTCGTGCCCGCAAGTTGCGCCTGCAACCGCGCGCCCCAGCGGGCGATCCTCTGCGGCCGGATGTCTCCGAATACTGCCTCAGTTCGGTTCACCGGATCGAAGCGGTCAGTCACCTGCAGACCGTCGAGGACGCCCCAGGCGAGACTTTGCTTGCCGAGTATGACACGCTGGTCACCCGTGCCCAGCGTTACGAAGGCTCGGTCGAGCTCGAGTCGGCCGTCCTCGCCCAGTTCAACTGGCTTAGATGCACCTGAAAAAGTCGAAATCGTTCCAAGCCCAGTGTCATCTGGCGCCGCTACCAACCGCGCCGATATTTCCGCCCGCCAGCCCTTTGTACTTCGCATCAGGTATCGCGGTTGAACACTGACACGCGCGAGGGACGCTGCCCCATCGTCGAGCCGGATCGCGGCCTCCGTCTGGGCTTTTACTCGAAGCGTTGCCGACATATCGTCCGCTTCTGCCGAGGACGGCGCGACAAGTGCCAGTGCAGCGCAGCAGGCGAGGGCGCAGGGTGAAACAGTGTACCGCATGACGGACTAGCGGATGGCCGGCGCACCGAGCGCCAGCTGGGCAGATGTCAGCACCCGGTCTTCGAGCGCCGGCACATGCCGCATGTTCTCGAAATGAACGCGCGTGCGGTGGCCGGTCTGAAGGTTGCGGACTTCAAATCGCATGGCTGTCCATGCGCCACCGATCTGGTCCTGATCACTCACTTCCACGCGCTTCAGTGGCTTTCCTGACGTATCATCATATTCGATCTGTACCGGGAACAAGGTATTTGAATCCACGAGCGCTCGGAACCGGCTATACCCGATCTCCCGGCCGATATCCGGCGTGCGAACACGCCCCTCAAGCGTCACGAGGCCAGTTTGAAGGTCCTGCACTCCGCCCGAAAATGTCCAGTCATCGAGGCCAAAGCGGAAATTGTCCTTGATGTCCCCATAAGTCAGGTCGGTGCCCATGAAATAGCTTCCCCGTTCAGAGGAAGGCAGACGGCGTACACGCTCCGTCGCCGGAAGGAACAGCCAGTTCTCGTCACCGGATCCGGCGCGGTCATGGCTCAGGAAAGCCGTATCGGCGATGGCGGCCGGCGCGGTGAAGAAAATCCCGATCCGGATAAAGTTCTCTTTGTCGGAATGGATCATCAGAGCCCGCCTGTTGCGCACGGCGCCGGATGCCGCGGTTAGCTCAAACACCATGTCGCCGGCGCGGCCCTCATTGGCCGGGCGGTTCGCGATGGCCTCGGCCAAGGCGCGCGCCGGTTCACCGGCGGACACGGGCAACGTATTCAGCAGACATAGCACGGCAAGAGCCAGGTATCTAAGCATTCTGTAGTCTCCTTGACCGGTTGAGGCGGGTGAGCGCAAAGGCGCTTGGAATGATGAGCAGGGCGCCTGCCAGCGATCCGAAGGCGCCCACCGCGACCAAGAACCCGAACCAGCGCAATGGCGGCGCCGAGCTGAGGCAGATGACGGCGAGTGCAATACCCAGCGCCAGCGCGGAGAAGAAACACGCGCGCCCCACCAGCCGGTAATCGCTTTGCAAGGCTTCCTCCAGGCTGTAACCGGCCGCGAGCTTGCTGCGCAGGTGCGTTATCAGGTGAATGCCGAAATCAATGCCCAGACCTGTCGCGATCGCTGCTGTCATGGACGTCGCCGGCGCGATGTCTATTCCGATAAGGCCCATCGCTGCGTATACGGACAAGACACCTGCCGCCACGGGCAGCATGGCCAGTATTGCAAACATCAGGCTCCGCAGCATCACAAGCGCGCAGATGAAGATCAGGATGAGGGCAAGGCCGAGTCCCCGGAAATGATTATCTGCAAGCTGGCTCATCCACCCGTCATTCACGGCGACCCGCCCACTGACCACGGCGGTCAGTCCTGACTCACGTGACCAGTCCGCAAGATACATCTCGAGCTGTTCGACAACTGGCTTCGTCAGTTGATAGCTGTCGGTCGAGAGACGCGCCCGCACCAGCCCGCGTGTCTGAAGGTAGTTTATCGTCTCCCGGAAGTCGTCCGGTGGGGCAGAGGACTCGTAGAGAAACATGTACTGCGCGGGTGCGGCGGACCGGACGGGCAATCCGCCGGGAGCGCTTCCAGTAAGGGCCGTGTGCATGACCGAGACATACTCATCGATGCCGGTGACTGAGGCGACGTAGGGCAGATCTGCCATGTAGCGCCGGAGCGCCTGAATTGCGGAAAGCGCGGCCGGGTCCATCAGCCCGCCTTCCTCTTCCGCGATCACCATCACATCAAGGAAGTTCACGCCGCCAAGCCTGTCATTCAGCATGGCATCTGCTTCAAGGATTGCGTCGCCGGGCGCAAAGTAGCGCTTGCGCTCATAGTCGAACTCAGCCCGCACGGCGAAGATGGCAAGGCCAGCGATGAGGAGTGTCGTCAGCATGAGAGAGCTGGCCGGCGATTTGAGGGCGCGGGCGGATATGGCGCCAATGCAGCGCTCGATCCGGTCTGTGCTGCGTTGCTCGGATGCGAGGAAACCCGCATTCCGGGAAGGCTGAAGATTGGTCAGAACAAGGATAGACGGCAGCGCTGTGAGGCTGAGAATCCAGGCTGCGAGGACACCCAGTGCCGCGAACAATCCAAACTCGCTGATCGGCTGCATCGCCGCACCAAAGGAGAGGCCTGTAAAGCCAGCAATCGTTGTGATGCTGGTCAGGGTTACCGCCAGCCATGTCCGCTGCAGGGCCATAGCGGCGCACGCTCGCGCATCCATATAGGGCCGCAGCTGGCGGATGCGCATATAGATCATCGACACATGCAGGCTGTCAGCCACCGCGATCGCCATGATAACGACGGGCAGGGCGGTTGTGATCAAATAGTATTTGGAGCCCAACCAGCCGAGCATGCCGATGGCGATGGCAGCCGATCCCGCAATCACGAAAAGTGGCCCAAGCAACGCTGTGAACTTCCGCAAGGCCAGGAAAACAATGAGCAGTACCGTGAAGACCGCCGCCGGAATGAAAATCCGCGTGTCACTGTCCACCGTGT
>JBKBVT010000205.1:0-4348 GCA_046289305.1 Hyphomonas sp. | reverse complement strand
CAGGTCATGCACACGCCGGTCCAGATCGTCGCGCAAGGACCGCAGGTCGCGCAATTCCTGTGCGCCCATGACCTGTTGCTCATCCGCCGTGCCCGCCAGCGCGGCCTCGCGTTCGGGGATCACCTGACCGTCCAGCTCGCGCAGCTTTTCCGTGCCCGCCGCGATATACAGCGCCAGCTCGTCATAAAACGCCAGCGTCCGGTCATACAGCATGTCCAGCGACTTGATGTCTTTCAGCAGCTTTTGCTCATGCGATTCCAGCTCGGCGGTGATCCGGTCGATCTGGGTCTGCACCTGCTCGTAATTCGCCACGAATTTGGCAAAGGGCGCCGAGCGTCCCAGCAGCTTTTCCCACCAGCTGCGTTCGCGCCGCACATCCAGTTCGCTGGTCGAGAATCCGCGGATCGTGGTCACTACATCGCGCAGGCTGTCGCCCGCAGGCCCGACATCCTTGGATTTCACATCGGCCAGCATCGCCTGACTGATCTGTTGCAGATCGCCCTGCGCGCGGGTGCCGAACCGCAGGATCGAGTTGCTGTCCTTCAGGTCGATCTCGGCCATGCGGCGGCGGATCTCGGCCTGCGTGGCCGGGTCGGCCTCGGCGACGGTGGCGGGTGGCGTGGCAGGGTCGGGCAGGGCTACGCTGGTCAGCGCGTCGATTTCGGCCTGAACGGCCATGGCGCGGCTGCGTGTATCGTCTGTCATCTCTCGTGTCCCCCGGACGGCGGCGCCAGATCTGGCGCATCGCGTTGCGATTAGCATATGGCGAAATTCTGCCACTTCAACGACGGGATGGGGGGAAAGTTTCGCCGCATTGCGGCAATGACACAGAGGTGGGGCACAGACAGGCCGAGACCGGGCCACCATCGCGGCCCGGTCTCTTGTTCAGTCTCAGGCGGCTTTCTTCGGCTGGCCATAGCGGCCATAAAAGCTGTCGCCCTTGTCCGCCATCTCGCGCAGCAGCGCAGGCGCCGCAAAGCGGTCGCCATACTCGGCCGTCAGCCGGTCGCAGATCTCGACCGCCCGTGTCGCGCCCAGCATGTCCAGCCAGCCAAACGGCCCCCCGGTCCAGGGCGCAAAGCCCCAGCCCAGAATCGCGCCGACATCGCCCTCGCGGATGTCTTCCAGCACGCCCGCCTCAAAGGCGCGCACGGCTTCCAGCGTCTGGGCAAACATCAGCCGGTGCTGCACGTCATGCAACTCGGGCTGCTCGCTGCTGCGCGGATATTGCGCATCCAGACCGTCCCACAGGCCCTGCCGCTTGCCGTCCTCGTCATAGGCGTAAAAGCCCGATTTCGACTTGCGCCCCATGCGGCCCTGATCGGCCATCCAGAACAGCACCTCATCGACCGCCCCGTCGGGATAGGCATCGCCCATTGCCGCGCGCGTGGCCTTGGCGATCTTGACGCCCAGATCGATCGAGGTCTCATCGACCAGTTGCAGCGGTCCCAGAGGCATGCCCATCATCTTGGCGGCATTCTCGATCAGCGTCGGGTTGACGCCCTCGGCCACCAGCCGGATGCCCTCATTGATATAGGGAATGATGCAGCGGTTGGCGTAAAAGAACCGCTCATCGTTCACGACGATGGGGGTCTTGCGGATCTGGCGCACGAAATCCAGCGCCTTGGCCACGGCCACCGGGCCAGTCTGCTTACCCTTGATGATCTCGACCAGCAGCATCTTGTCCACGGGGCTGAAGAAATGGATGCCGATAAACTGCTCGGGCCGGCTGCTGGCTTTGGCCAGCTCGGTGATCGGCAGGGTCGAGGTGTTGGTGGCAAAGATCGCGCTGTCAGGGATGACCGCCTCGGCGCGTTTGGTCACCTCGGCCTTGACGCCGGGATCTTCAAACACCGCCTCGACGATCAGGTCGCAGCCCTCAAGGGCGGCATAGTCCGTGGTGGCGGTGATGCGGCCCAGCACCTCGGCCTTTTTCTCGGGCGTCGATTTCTTGCGGCTGATCGCCTTGTCCAGCAGGGCCTCCGAATAGGATTTGCCCTTGTCGGCACTGTCCTGCTGGGCGTCGATCAGCACGACCTCGATCCCGGCCATCGCGCTGACATAGGCGATGCCCGCGCCCATCATGCCCGCGCCCAGAATGCCGACCTTCTTGACGGTCTGATCGGGCGCCTCGGGGCGGTTCGCGCCTTTTTCCAGCGCCTCTTTGTTGATGAACAGGCTGCGGATCATCGCGGTGCTGGAGGGGTTCATCAGCACATTGGTGAACCACCGCGCCTCGATCTTCAGCGCCTGATCAAAGGGCACCATCGCGCCTTCATAGACGGCGCTCAGCAAAGCCTTGGCCGCCGGATAGACGCCCATCGTCTTGCCATGCACCATGGCCGAGGCACCAACAAATGTCATGAAGCCCGCCGGATGGAACGGCTCTCCGCCCGGCATCTTGTAGCCCTTCTGATCCCACGGCTTGACCAGATCGGCATCCTTGGCTGCCAGCACCCATTCACGCGCGGCGGTCAGAGGATCTTCGACCACCTCGTCGATGATACCCGCCGCCTTGGCTTTCTTGGGGTCCGACAGCTTGCCCTCCAGCAGGAAGGGGGCCGCCATCATCGCGCCCAGCTTGCGCGCCAGACGGGTGGTGCCGCCCGAGCCGGGAAAGATCCCGACCATGATCTCGGGCAGGCCGATCTTGGCCTTCGGGTTGTCGGCGGCAAAGATGCGATGCGTCGCCAGCGGCAGTTCCAGCCCGATGCCAAGCGCGGTGCCGGGCAGGGCGGAGGCAATCGGCTTGCCGCCCTTCAGCGTCTTGGGGTCCATGCCCGCACGCTCGATCTTGCGCAGCATGTGGTGCAGCGTCATCACGCCGTCAAAGACCCCCTGCGCGCCGCCCTGATCCTTCATGCCCGCAATGACATTCAGGTCCATTCCGGCGGCAAAATCCTTCTTGCCGCTGGTGATGACGATGCCCTTCACGGCCTCATCGGCCAAAGCGTCGTCGATCAGCCCGTTCAGGGCGGTCGCACCCTCCATCGACAGCACGTTCATCGACTTGCCGGGCACGTCCCAGGTGATGATCGCCACGCCATCATCGCCGGTCTTCATGGTGAAATCGGTCATGGGTCTCTCCTCACACGCGTTCGATGATGGTGGCCGCGCCCATGCCGGACGCGATGCACAGGGTCGCAAGACCGACCTGCTTGTCCTGCCGCTCCAATTCATCCAGCAGCGTGCCGATGATGATCGCGCCGGTCGCCCCCAGAGGGTGCCCCATCGCGATGGACCCGCCGTTAACGTTGACCTTGGACGCGTCGATCTGGAACGCCTGCATGAAGCGCAGCACGACCGAGGCAAAGGCCTCGTTCACCTCGAACAGATCAATGTCGCCGATGGACATGCCGCTGTCGCGCAGGATCTTTTCGGTGACGGGCACCGGGCCGGTCAGCATGATCGTCGGATCGGTGCCGATCTTGGCGGTAGCGCGGATGCGGGCACGCGGCTTCAGACCATACGCCTCGCCGAATTCCTTGCTGCCGATCAGCACGGCGGCGGCGCCGTCCACGATGCCGCTGCTGTTCCCGGCATGGTGGATGTGATCCACATGCGTCAGATGCGGGTATTTCAGCATCGCCACCTTGTCGAAGCCGGGCATCATCTCTCCCATCTCCTTGAAGGCGGGACGCAGCTTGGCCAGATCCTCGGCCGTGGTGCCGGGGCGCATGTATTCGTCGCGGTCCAGAATGGTCAGGCCGTTCTGGTCCAGAACCGGCACGATGGACTTGTCGAACCGGCCCTCCTTCCACGCCTGCGCCGCGCGTCGCTGGCTTTCCAGCGCCAAGGCATCGGCATCCTCGCGGCTAAAGCCGTATTCCGTCGCAATGATATCGGCGCTGATGCCCTGCGGCACGAAATAAGTCTTCATCGCAAGGCTGGGATCGACGGCAATCGCCGCCCCATCGCTGCCCATGGCGACGCGGCCCATCATCTCGACCCCGCCGGCGATATAGGCCTGCCCGGCGCCGCCCTTGATCTGATTGGCGGCAAGGTTCACCGCCTCCATGCCGCTGGCGCAGAACCGGTTGATCGACAGCCCGGGAATCCGCTCGTCCAGATCGGATGCCAGCACGGCAGAGCGCGCAAGGCAGCCGCCCTGTTCCTTCACCTGGGTGACATTGCCCCAGATGACATCCTCGACCGCGTGACCTTCGAGGCCATTGCGCGCCTTGACGGCGTTCAGCAGCCGGGCGGACAAGGCCAGCGAGGTGACCTCGTGCAGGCTGCCGTCCGCGCGGCCCTTGCCCCGCGGCGTCCGTGCTGCGTCATAGATGAATGCGTCGGTCATGGTTCCTCCTCGAAGGCCCGGATCGTGGCGCCGGGCCGAAACAGGGGG
>JBKBVT010000018.1:0-25890 GCA_046289305.1 Hyphomonas sp. | reverse complement strand
AGCGGGAACCTAACCTCAAAACCAGGTATCCCTGAGAGCCGTCCAAGACCAGGACGTCGATAGGTCAGGTGTGGAAGTGCCGCGAGGCATGAAGCTAACTGATACTAATTGCTCGATCGGCTTGATCTTAGAGACTCATGTGTAGTTGAAAGCGCAGGCTTTCACTGTGACATGTCTCAGACACGACTATTGATTGGTTTCACATTTGCTGGCTGGTTTCCGCCGACCTGGTGGTTATGGCAGGGGGTCCCCACCGGATCCCATCCCGAACTCCGTCGTTAAGCCCCCTTGCGCCAATGGTACTACGTCTTAAGGCGTGGGAGAGTAGGTCGCTGCCGGGTCTGCCGAGCCCAGCTGGCAAATGATTTCTTGCAGACATGTCTTTCTCTTACAGTGAAGACCGCTCATGGGCGGTCCGTCACCTTCGTTCCCTGGACGGGCGGGGTGGCACCGTCCGGCGCCGCCGACAAGGGCGGGCCGGATTTCGTGTTTCAGGGGGTAACCCCTGCGCCGCGAAGACAAGTTTGACGCGGGATGGAGCAGTCCGGTAGCTCGTCAGGCTCATAACCTGAAGGTCACAGGTTCAAATCCTGTTCCCGCACCCAAAAAGCCCCTGAAAACCGAAAGGTTTTCGGGGGTTTTCCTGTTTTGGGGCTGAGTTTTTTGTGCGGTCTGCCGGTTCATGCCTGGCTCGCCGGCGTGGCCGACATCCTCCAATTGCACTGAAGTTTACCGAAGCGTTAATTTTCGCTGGACGTAACCAAAAATCTAATCAATTCTGGGCTAAGTCGGATGCAACCTGGCGGATCAGAGGGGCTGGTCAGCGGGGCGTTCTGACAGTCAGAATTGGGGACCTATCATGATCAGCCTGAACGCCGGGTGCGTACGCGCCCTTTTGCCTAGACCAGCCGGTTGGGGCCGGCGCTTCGCCGCGCTGGCCGCAACACTCGTTCTGTCAGGCCTCGTCGCGGCCTGCGGCGGCGGAAACGGACCCGATGTGCGGGCAGAACTGCAGGACCAGCTGGGCGAGACCTGGAAAGTCCGCAATTTCAAGGTGACCGTGAAGGAAGATGTCGGCACCAAGGTCGACCCGAGGATGCAGCATCGTTTCGAAGCGACGATCTCGCCGAACGAGAACCTCTATCACACGATCCTGTCCTTTGATGGCACCGCGCTGGTCGAGGAGGGGCTGAAGAAGGGCAAGACCGTCAAACTGTTCGGTACCGCCCGCTCACAATATGTCGCCGGCGAATGGGCCAGCCGCATAGAGGTCGAAAACAGCGACGCCGTCTACGACGCCGGGTCCGCCATGAGCGAGGACCGGACTTATGTCGTCTATGGCTCCAGGGGCTACAAGGAATTCGTCGATGGTTTGCGGCTCGAACTCGCTGCGCTGGAGATTTCCGAAGAGAAGGCGATGAACGACTACACCCAACTGGCTGAGCGCCTGTCCAAGGCCCAGGCGGATGCGGCGGCGGATCGTCAGCGGGTCCAGACCGAATACAATGAGGCGCGTGCCGATTTCTCCCGCCGCCGCAACGAATCCAATGCGATTCTGTCTCAGGAAAACAGCGAAATCAATCAGCGTTACCAGCAGACCATGCGCGGGCTGACCAATGCCCAGCAACAACAGCTGCGCGAAGATATGCGGGCCGAACAGGCCCAGGCGCGTGAGGCCAACCAGCAGCGTATCGCCGGCATCCAGCAGGAAGAGCAGGCCGCACTCGACCGTTACCGCGCGGCCTCTTCCGGCCGCACGCCGGAAGTCGACCGGATCAATGCCGAGATTACGGCGCACCGGAATGCCCGGTCTGCGGCGCAGTCCCGCGGCATGAACCTGGACTCGGCCATTCGGCGGATCGAGACGTATGACGAATCGCAATCCAAGGGCAAACGATCCTGACAACTGCACAGGACCGTCCGGGAGCGGACGAACAAGACGGCGCTGCCAGATCCTGGCGGCGCCGTTTTCGTTGCGGCCTGACGTGCTCGGCGCTGGCGGAAATCAGGACTGAGGCGGTCAGTGTCCGGCGGCGCGCAGAATGGCGGCGGCGGGCTCAAAGCTGTCGGAACATTGTGGTGTGCGGTCGCCGGATTTCCGGAAGCTCAGGCAGTAATAGGCGGCGCGGGCGCCATTCTGGAAGGTGGGCGGCCCGTGCCAGTCATACTGGTAGGGGCTGCCGCTCCAGAGCTGCAGCATAAGGCGGCTGGCCGATTGCGGGATGGGGTGATCCTCGGCGGTGGAGGTGTGGACGAGCGTGTCGTTCACATACCAGCGGATCCGGTCCGGCTCCCAGTCGAAGGCGTAGAGATTGGCCACCTGGCTCGCATCATAGGGCAGGGGCACGTGGATGACGCCGTGCTGCGCGCCATCGGTGAAGTAGTTGAAGGTGACCATGCGCAGGTCTTTGCCGAGGAATTCGATATCGATCTCGTCATGCGGATCGCCGAACTGCTCATGGGTATGGGTGAACATCGCGCTGACCGTTCCGGAACCGGGCGCGGCGCGCATGACGACCTCGTAGCGGCCGAAATGATAGAAGCCGCGGCGCTGGTATTCGGCGCCGGCGATCCGCTTATTGCCCACGCGGCGGCGGCTGAGCTCGAGCTCCAACCGATCAGACTCGAAATGGATATAGCGGGCGAGCCAGGCGGGATGCATGTCTGAGCGGTAGTTCATATTCGTCTGCGACCAGCGGGACGGATCGTGCGGCGCATTGAAGTGATGCAGGAAGGAATCGCCCCGGTCGGTCTCGGGCGCAGCCGGCGGCAGGTGTTCGGGATGCAGAGGCAGGAGAATGGGGCTGCGCATGCCGGTTCCCGACTGTCCTGTGCCGGCACAGGCCGCCAGGATGAGCGTCAGCAGGGCGAGCGCGGCGCTTGTCTGGGCGGTCCGGGCGCCGCGAGGGCGCCGGTGACCTGGCTTCAAGCTCATCTTCCCCATCCCGGTCTTCAGGCAGGCCAGACCGGCCTGCACAGAACAGGCAGTCCGGTTATCCGAACCTGCCTAATTGTCCTGATTTTCATATGGGTCGCGCGGCGTTCGCGGCAACCGCGTCAGCCGGAAATCCGGCCGGTTTCCTTAGCGGGCGCCGACCGAGAAAGCGACAGCCGGCACGGTCTTGAGGATGATCCAGATATCGCCCCAGAAGGTACGTGTCTGGGCGTAGGTGACATCAAAGCGGACGCGCTCAGGATAGCTGACATTGCTGCGGCCGCTGATCTGCCAGAGGCCAGTGATGCCTGGCCGCACGCTGCAGTAATGGGCGAAGCTCTCGCCATATTTGGCGCGCTCGGACATTGTGATCGGGCGGGGGCCCACAAGCGACATCTCACCGCGGATCACGTTCAGCAGCTGCGGCAGCTCGTCGATCGAGGACGCACGGATGAACTTGCCGATCTGCGTGATGCGGGGATCGTTGTTCAGCTTCTGGGTCGCTTCCCATTCGCGGCGGGCGGCCGGATCGCGCTCGAGCAGATCCTGCAGGCGCTTGTCGGCGTCCGGCACCATCGAGCGAAGCTTGTAGCACTGGAACGCGCGGCCATGCAGGCCGTACCGTGTGTGTGCGAAGATCGCCGCTTTGCCGTCCTGGAGACGGATCACAAGCGCCAGGAGCAGGAGCAGTGGTGCGACGAAGATCAGGGCGAGGCTCGCAACTGAAACGTCGAACACGCGCTTCGCTGTCAGCGCGGGATTCTGTTTGGGATCACTCGGCTCGCTGACGACATATGTGTCTTCCTCGACACTGCTCGACGCGTCGGTCATTCGAAATTCCATCAATGTCCCCTTCATACTCTACGCCGCTTCACAAGGTTAACCACAACAGACTATTCTTCCGGCCCCGTGTCCCCTTTTGAACATGCCGCTGTGTTGTCATGTATTGGCGTTTGCAACTCATATACCACTTTCGCCTTTGCGAAATAAGGGCTTTCAAAAAGTTTCTCCATGCAGGCGAAGTATTCGCAAAATAATGGCGCAAATGCCCTTTCGCCGGGCATTCCGGCTCGAAGCTTGATCGTTAACCTTAACGAAAAGGCATTTTCTGCCTCTCCGCTCCCCCCATGAACGCCCGAGAATCAAAAACGCCGCCTTGGTTGGGCGGCGTTTTCTATTTTTTTGCAGCGTGGAGAAAAAAAGTGGATCAGAAGATCCGCTCACCGATCCTCAGCGTGTCACCCGGCCGCACGACGGTGGCCGGTGTCAGGTCGTAAGCGACCTCGTTGGCGGAATCCACGCTCTTGATATAGACGACGCGGCGGTTGGCCCGGTAGGTGAAGCCGCCGGCTGCAGCGATGGCATTTTGAGCCGAAAGACCGTTCGTGTACGGATACTCGCCCGGCCGGGCGACTTCGCCCAGAATGTAGAAGGGGCGGTAATTGATAACCTCGGCGCTGACGCGCGGGTTCAGCACATAGCCATCCGAAAGCTTGGTGGCGATGAACTCCTCGAGTTGGACGGTCGTCAGGTTTTCGGCCATCACCTGGCCGATGAGCGGCATCGAGATGGCGCCGGTTCCGTCGATCTCGAACTCGCCGGAGAGGTCCTGGTGTCCGAAAACGGTAATCCGGAGCCGGTCGCTCGATCCGAGCGTGTAGGCGCCGATGCGCTGGGTTTCGCCAACCGTGACGGCTTCGCGCGCGCCGGCCGTCGGGGTTGTGCCGCAGGCCGCAACGGCAAAGCTCAGCATTAATGTCAGGACGGCCAGTAAAGTGCGGAGGGTCGGCATGATCATGTCTCCCATGTGTCGACTAGAGCGGACGGACAACCGTCCCGCGCTGTGGATGTACTCGGTCTCAGGTGCTGAGAAAAGCAACATCTGTGCCGAACAGGCGCGCGGCCGAGAGCCGCCCTGTGAGGAAGGCGCCGGTATCGAGGCCGATCCGCCGGTCGTCGCGGTAGATCGCGTCCTCCGGCGTGTGGCCATGGACCACGAGATGGGGGAAGGGTGCGCTGTCGTGCAGGAATTCATCGCGGATCCAGAGCATGTCACGCTCCATCTGCTCGCTGAGGCCGATGCCAGGACGCAGTCCGGCATGGACGAACAGGTAATCGCCGGCGACATGACAGGCCTTCAGCGATTCCAGGAAGGTCAGATGGCTTTCCGGCAGGCGGGCGCGGAACTCGGTCCAGACCTTTTCCCAGGCGGCGCGCGCGGCGGCCATCTCTTCATGCGAACTGAGGCTGGCGCGGACATTCGGCGGGGCGAAGCCGTAGGAATAGAGTGTCTCTGCGCCGCCGAACTGGGCCCATTGCTTGCCGAAGCTCGGTTCCTGCCGGAAGCGAAGCAGGGCCTCTTCATGATTGCCCAGCAGATAAACGGGATTGTAGCGATCCAGCGCGCCGCTGGCGAAGTATTCGATGACATCGCGGGACTGAAGGCCCCGGTCGATATAGTCGCCGAGGAAGATGATCTGGGCCTGTGTGCCTTCTGGCAGGGTTGCGGCGTCAGCGTCGATCAGTTCGACGAGGCGCAGGAGCAGGTCCATCCGGCCATGAATGTCGCCCACGGCATAGAGACAGACACCGTCTGGCGCGCACGTCACGCGGGTCGGCACAGGCGGGGGAGCCGGCTCAGCCTCCAGGACCTCGTCGCCGGCGACTGAGGCGAACACACGCTTGCGCATCGCACCAGCTGACCGGGTCAGCTGGCTGAAGCGCGCCTTGAGCGCTGTTGCAAGATTACCTCGCCTGTTCGCCATTATACGTGTGTCCCACTTCCTTTATTTAGCTGATCACTCGAAGAATGAAAAGAATGTCATGTAATGCGGCGGGGTTTCCGCTGTGTCTGCTGCCAGAGGTACCCGGCTGCCCAGCAAACATGCATCGTGCCCGCTGCCAGACCGGCATAAAGCCCGCAGAGCGACTTCCGCTTGAGCGCCACAGCGGCTGATGCCCCGGCAAGTATGCTGGCATAGCCGAGCGGCAAGGCGAATGCCGGCAGGAAGAAGGGGCCGGCGGCCAAACCTACCAGACTGCCTGCAAACGCAAATATGGGCACGGCCTGGCGCAATTTCAAACGCTGGCCATGTTTGGCGAGGTTTCGGGCCCGGCCCTTGCCATAGTTGAAGTATTGGCGGGCGAGCTTGCGGACAGAGCCGCGCGGCACATAGCGGATGCGGATGCCGGCATCGAGCCAGACCTTGCCGCCGGCCTTGCCGAGGCGGACGTCATATTCGGCGTCTTCATTGTGGGAGAAGGCCGGATCATAGCCGCCGAGCTTGCGGAACCAGGTGATATCGAAGCCGGCATGGTGGCCGTGATCGACATAGGCCGACCGGCGCCCGCCGCGATGGGCCGAGCCGCCGGAGCCGAGCAGGGTATCGACCACCCAGGCATTGCCCTTCTCGAAGCAGGTCTCCCCGACCGCGTCCATCGGCACGGCGACCGAGGCGGCGCCGGTGCGCTCGAGGGCCGAGGCAACAAGCAGGATGAAGTTCTGCGGATAGATCGAATGCGCATCGCAGCGCACGAGGAAGCGGGTGCGCTCGCTGGCCTGCGTCTCTGCGGCGAGGTTTACGGCGGCCGATTGCAGCCTGCCGGGATTGTTGAGGAGGTGCAGGTTTGGGAATTCGGACTTCAGCCGCTCGACAATGGCCTGGGTGCCGTCCGTGCTGCCGCCATCGGCGACGGTGAGCGGCACAAGGCGCAGGAGCGGGCTGCCGGTCATCAGAGAGCGGATGCAGTCTTCTATATGACGCGCCTCGTTCAGCGCCGGGATGACGGCCAGAATCGTGGTCGGGTCCGCCTTCAGGGCGGGTGTATGGGCAAGCGCCGGGTCAATCACGGTCAGCATCTGTCTCTAGCCTTGGGTCATATGTGCCGGAATGGATCAGCAAGTTCTGTTCCATCCGGGTTTATGGCTGATTTACCATGATGGCGCGCGACGCCCCAGCCCCTGCCGTATAAGCCGCGAAAGGCTGACCCTGCGAAAGCCTTGTGAAGCGTCGCAGACTCCATACTGTGTGGTCGTATAAGTATAAAACCGGAGGAAACAGATGATCGGCGTGATTGCGAAGCTGAAGATACTGGACGGCAAGCAGGCAGAGTTCGAGGAGGTCGCGAAGGACCTCATGGCCAAGGTCAAGGCGAACGAGTCCGGCTGTCTCACCTATCAGCTCTACAAAGCCAAGGGCTCGTCCACCGATTACATCTTCATGGAGCAGTATGCTTCCGCCGATGCGCTGAAGGCGCATGGCCAGACCGAGTATTTCCGGGCGGCCGGCCCGAAACTGGGCGCTGTGCTGGCCGGAGCGCCGGTCATCGAATATCTCGACATTGTGGAATAGCACAGCCGTCCGGCGTCCGCCGGGCGGGCGAACCGCCCGGCCTCAATCCCGCAGCAGGTGATAGAGGAGTCTCCGCATGGCAGTGGTGCAGAAAAAGCCGAGCCTGTTTACCCGCGTCAGCTTCGGCATTGGCGGGGCCGCCGACGGCATCAAGAACAATGGCTTCGATTACGCGCTGTTGTTCTTCTACAGCAACATCATGGGCGTCGATGCGGCGCTGGTGGGCGTGGCGCTGCTGATCGCGCTGGTGGTCGATGCGGTGTCAGACCCGGTGGTCGGCTACTGGTCGGACAATGCCCGCACGAAGTTCGGCCGGCGGCATCCTTTCATCTATGCGGCGCTGATCCCCACCGCGGCAGTATACTTCCTGACCTGGAACCCGCCGGCGGGGCTGACCGGCAATGACCTCTTCCCCTGGCTGGTCGCGACGACAATCGGTGTGCGGGTTGCCTTCACATTCTATGATGTGCCGAGCTCGGCGCTCGCGGCGGAGCTGACCCAGGATTATGACGAGCGCACCTCGCTGATGGCGCTGCGCTATTTCTTTGGCTGGTTTGGCGGGCTGACGATCCAGATTGTCTTATTCCGATTCCTGCTCGTGCCGACCGAAGACATATCCGAAGGTGTCTTCAATATAGAGGGCTGGAACACCTATGGGATGATCGCGGCGGGCTGTATCCTGACAGCCGTGCTGATCTGCGGGCTCGGCACGCACAGCTATATTCCGCACCTGAAGGCGGCGCCGCCGGCGCGGACGCTGACGATCAAGAAGATCTTCGCGGAAATCTTCGAGACGGTGTCGAACCCGTCCTTCCGGGCGCTGTTTCTGGCGACGCTGTGCGGCCTGATCGCGACCGGCATTTCCGCGACTCTGAACCAGTATATCAACACGATCTTCTGGGAGTTCGACAACACACAGATCGCCAACCTGACCATGGGCGTCTACCTCTCGGCAGTGCTGGCGCTGATCATTGCGCCGCTGATCGGCAAGACGTTCGGCAAGAAGCGCGGCGCGATCACCATGGGCATCCTGGCCTTCTCGATTGCGCCGCTGCCCGTATTCCTGCGCCTGTTCGGCCTTCTGCCGCCGAATGGCAGCGACGCGCTGTTCATCATCATCATCTCGATCACGGTGTTTGATCTGGCGCTGATCATTGCCACGCAGATGTTGCTGGGCTCGATGGTCGCCGACATTGTGGAGGACAGCGAGCTTCAGACCGGGCGGCGCTCCGAGGGCATCTTCTTTGCCGGCATCAGCTTCATCCGGAAACTGTCGCAGGGCGCGGGCGTGATCACGGCCTCGATGGTTCTGGCGGTGTCCGGCCTGTCGCGCGGCGGCGGGGTTGCGGCGGCCACCGAGGACTCGGTGCGCACGCTGGGCTGGGGTTACGGCCTGTCGCTGATCACCGCCTGGACGCTGATGCTCATCTGTATCAGCTTCTACCGGATCAGCCGCGAGAGCCATGCTGACAATCTGGTACAACTGCAGGCGCGGGACGATGCGCGGGAGAAGCTCTGAGCCGGTTCTTGCGCCTGCGGCAGTGTGACCTATCTGAAATGTCATGAGCGCGCGAATTGCGCCTTAATTCGCTCCGCAATAGAGCCATGTTCATGATCAAAACTCTCGTCATGACACGACACGTCTCCAAATTGCTCGCGGCCGCTTTCCTGGCTGCCGCCATGGCGCTCACCTTTGCCCTCATGCCCGTCTTTGGCCAGACGCTGGCCGAGACGGAGGCTGAACCTGCACCGCCTGTCATGCAGACGGTGGAGCGGGTGCCCGGATCGCCGTCGGAAATCACCCTGACCTTTGCGCCGCTGGTGCGCGACGCCTCGCCGGCGGTGGTCAATGTCTATACCGAGCGGACGGTTGCGACACGGGCGACGCCGCTGGAGCAGATGCTGTACGGCGTGCCTCCGCAGGGGCGGCAGGTCCAGAATTCGCTCGGCTCTGGTGTCATCGTCGGCGCGGACGGGGTGATCGTCACCAATAATCACGTCATCCAGGGCGCCGATGCGTTTCGAGTCGTGCTGAGCGACCGGCGGGAGTATCCGGCCGAGTTGCTGCTCGCTGATGCGCGCACGGATCTGGCCGTGCTCAAGATCGATGTCGCCGGCGAGCGCCTACCCGTGCTGACCTTTGCCGACACGCGCGACGCGCAGGTCGGTGATCTCGTTCTGGCCATCGGCAACCCGTTCGGGGTCGGCCAGACGGTGACCAACGGCATCATCTCGGCGACCGCCCGCACGGATGTGGGCATTACCGACTATGCGTTTTTCATTCAGACGGATGCGGCCATCAATATGGGCAATTCCGGCGGCGCCCTGATCAACACACGCGGCGAACTCGTCGGCGTCAACACGGCCATCTATTCCAGCTCCGGCGGCTCGGTCGGCATCGGGTTCGCGATCCCGTCGGAAATGGTCCGGCGTGTTGTCGACGCAGCGGTCAATGGCGGCACTTTCGTGCGGCCCTGGCTGGGGCTGGCGGCGCAGTCGGTCAGCTTCGACATGGCCCGCGCGCAGGGGCTGACCCGGCCGCTGGGCGTTATGGTCACGGAAGTCTATCCGCAGGGGCCGGCTGAGCGCGCAGGCCTGCGCCGCGGCGACCTCGTCACGGAGATCGACGGGCGCGAAGTGTATGACGAGAAGGGCCTCAAATTCCTCGCCGCCGTGCGCAATCCCGGCGAGCAGGCCGAGCTGGCCGTGCTGCGCGGCGGGCGGAGCCAGACGATCCTCGTTGAACTCGAGCCGCCGCCGGGCGCGACCGAGGCGGATGTCGTGCTGCTGACGGGGCAGTCGGTGTTCAATGGCGCGCGGGTGATCGAACTGTCGCCGCGCCTCGCTGAGGAGAATGGGCTCGACCCGTTCACCAAGGGCTCCGGCATCTATGTTCATTCGGTGTCGCGCGGGACGATCTCGCGTAACTATTTCCGGCCAGGGGATATCATCCGTGTCGTGAACGGTGCGCAGACGCGGACGGTCGGCGAGTTGCAGGATGTGCTCAGCCAGGACGTGCGCAGCTGGGAAATCGAGATCGAGCGCAATGGCCGCACGATCCGGGGGACAGTTCGGACCTGAGGCGCGGTTCCCTCAGGCCGCGCCGATGGTCGTCCGGTGGAGCAAGCGGTCGTGGCCGGCATAGCCGCCGGTGGCCATGTGGAGGGTGCAGCGGTTGTCCCACATCACGAGCATGCCCTGCTGCCAGCGGTGGCGGTACTGGAATTCCGGCCGGGTCTGCCAGCGATAGACTTCCGTCACGAGTTCCCAGCCTTCGGCCGGGTCCATATCCTCGACGCCGATGATGTAGCCGGCGCAGCCGAACAGGCTGCCCCGTCCCGTTTCGGGATGGGTGCGGATGAAGGGGTGCGCCTGTGTCGCTTCGGCGTCTGCGGAGGGGCGGATATCCATCGAGCGGCCTGTGTCGCCGGCGCCGTACATGCCCTGCGGCGCGTAGGCGTTCTTCGCCGAATGGATGGCGCGGCGGCCTTCGAGGCGGCGGCGGAGCGCGTCCGGCATTTCGTCCAGCGCTTTATATTGATTGGCAAACAGCGTGTCGCCGCCTTCGGGCGGGATGATGAGGCCGTAAAGGCAGGTGCCGGCTGGGGGCTTTGCCTGGAAGCTCCAGTCGGAATGCCAGCTCTCGGCGAAGATCGGCGCGGTTTCGGCGGCGGCGCGCTTAACCGCGATGATGTGCCTGCGGCCAAGGATCGGCGCGATGAACGGGTCTTCGCCGAAGGGGCCGAAGGCGAGGGTGACGCGTTCGAGATCGTCATCGCTGAGCGACTGGTCCGGGAAGGCGAGCACCTGGTGCGCGAGCCAGAGGCTGCGGATTTCTGCGGCGAGGTCTGCGGAGATCGGCTGTGACAGGTCCGCCCCGCGCACTTCGGCGCCGCAGGCCTGACCGGATGGCTGTATCGTCAGGGTCATTTTTGTTTTCCTCCCAGCGGGCACCTTACCATGCCCGGTCCGAAGGCATAGAAGTGGGGCATGAGCGATCTTTTCTCCGCTGCGGGTCTTGAAGACAGTGCGCCGCGTCCGCTGGCGGACCGGCTGCGGCCGAAGGCTTTGGCCGAGGTGGTCGGGCAGGGGCATCTGATCGGGCCGGACGGGCCGATTGGCGGGATGCTGCGCGGCGGCAAGCTTGTCTCGATGATCCTGTGGGGGCCGCCGGGGACCGGCAAGACGACGATCGCCCGCCTGCTGGCGCAGGAGACGGAGCTGGAATTCGAGGCGCTGTCGGCGATCTTTTCCGGGGTCAAGGATCTGCGCGCGGCATTTGACCGGGCGGAGGGGCGCCGGCGGATGGGCAAGGGGACGCTCCTGTTCGTCGACGAGATCCACCGCTTCAACCGCGCGCAGCAGGACGGGTTCCTGCCCTTCGTGGAGAGCGGGACGGTGACGCTGGTGGGCGCGACGACGGAGAATCCGAGCTTTGAGCTCAATGGGGCGCTGCTGTCGCGTTGCCAGGTGATGGTGCTGCGGCGGCTGGGCGACGAGGACCTCCGGGAACTGATGAAGCGGGGCGAGGCCGCGATGGGGCGGCGGCTGCCTGTCGTGCCTGAGGCGCGCGAGGCGCTGATCCGGATGGCGGACGGGGACGGGCGCTATCTGTTGAACCTGGTCGAACAGGCTTACGCCATGCGGGGCGAGCCGGGGCTGCTGAGCCTTGAGGAGATTGCCGCCGGCCTGCAGAAGCGCGCCGCCGCCTATGACAAGGACCGGGAGGAGCATTACAATCTCATCTCTGCGCTGCACAAATCCGTGCGCGGATCAGATCCGGATGCGGCGCTCTACTGGTTTGCGCGGATGCTGGAAGGGGGCGAGGACCCGCTGTTCCTGGCCCGGCGCCTGATCCGGATGGCGAGCGAGGATATTGGCCTGGCTGATCCGACCGCGCTGATGATCTGCGGCGAGGCGGCGCGGACCTATGAGCGCCTTGGCAGCCCGGAGGGGGAGTTGGCTCTGGCGCACGCGGTGATCCACCTCGCAACTGCGCCGAAATCGAACGCGGCCTATGTCGCCTACAAGGCGGCGCGGCGGGCGGCGGCCGAGACGGGGAGCCTGATGCCGCCGAAACATATCCTGAATGCGCCGACGACGATGATGAAGGAGCAGGGCTATGGCGGCGGCTATGTCTATGATCATGATACGGAGGATGGTGTTTCGGGCCAGAACTATTTTCCGGACGGGATGCAGCGGCCTGTCTTCTATGCGCCGAAGGGCGAGGGGCGGGAGCGGGGAATTGCGGAGGCGCTGGCGCGGATTGCGGGTATTCGCGGGAAGCGGCGGGATGGGTGAGGTTGATGTTTGTATGATGTTGAAATGTTGCGCCCCTCACCTCCCATTGCTGGCGCAATGGGCCCCTCCTCTCCCGCATGCGGGAGAAGGGTTTGGTGTGCCTGCCACGAACGCGGCGCGACCCCTCCCGGTTGCGACGGATGAGGGCCCCTTATGACCCGTAACCGCGAGATTCCGGTCATCAGTGATGAAGATGTTGCCTTCGTCCGTGGGCTGTTGATCCATGAGGATGTCAGCCTGCTCGCATTCAACAAACCCTCCGGCCTCGCCGTGCAGGCGGGCAATGGTGTGGTGCGTTCTCTGGACGGGCTGCTGGCGGCATTTGCACGGTCGAATGGTAAGCGCCCGCGCCTCGTGCACCGGCTGGACCAGGGCACGTCCGGTGTCATCATTGCGGCGAGAACCAAGCCTGCCGCCGCTGTATTGTCTGAGGCGTTTGCGGGCCGGGAAGTGAAGAAAACCTATCTTGCGCTTGTCAAAGGGCGCCTGCCGCCGGCCGAAACGGGCGTTGCAGATGCGGCGCTGGTGAAAGTGGAGGAGGGCGGCAAGTCGCGGATGATCCTTGCACGGCCGGACCGGAAAGGCGCGCAGACCGCGCGCACCGGCTGGCGCGTTCTGGCGCGGCAGCGGGACTGTGGGCTCATGCAGCTGTCGCCGGAGACGGGCCGGATGCATCAGATTCGCGTCCACCTCATGTCCATCGGATGCCCGATACTCGGGGATGCGTTGTACGGCGAAGGACCGGCGACGGCGCCGCGACTGATGCTGCATGCCGCCAGACTGGACTTTCCGCATCCCTTCGGGACCCGGCTGGTTCTGGAGGCGCCGGTGCCGGAGGATTTCAGGCGCGCGGCAGAGGCGGCCGGTATTCAGTCCGGCTTGTAATAGTCCCGGTACCATTCGACGAACTTGGCGATGCCGTCGCGGTAGTCCGTGGTCGGCGTATATCCGGTGAGCCGTTCCAGCAGGCTGACATCGGCGAGGGTCTGTTTGACATCGCCGGGCTGCATGCCGACCATGTTCAGAATGGCCTTGCGGCCGATCGATTCCTCGATGGCGTCAATATAGTCCATCAGGCGCACGGGGCTGGCATTGCCGATATTGACGAGGCGGTAGGGCGCGACCGGCGAAAGCGAGTCGCCGCGCAGGATGGCTTCGCCGGGTACAGGCGGATGATCCATCAGACGGCGGATGGCTTCGACCAAGTCATCGATATAGGTGAAGTCGCGCAGCAGGTCGCCATGATTGTAGACGTCAATCGGCTCGCCCCGAAATATCCGGTCGGTAAACAGGAAGAAGGCCATGTCCGGCCGGCCCCAGGGGCCATAGACGCTGAAGAAGCGCAACGAGGTCGTCGGCACGCCGTAGAGATGCGCATGGCTGTGGGCGATGAATTCGCTGGCGAGCTTGGTGGCGGCGTAGATCGTCAGCGGATGCGGTGTCGCGTCCTGTTCCTCAAAGGGAAATTTCTGGTTCGCGCCATAGGCGGAGCTGGTCGAGGCGAGCAAGAGGTGTTTCGTGCCATGGCGCCGTGCGAACTCGATGACATTGAATGAGCCGACAATGTTGGCGTCGATATACTCGCGCGGATGATCGAGGCTGTAACGCACGCCCGCCTGGGCGGCGAAGTGGAGTACGATCTCCGGCGTATCGCGCTCGAACACCGCCTCCATGGCGCCGGCATCCTCGACGCGGATGGTATCCATCCGGAAACCCTCGAAGGCTTCGAGCCGGGCGACACGGGCATGTTTCAGTTTCGGATCGTAATAGGGCGTGAAACAATCGACGCCGGTGACGCTGTGGCCTTCCTTCAGGAGGCGAAGGGCAATCTCGCTGCCAATGAAGCCGGCGGCGCCGGTCACGAGTATCTTCATGTCATCGTCTCATCCTGCGGACACCGGCGCGGCTAACGGATTGCCAGCCCATCAGCAAGCGGCGCACACATTATATATGTGACAGCAACGTCTGACCCAGCCTCAGCGCTCGCGCAGTTTCGGACCAAAGGCGACGGTCTGGCCGGAATTGACGGCCTCCGCGATGGCGAGCTGTTCGAGCAGGGCCTCGGTGCGCTTGTCACCGGCCAGGGCACCGATGACGGCAGCGGCCCGGACTGTCTCAGACGAGACACCGAACAGTGTTTCCAGCGCTTCGAAGCCGGACTTGCGGCGGGGGTAGAAGCTGAGGCGGGGTTTCACGTCTGCCTCGATGCCGGCCAGTTCCTTGGCCTTCTCGATGGCGTCCATGAAGGTGCCCGTTCCATCGACGAGGCCGGCTTCGATCGCATCCTGACCGGTCCAGATGCGGCCGCGCGCGACGGCGTCCATCTGTTCGAAGGTCATGCCGCGGCCTTCGGCGGCGAGGCCCACGAACCGGTCATAACCGCGTTTGAGCAGGCTGCGGATCTCGGCTTCCTGAGTGTCAGTGAAGGCGGATGTGCCCCATGCGTCGGTAAAGTCGCCGCCAGTGCTGACGGTGTCGAAACTGATGCCGATATTGTTCAGCGTGCCTTCGACAGCGAACTTGCCGCCGAAGATGCCGATGGAGCCGGTGATCGTGCCGGCATTGGCGAGGATCGAATCCGCGCCCATGGCGACATAATATCCACCCGATGCTGCGGTGCCGCCCATCGAGACAACGACCGGCTTGTCCTTTTCTTTCGCGCGTTCCACGGCGCGCCAGATCTGGTCGGCAGCTGTGGGCACGCCTCCGGGGCTGTCGACGCGGAACACGATGGCCTTCACGGTATCATCTTCAGCGGCATCGAGGATGGCGCGGGCAATGACATCGGAGGCGAATGCCGGGGGCGAGGAGAAGGGCGAGCCGCCCTCTGCGCCGCCGGTCAGGATCATGCCCTGGCCGCCGACCACGGCGATGACCGGCGCGCGGCTGCGCCCGCGCGGGGCCGGCGCGGTATACTCGGCGAGGCGGATCATCTCGGTATTGCTGCCGGCGCGTTCCTTCGCGGCCTCTTCGACCTCTTCCGGCCAGCCGAGACTGTCGACGAGGCGGGCGGCCTCGGCTTCTTCGGCCGACTTGGGTCCGCTCTCGAGGAGGGCGCGCAGCTCGGCTTTGGTGAAGCCCCGATCTTCGGCGATGGCGCTGATGGCGGTTGACCAGATCGAATTGGCGACCGTCTCGAGCGCCTGGCGGTGGGGTTCAGTGTAGCCAGTCTCCGAATAGGAGTTCGGGGCATTCTTGTATTCGTAGAAGGCGTAGATCTCGGGCACCAGGTCGATCATGTCGAACAGGCCCTTATAGAATTCGGTCTCGAAGGACACGCCGGTGACCATGAAGTCGGTGCCTGGCTGCATCCAGATTTCATCGGCGGCGGAAATGGCGTGATAGGCGGAGGGGCCGGTGGCGCCGAAGGTGCCTTGCGAATGGGCCACGACGAACTTGCCGGAGGCGCTGAAGCTCTGAATTGCCTGGCGCAGTTCCTCGGCGCGGGATGTTCCGATGCCGGAGGAAGATCCGCGGATATACAGGCCTTTCACGGAATTGTCGGTCTCGGCATCCTTGAGCTTCAGCAGCAGGTCGATGAAGCCGGGCGCGCCTGAGAAGGCTGCGAAGCCGCCGGCCGGTGCCTGGTCGGACAATGATTCGTTGAGGTCGAGCGTGAGAACGATGCTGGACGGATGCGGCGGCTTGGCGCTGGCGACACTTGCGATGAGGCCGAACAGCATGAAGAAGCCGATGACAACAAAGAGGATCATCGCCACAAAGGCGCCTGCCATCGACAGCAGAAATGTTCTCATATCCGGGGGCCTTCCGAGCGTAGGGCGCATAGTGCGCAGGGTTTCCTGACGGATATTGTTGATAATCGATAAAATGTAAAGGGCCGTTACGCCGCAGGGGCTGCGCAGTCCTGCTCAGTGCTTCGGGCGAGGTGTATGTGTGCAAAAGCCCGCAGCCGGGTGTTGCCACCGGAAAAAAGAGGGGCTATCTGGCGCTTCCACTGTTGGGGTGTCGCCAAGTGGTAAGGCAGCGGTTTTTGGTACCGCCACCCTAGGTTCGAATCCTAGCACCCCAGCCAATGCTTCCGTGAAACCGGAATTGCTCCCTATAATAATGTGTCTGCGTGTACTCAGCCTGTGCGAAGGCGATGACTGCACATAGCGGCGGACCGCTGCGGCAGTCGCTTCGCATGGATGCCGGCAAAAGATGCACATCATGAGGCACACACTGCCCGGACATTTGTCACACTTCTCAATTACAGGGGCGATGTGCGCCAGTGTCTTGCGGTAGCAGTCACTGCGTGCGGCAGGTTGTGTTCACGTCAGACGGGGATAATTTTCTGAACAACTCGTAAAGCCGGATTGATCCGCAATTAGAGGATTGTTACCGTCGCGCATCATCGTTAAGGCTTGCGGCAATCTGCTGCACGATATCGGTGGATCCGCAAATAACGACAGAGGGCGGCAAACGCCCCGTAAAACCAGCAGGGGAGGTGAGGGTGTCATCCACCACTTCCAGGTCAACTTCTGCCCTTGTGTGTTTGGGCAAGCGTAACCGGGACGGCCTCGTAAGCAGGTTCGCCCGCAACCAGGATTTGCGCGCCCTGGCGGGTGCGCCACCGTTTGGAGAGTTGAGAGGCTGACCTCATGAAGACATTTCTTTCACCCGCACGCAGCTTGATTGCTGTCGCGCTCATCGCCGGGCTGGCCATTCCTGCTCAGGCCCAGCTTCGGCAAGCGCTGGACGCCGGCGAACAGGCCACGCGGCGGGCTGCCCAGGTCCAGGAGCAGATCAACCAGCTCGACGATGAGCGCTCTGACATGGTCCGCGAATATCGCACCCTGCTGCAGCGCCGCGATGCGGCCGAACTGTTCGCCCGTCAGCAGGAGCTGGTGGTCAACAGCCAGCGCGAGGAAATCGCCTCGCTGACCGAGCAGCTTGGCTCGATTGACGATATCACTGCTCAGACCGTCCCGATGCTGCTCAGCATGATCGAGGACCTGAAGCTTTTTGTTTCCGCTGACCTGCCCTTCAAACTCGAAGAGCGCACCGCCCGCCTCGAAGGGCTTGATGGTGTGATGGCCAGCCCGACCGTGACGGCCTCGGAACAATACCGCCTGATCATGGAAGCCTACTCGGCCGAGCTGGAATATGGCAGCACGATCGATACCTGGCAGGAAGAAGTCGATCTCAACGGCAACCCGACCATGGTGAACATGTTCCTCTATGGCCGTGTCGCACTTGTCTATGTCACGCCGAATGGCCGTGCGGCCCGTTATGACCGCGGGACTGGCGAATGGGTGGCACTGCCGAACAGCTATGTTCCGGACATCCAGCAAGCGATCCGCGTCGCCCAAGGCATGGCCCAGCAGGTCGTGCTGTTCGCCCCGGTCCAGAAATTCTCGGTCCAGTAACCGGCCGACTGACAGACACAAAGGTTCCCAAGCATGTTTAAGATCAAATCCTCGATGAAGGCTCTGGGTGCGTCGGTCCTGATCGGTTCCGCCGCGATCCTCGCCGCTCCGCCGGCCATTGCGCAGTCTCTGGCCGATGTTCTCACGGCGGTCCGACGCGACTCCGAACAGATGTCGGCCGCCGACCAGGCTCGCCTGCGCGAGTTCCAGGCGGACCGTGCCAGCCAGGCTGCCCGGATGGCCGAAGCCCGCAACGCCCTTGCTGGCGCCGAAGCCCGCGGCCGGGCCCTTGGCGAGCAGTTCAGCGCCAATGAAGCCCGCCTCGGCGAGCTTGAAGGCCTTGTTTCCGAACAGGCCGGCGACTTCCAGGAGCTGCTTGGCCAGTTCCGCTCGGCAGCTGGCGCAACCATGCCGCTGATCGCGAACTCCATTGCCAACTTCGACTATTCCGACCGCGTCGACGGGATTGCAGAGATCGCGGAAGCCCGCACCCTGCCGACCCGGGCCCAGCTGGAGCGTCTGCCGAAGGCGATGCTGCAGGAAATGATCGCGCAGTCGGAAGTGAAAACCTTCACCGCTGTCGTCAACGGCGTGGGCCCGGAAGGCTCCAACGCCGAAGTCGAACTCCTGCGCGTCGGCGTGTTCACTGCCGCCACCACAGGTGACCGGAAGTTTGTCGAGGTTCGCCGCAGCATTTCCGGCGATACCTTCCTGCAGGCCTTCACCCAGCAGCCTGGCGGCGCGTTTGCCTCGGGCATGGGGTCCCTGATCCGCGCCGGTGAAGGCGAAGTGGTCCGCGCGCCGGTCGATCCGTCCCGCGGCAACCTGTTCGGCATTCTCGGCGAACTGCCAAGCTTCTCTGACCGCCTCGGTCAGGGTGGTCCGGTCGGCGCCGTCATCGCGCTCCTCGCCTTTGTCGGTATCCTGATCGGTCTGTTCAAAGTGTTCACCCTGTTCACGATGGGCGGCTCCATGCGCTCGACCGCGAAAACCAAGCAGGCCGGCACCGGCAACCCGCTGGCCCGCGTCTTCGAGGTGTATGAGAACAACCGCAATGCGGACGTCGAAACCCTCGAACTGAAGCTCGACGAACAGATCCTGCGCGAGAGCCCCCGCATCGAGCGGTTCAACGACATCATCAAGGTGCTCGCGGCTGTCGCGCCCCTGATGGGTCTGCTCGGTACGGTTATCGGTATGATCATCACCTTCACCGCGATCACGATCTACGGTGCTGGCGATCCAAAACTGATGGCTGGCGGTATTTCGGTCGCGCTCATGACCACCGTTTTCGGTCTTGTCGCCGCTATCCCGCTGCTGCTGATCCATGCGGTCGTCTCCGCCATGGCCCGCGGCAACCAGCAGCTTCTCGACGAGCAGGCCGCCGGCCTTGTCGCCGAGAAAATGGAATCGCTCCACGGAACCCGGGCATAAGCCCGGGCGCCAGAGCGCGAGAGGAGTAACCCGATATGGGTTTCCAAGACCTGCAAGCCTTTCTTGATCGCGGCGGTCCGGTGTTGGTTGTCATCATGGCAGCAACATTCGTGATGTGGGCCCTGATCCTGGAACGGATATTCTACTTCCGCTTCGCCCATAAGGTGGTGGCCGCCGATGCCGTCGCCGAATGGCGCGCCCGTTCTGACCGCAAATCGCTGCCCGCACACTGGGTCCGCGACAAGCTGGTCTCCGAAGTCCGGGGAAAAGCGGAATCGAATGTGCAGCTGACGAAGGCAATGGTGGCGCTTGCGCCATTGCTGGGACTGCTCGGAACCGTGACGGGCATGGTGGCGGTGTTCGACATCATGGCCATCACGGCCGGCGCCGATGCCAAGGCCATGTCGGCCGGCGTGTCACGCGCGACCATCCCGACGATGGCGGGCATGGTGGCATCGCTCTCCGGTATTTTGTTCACATCCGGCATGGACCGGCGGGTTAACCGCGCTGTTCAGGCCGTGGAAGATGAAATGGAGATCGGCTGATGCGCGGACGGGCTTCTAGACAACCCGATGAGGCGGATGTCGACCTGACTCCAATGCTGGACGTCGTGTTTATTCTCCTTATCTTCTTTATTGTGACATCGACTTTTGCGCGTGAGGAGGCGATCGGCATGGAGCCGCCGCCCCCACCACCGCCGCCCGACCAGCCGGAACAACCCCCGGTGCCGGCGATCCTGATCTTCATCGATGAGTCAAACCTCATCTCGGTGAACGGACGGGTCACAGACATCGGATCGGTCCGGGCGAATATCGAGCGCGTGGTCGCTGAAAGTCCGAATAGTGCGCTGATCATCCAGGCGCATCCGAAAACCCGCAGCGGCGTGGTTATCCGGATCCGGGATGAAGCGTACAATGCGGGCTTCCGGGACCGGGTGAATATCGTCATCTCGCAAAGCTGACCCTGAGGAGAAAAGTACATGGCACGCAGAAAACGCCAGGGGTCGGGACGCGGCAGAGACAATGAGTCGGATATCAACCTCACGCCCATGCTGGACGTGGTGTTCATCCTCCTGATTTTCTTCATCGTCACCGCGCAGTTCATCAAGGAGCCCGGGGTTCCGATCCTGCGCCCGGATGTGGACAACAAGGCATCGGTCAAGCCGCTCGCGATCCTGATCGCGATCGACAAGAACAGCGATATCTACATCGACAAGCAGAAGGTGAACCCCACCGAAGTCGGGTTCATGATCCGCGAAATGCGCAACGACAATCCGCGCGGAGAAGTCGTGGTTCAGACCGATGTGGACGCCGAAGCACAGGTCATGGTTGACGTAATGGAAGCTATCAATAAAATTGATGGTGCTACGGTCATCAACATCTCGGCGAAAACGGGAAGTTAGAGGAGATCGGACATGTTCAATAACCCACTTATGCGCCTTCTGGTCGGTGTCGTCATTGCTGTACCGATCGTCCTGATCATCTTCTTCGTGATGAACTGGCTGATTACGGTCAATGAGCTGGAGCTTGACGAGAGCGAACAGCGGACCCTGACAGCGATCACCCCGCAGAAACAGGATTCCGAAGTGCGCGCGCGCACCCGGACGCCGCCGAAGCGGATCGATTCAGCCCAGAAGCCCCCGCCGCCGCCGAAACAGTCGGCCACCAAGTCGAGCATCAATCTGCCGACGCCCAAGATTGACGGCGCTGCCCCGCAGAACCTTGATCTTGGCCGCATGCAGAGCCTCGCGATCGACCCGGTTGCCGTATCGGACCGTGATGCACAGCCGATCCGGCCGCCGGCCCCGTCCTTTCCGCAGCGTGCTGCGGAACGCGGTATCTCCGGCAATTGCGATGTCCGCTTTGACGTGGATACCCGCGGCAAGCCGTACAATGTGTCGGCGACCTGCACGGACAACATGTTCAAGACGGAAGCCGAACGGGCCGTATCCCGCGTCGAGTTTGCGCCGAAGATCGTCCGCGGCCAGGCCGTCGAGCGCCGGAACGTCGTCTACCCGCTGGAATTCAAGATCCAGTAGGGCCCCCGGGTTTCAGGCTCTGCCCCCACAGGGGCTACAGCCTGGACCCATCCTCTGAGTGGCCGCAGGTGCGTCAGTGCCTGCGGCGCCCGGAAAGCCAGCATGCCGCGAAAGCGGTCAGGAGACAGAAAGATGCAATTCAAGGCAATCCTCAAAGGGGCGATCGTTGCGGGGGTAATGGCGGTCATGGGCGCTGGCTCGGCACTCGCCCAGGCCTGCGACGAGACCCAGTTCGGCGCCCGTAGCGGCGCGCTGTATCTCGAAGCCGAGACGGCCGCGATGACCAACAAGGATTTCAATACGGCAGCCACCAAGCTGCAGCAGCTTCAGGGCATGGAGCTGAACTGCTATGAGCGGATCGCGATCGTGCGCCTTGGCGCCTATGTGAAACTCGAGCGCGGGGATCGCCGCGGGGCGGTTCAGGACCTCCTCTCGCTGATCACCATGGGCGCCGTTCCGCAGGACCAGATCGCTGGCACCTATTACAACATCGCCCAGATTTACCTGCAGGAAGAAGACCTTCCCCAGGCGCTGCAATATATGAACCGCTGGCAGCAGGCCGGTGGCCGGCCTGACCGGACCCAGAAATGGCAGCTGGCCGTTCTGAACCAACGCGCCAACAACAACACGGAAGCCATCCGCTGGGCCGAGGAAGTCCGCCGGGAAGACGGCTCCCGGTTTGACCAGCAACTGTATGATCTGCTCGTCTTTCTCTACAATGAGACCAACAACCAGGCGAAACTCGCCGAAGTGCTTGAGGCACTGCTTGAGCGCAATCCAACGGAGCGTCGTTACTGGGATGCGATTGCCGGGAATTATTTCGCCGGTAATGAGGAGATGAGAGCGTTCGAGGTCCAGAAAGCGATGTATCTGGCCGGGCTGCTCCGGACCGAAGAAGAACTGATGCGGATCGTCAATTTCTTCAACCGCTTCGACGCGCCCTTCCATGCCGCGCGCATCCTGGAAAAGGAAATGAATGCCGGACGGATTCAGAAGACCACCGAGCGGATGTCGCTGCTGGCGGACTTCTACCAGGTCGCCCGTGAGCATGAAAAGGCAATCCCCGTGATCCGTCAGGCTGCCGAAATGGGCGGCGGCGGCGCGATGTACGAGCGTCTGGGCGCGTCCTTTAACGAACTCGGCCGCTGGCAGGAGTCTGAGGAAGCCCTCACGCGCGCCCTCAGCATGTCCGGCATTCGCGACCGGCCCACGGCCTATGTCCGGATTGGCCAGGCGCGTTATGAGCGTAATGACCGGGCCGGCGCCCGCGAAGCCTTCCGCCAGGCCAACAGTCCGGCTGGCCGCGGCTGGCTCGCCTTTATGGACTCAGAGGAGTTCACGCAGGATGCGCTGGTCTGTTTCGAGGTCCAGTCCACGGTCTTGAACATTCAGAACGAAGACAAGATCTGCCGCCGCCTCTCGGTGCTTGGCGAAGACCAGATGCCTGAGGGCTGCCGGACTGTCCGCGAACGCCTGGCTGAGGCTGAGCAGAAGTTCCGCGACACACCGCAATGTCGCCGGACAGCTCAGCCGGCCTGATCAGCCACTGCTGACAGCTGACGACATAAGAAAAGCCCCGGACTTTCGCGTCCGGGGCTTTTTCGTCGTCTGGATGTTGCTATCCGCCAGACGCGGTAAACTCACTGCCTCATGTCATGGGCCTGAGGCGTTGGGGCCCCACAAAGAAAAACACCGGCAGGAGCCTGCCGGTGTTTTCTGATGTGTCGTTTTCTGAGCCGCGAAGCTTCAGCTCGGCAGCGAGGAGGAGGACGGAAGGCCAGCAGCACTGCCGGCGCTCTGGCCATTGCCATTGCCGTGCGCCGAAGGGGCGCTGGCGCTGACGGAAGGTTTTGTATCGGAGGCGGCGACGGGACCGGTATCGCGCAGCGGATCTTCCGCATGCTTGACCTGCCCTTCGAAGACGGCGTTGGACTGGATCTGCAGCGAAGAGTGGACAATGTCGCCCTTGACGTGAGCGCCGGTCTCCAGTTCGACCTTGCGGGCCCGGATCGATCCCTTGATCCGGCCTTTGACCTTCACGACCTCGGCCTTCACTTCGCCGGTGATCTCGCCGCTGGCCCCGATGGTGATGTCGGTTGCGCTGACATCGCCGTCGACCGTGCCGTCAATATGCAGCGCGCCTTCGGATGTGACCGAGCCATGAATCTTCATGTCGGCGCAGATGATCGATGCGGCGCGAGCGGCGGCAGGTTTGTTGGCAGCGCCCCGCACGGCATCCTGCGCGGGCACGGACCTCTGAGGTTCGACCGGCGGCGTGGTGGCGGGTTTGTTATTCTTTGTGAACATGTCTGCCTGCTTTCAGGAACTTCATTGGATCATATGGTTTATCGTTATACCACACTTCATAGTGTAGGTGATCCCCCGTGCTGCGCCCAGTCGAGCCCATCCGCCCGATGAGGTCTCCGGCCTTCACAGTATCGCCGCGCTTCACCGCCAGAGAGCGAAGGTGGGCGTAACGTGTTCTGAAGCCGTGACCATGTTCCACTTCGACCAGCAGGCCATAACCGCCCCGCGAGCCGGAATAAACGATCGTACCCGGACCGGTCGTGACAATCGGCGCGTCGCGATAGGCGGCCATGTCCAGGCCCCAGTGCGCCGCAGGCCGGCGGGTGAAGGGGTCGACCCGGATGCCATAGGTGCTGGTATAGCGGTAAGGCACGGACACGGGCTTGCCGAGCGGCAGGGTCCGGACGAGCCGCTCATAATGCTGCATCTCGGCGATACGGGCGCGCGCCTGTCCGAGCCGTGCAGTAAAGTTGACATCGCGCAGGTCTGACCCGGCCGATGACGATGTGAGAGCGCCGAGCGAGACGAGCGGGCCGCCGACGCCGTTTTCCGAGTTGGCTCCGATCCGCTCGCTGCTGACCTGGGTGAGCATGAGGACACCGCGGGCGCGTTCGGCGCGCTCGGCTGCAAGGTCTTCCATCTGATTGAAGAGGCGGTTCATGTCCGCCTCAATGGCTCTGGGCGTGCCGCGGGCAGCCGGTGCGCCGGCCGACGCCATGCTGAGATACGCATCACGGGACTGGCGCCGGTCTGATTCCTCAATGGTCGCTTCGACCAGCAGGGCGGCGCCGTCGCCTTCGAGCGCGGACAGCTTCATGCCATCCTCTTCGCGGATTTCGTTCAGGAGTTCTTCGAGGGCGCGCTGTTTCTGTTCGAGTTCGGCGGTTTCCCGTGAGCGTTCTTCCAGAAGGGTGCGCTGCAGCGATTCCCGTGCGCGCAGATCCTGCACCCAGCGCTCGTATTTTGCGAGTTCCTTGCCGTCGCCCAGGCCGGGTGTCCCCGGTCCGCCGCCCAGTACGAAATTGGCGGTGGCAAACATCGTCCAGCCTGCAAGGGCTGTGACGCCCGCGGCCATCATCGCCTGCTGCCAGGGTGAAACGGAAATATAGCGGACGGTGCCACCGCTGCGATGATAAATCTGGCGTTCTGGAAACGCGCGATTAAACGTCGCCTTAAGGTTAGCACTCCACTGAGCCATGCACGCAACCTGTCCGCTGGAATTCTGAATTATTGCCGGCTACAGATTACTCTGCAGCGTCTCCCGCATCCGTGAGTATCAATACCGAATTCGATAGCGCGCGGAACCCCTTCATATCATATTTTTCGGCAATGTTAGCATATGTGGGTTAACCTGCGATTAACCCCTGCGCCTGCTGCACTGGCTGCAGGCAGGTGGGCTAAACCGCGCTGCGCTCCGTAATCTCCGCGAGCACCTCGGCGGCATGGCCGGCCACTTTCACTTTTGGCCAGATTCGGGCGATGCGGCCGTCCGGCGCAATCAGGAAGGTGCGGCGCGCCATGCCCATATAGGTTCGTCCGTACATGGATTTTTCTTCCCATGTGCCATAGGCGTCGGACACCTTGCCCGCCTCGTCACTCCCGAGGGCGACCGCGAGATCATATTTTACGGCGAACTTTTCATGCCGGGGCAGCGGGTCGCGGGAGATGCCGAGGATGCTGGCGCCGGCCGCCTCGAAGGCATCGGCATGGGCGCTGAAATCCTGCGCCTCCTTCGTGCAGCCGGGCGTGTCGTCCTTCGGATAGAAATAGAGGACCAGCCAGCGTCCGGCATGGTCGGCCAGCTTTCGTTTTCCGGCGGTGGTTTCAAGCGTGAAAGCGGGCGCTTTTCGCCCCTCGGCAGGTGCGGATGCCATGTGATCCTCCTATGGTCTAAGCCTTTCATGAAGTTTATAGTTTTCCTGTGCTTAAGCACCTGCGGCAAATACAAATTTCCTGAGGAGCCCGAGATTGGTCCGTCAGACCGCCGTTGTCATCATCATGGAAATCCTCGGCGGATTGATCCTGCTGGCGCTCGTTCTGGCGGGCTTGTTCTTGCTGCGCCTGTCGAGCGGCCCGATCGACCTTTCGGCCTTCCGGGATGATGTCGAGGCGGCCCTGACGGAGACGCGGGAGGGCCGGCCGGTGGCTATTGGCGCG
>JBKBVT010000204.1:0-4402 GCA_046289305.1 Hyphomonas sp. | reverse complement strand
AACGATCACGGGGTCGCCTTCGGAGAGTGCTGTCTTGGGCATGGTTGCTCGGGGCGGTGTAACCCGCCACTCCACCCGCCGCAGGGCGGACGCGTCGGCGTGTGAGGAGGTCCCGCGCCGCCCTGCGCGGGTTATCGGCAATCCGTTATACCGCCCTGCCGCGGCCCCGCTAGGCTCCCGTCCCCGTCCCACAACCCCCCAGCGTTATGTCCCGCACCCCGCTCGCCCTTACCCTCGCTGCCTTGGCCTTCGTCGCCCTGCCGGCGCAGGCGCAGGAGGCCCCCGCCGACGACGGCCGCGTCATCGTGGCGGAGGTCCGGAACGAGGCCATCCGCCCGCTCCTCACCCCGCCCCAGGTGCTCGGCCTCGTCCAGCCGCTCCTCGACGCGGCGCACCGGGAGCACGGGCAGCGCCCGCAGTTCGAGCAGTCGTGGATCGAGCGGGGGCGGTCGATCCTGCTCAAGGTGGACGCGCAGTTCCCGGACGGGAACGACTTCCTGCTCGCCTTCGAGCTGGAGGAGGTGGAGGAGGAGGGCCGCGTGCTGCTCGTGATGGCGCGGCCTCGGGGGTGACGGGGCGGTCGGTCGGGGCGGTATAACCCGCCGCTCCACGCCGACAGCACGCTCGGGGCCTTTCGCCTGTGTGGATCTCGGCGTATCCTGCTGCTCATCCGGTCGCCGTGCCCGCGTGCTGCGGGTGAGCGGCCGTCTGTTATGTGGCGCTCCGCCTCGCCATGCCGTACCGCCTCCGGTTCTTCTTCGACCCTGGCTCCGGCGTATGCCTCTGGACGGCAAACGACGCCGCACGCGAGCGCTTCGGCTACCCTGTCGAGTTGGGCGCACTACCGCTCCCGGACGAGACGCGCCGAGCAGGAGAGCACCTGATCGAACTGTTCGACACGTCTCTCGACGGGTCCGACCCGAGCGGGCCATCGCCGTGGGATGAGGCCGATGCCGCCTCGTTCGACGAAGCCGCCTCGGCGTGGTTGACCGCCGCCTGTGGGGAGTTGGGCCGAGACTTCGAGGTCGTAGATGAACGTCCTACCCGCCGCGCCACATAACCCGCGTCTGCAGCGGACGAAGGGCTCTACGGCCTTGCCTCGCACGACTGTCAGCGCCTACACTGCCTCGTCCCACGGCTCAACTGCCCTCCGCCGCTGAGCCGCAAACTGTTCTGCCGCATTCACCGGCTCCGAAGACAATGAGACCCCTTCTCGCTACGCTTGTCTTTCTCCTTGCCGTCCTGCTGCCCGGGTGCGACGGAGTGATTGATCAGCCCTCCGCGACCACGAGCAACACGATCAGCGCTTTCTCTACTGCCAAAGCGGACGGGGCTGATCTGGGTTTGCACTCCGTGGGAGAGTGGAGGCCACCATTAGCGGAGGAAGCGGAAGCGACCGTGACATCGCGCTGTCAAGAGGTCGTAGTCACACGGTGGCGGATCGTGTGTGCGGGGCCGTTCAACGGGGAGGCTGAGTCGTGCCGGATGGAGCCTTATTGGGCCACGGAGACCCAATGCCCAGACGACCGAGAGGAGTTTGAGGGGGACTGGGGTGGAGGGGGTGGGAGTGTGGGGCCTGGTAACGGGGGCGGCGGCGACGGCGGGGGGATCGAATACGACGCTTGCCGCGAGTCCAATGCAGGAGCCGTGCCGTCGGTGACGACGACGCCTTGGGACGCCTTGGACTTCATCATGCTAGCGTGGAGCCTGCGGGACTTCCTTGAGGAGCCGTCGTGGCGGAACGCGCTATACCTAGGGGCCGACTGCATCGGGGCAGCGCTGCCAGTGCTGCCGTCGCTTGGGACAATTCGGCGGGGGGCCGTGATCCTGTCCGGCGACCAGGTGTGGGGGATGTTCAATACGCTGAAGCGTGCTCGCCAGAGCATCGGTAACTTCGGCTTGGGTAGGGCTACGAGAGCGCAGTCGGAGGTGATGGGGATGGCGTGGGTGGGAGACGGGTATCGGGTAGCCAGCGATGGGAAGACGCTGATCAGCCAGGATGGGCTAAAGCAGTACCGTCCTCCCTCGTGGAAGCCAGACTTGAGCCGATATCAGTCCAATCTGCAATGGCGGCATCACCCAAGCGGGGAATGGACAAGCAATGGACACCTTGACATAATAGACTGATGAGAGCAGAGGTCAAATCTATATTCAGCTCAGATTTCGACGAGCGATCATGGTGGCCTGAAAATGAGGATAACTTTAGCTTCTGGATACAAATTTTAGCTGGTCCTGAAGGAGGCGAGGGGGGAGAGATTTTTGAAACACAAGTATGTACACCTAAATGGATACTTGAAAATATCGAAGAAAATAGCGTGATCATAGGGTCGGGTAGAATAATTATGATCAAATACGATTGGCAAGGACTTGAGGCCACGGTCCGGGAATGGGTCAGGTCTTGGGAAGCAGAGTCTTGGCATGAGCTGGCGTTGCGAATAGCTCGAATCGGTAGATGGGAGTTCGATGGTATCATAGAATCCAGCAAGAGGAATATTATTGGAATCGAAAAAAAGATGGTTTAAACATGCTTTGGCGCACGAGCGGCATAACCCGCCGCTGCACCGGACGCTGACGCGCCGGTGAGCGGCCCTCTGTTAGGCGGCACTCCACCCCCACAGCCTGACGATGAAACCCGGCTTGCTCGTCAAGAAGACCCTCGCGGCTATCGTCGGCGCCGTAGTGGGGATCGTCGTGGGCGTGTTCGCCGCAGCCGTCTTTGGGGTAGCAGTCACGAAAGAATCGGAGCAGGACGCCCGCATGGCCGTCCAACTCGTGCTGTTCGTCCCACTCGGCGCTATAGATAGGAGGTGCCTACGTCGGCGCCTCAATGGTAGAGGGCTGAACCCAACCATCCTCAACACTCGCAAGCCCACAAGCGACATGAGCAAGTTCATACGCGTGATCGGCGCCATCGCCCTTGCCATTTCAGGAATTGCCTTCCTGATGGGCATGACTCAAATCTTTGACTTCCAAACTGAAGACGAGGGCTTCGCTCTGTTAGGCACAGCCGTGCCGGGTGTCATCGGCTCACTCCTGCTGCTGGGTTTCGCTGAGCTACTGGAGAACGTGACGGTGATCAAGGACGCGCTCACTTCACGCGACCGGATCCCTCCCCTCTGAATCCCTCAAAGCCCGCTGTGCGGCCTAACTCGCCGCTTCACCCGACGAAGGGCTCTGCCGCCTTGCCTCGCATGAGCTTCAGCGTCTACGTTGCCCCGTCCATCGGCTCCTGCGCCCTTCGCCGGTGAGCCGCAATCGGTTATACCGCGCGCGCTTTGACCGAGCAGTCCAAGATCAGCACCGGCCTCTCTGGCGTCGCAGGCGAGTACTTTGTCGCCGGCGAACTCTCCCGGCGCGGGTTCATCGCCTCGATCACGCTTCGCAACACGCGCGGCGTCGACATCCTCGTCGCGGGTCAGGACGCCGCCCGCTCGGCTGGCATCCAGGTCAAGACCAATCAGGGTAGCGGCAAGGGCTGGGTCCTGACCAGCAAAGCCGAGACGCTGGAGGAGGACGGGCTGTTCTACGTGTTCGTCAACCTCAACGGGGCCGGGGCCCCCTCGTGTCACGTCGTGCCGAGCGCGGTCGTCGCCGAGTACGTCCGCACCGACCACCGGGCGTGGCTCGCCTCGCCTGGCCGAAACGGGCATCAGCGGAAGGACAGCAACCTCCGGAAGTTCTGGGACCGCGACGACGCGTGGAAGGACAGGTGGGACGTGCTCGGCTTGGAGGGCGCGGTATAACCCGCCGCTCCACGCCGACAGCACGCTCGGGGTCCTTTCGCTTGGCGTTAACCTCGGCGTATCCTCTCACATTCCCGGCCGGTGTGCCCGCGTGCTGCGGGTGAGCGGCCGTCTGTTAGGCGCTTCAAGGCATCCCGCCTTGCGATGTCTGCCGATCAATTAAACCTCTCGAAACCATGAGGCACTTCAAACCCCTCCTCGCACTCCTATTCGTCAGCGCGCTGCTGGTCGGGTGCGACAGCGCGCACGAGACGTCAGAACCGCTGCTCTCTCGCGACATCAGCGCGGAGCTTCGCGCGCTCACGGACGACGTGGCTTCTCCCGTGCTCCAACGTGTCAGGACGCTTTCGCCACAGGATCGCGCAGAGCTTCGCCAGCTTGCGGCCGAGGCCGAGTTGATGGCGAAGACTGACCCTACAGAAGCGGACCTGCGACGGATCAAGGCACTAAACCATCGTCTCGAGCGAGCACTCGACCGCGTGCTCGCACAGCGGGACCAAGAGAGGATTCAGGCACTGACGCGGCAGATCCTAGCGAAGCGCCCGGAACTTAGGCACGCTTCGTCCGCTGAACTCGCTGCGGCTCTTGGCGCGGAGATGAGAGCCTTTGATTCACTGAGCAAGATGGCTGGCGATTGTGAGGGAGGGTGTGCAGCCGGG
>JBKBVT010000203.1:0-4405 GCA_046289305.1 Hyphomonas sp. | reverse complement strand
GCGAAATCAGCACTCTTGAAGACGGAAACGCTGCATGAAATCGGCGGACAACTCCTTTGCGACTTCCGTCATCAATATTCGGAATCTCGTGTATAAATAAAAGCGAAAGCGGCATGACGGCGCCAAAGCTTGGCCAGCACAGAAGTGCTGACAGAGCAACCATTCGAACTGCGCATCATGATCGCACTACTCTTTGCGACTTGTCTCAACCGGTAGTCGTTGGACGGCATCTCCTTGTTCGCTCACTTTCAACCGCAATCCTGCCATGGTCATAACAGAGCCCGGCATAACATCGGGCCGCGCCCGTGCCACTAACAGGCGGTCAAGCTCAGCCTCTTCGACCGGCCGATCCTGACAATTGCCCCGAGGGACGAGGCTTTCAAGGGGTTCGGCCAGAAGGGCCGCAAACTCCTTGCGATCCATCTCTCGAGCCCGACCTTCTTGGCTCAGCACCGGCAGGAGGTCCTCCTCCAGAAGCTGCCCCGCCAAATCCTGCCATCGGATGCGATGGACAGTCAGCAGCGCATCAAAGGCCCCGCGCGCTTCGCCATAAAGCCCATCGAAGACCAAGCGGTCTGAGGCAAGGTCGGCAAGCTGCCGGATGAAGGCAGATTCGAAGTCCATCAGGATCAGGGAACTGTCTCGACGCGCCCTCACGTGGTCGACGGTCAAGCGCAAGACACTGCGGCGCCCGAACTCGGGCCACGCACGCTGCAACTCCTCCGAAAGCTGGATCTCCAGCGTTTTGCCCTCGTGCAGAAGCTGTCGCACGATATAGCCCGCATATGGTGCCATGGCACGGACGAAACTAACCATGTGGCGGCTTTCGAAACCGCCATTGACCTGGGTATGACTGGCCGCTGCATATTGCAGGATATCGGCCTCGGCCTGCCGGGAGGCTTGCGCCCGGGCGATGGCCTCGGCGATGTCGGCCTCAGTCTGTTCGAACTTCATGGACTGAGCCCGTTCGAGGATCTCGCCCATGTCGATGTTTGACAGCATCTCACCTAAGATATCGGCGGCGAGGGCATCCCTGCCATCGGCGGCAACCGCAGCCATCTCGTTGGCGATAGTTGTGACCCGGTCCAGCATCAGGCTCAGTGCAGCCGAATCGAAGCCGTCGTCGGATTGCAGGTTCAAGACCTGAACCCGCCGGGTCTGGCCATAACGATAGAGGCGACCGATCCGCTGAACGAGGCGAGACGGGTTCCACGGCAGGTCATAGTTCACCATCACATGGCAGGCCTCTTGCAGGTTCAGGCCTTCGCCCCCGGCCTCGGTCGAGATCATCACCCGGGCTTCCCCAGCGTTGAAAGCACGCACTGTCTCGGTCTTCTCGTCCAATCCGAGCGAGCCGTTGATCATCCGGCAAACAGTGCCTGGTATCTCCCTCTCGATGGCCTCGCGCAGGTAATCCTGCGTCGCACGATATTCGGTAAAGACCAGAAGGCTTTGGCCCTCTTGCAGCAAGGGCCGCAGGATCTGCGTGATAAAGACTTCACACTTGGCGTCGTTCACTCGGGCAGCGCGAATCCGTGAAAGGACGGCGCGCACTTGGCCCGCCTCGTCTTCGAAGAAGGCTCCAAGGCTTCCCACCGGCGAAAGGTCGAGAAGATCGTCGCGGTCCTCGATGTCGTCCTCGGACAGGACGGCTGTCGGGCTGGTGCCCCCGGCCTCCAGCCGAGCAAGGCGCTTTTCCAATGCGCGCTCAATTGCGGCAAGTGACGAGGAGGCCAACTTTCGGTAGGTTGTCATAACGAAGCCAATCGCCCGGCCAAGCGTCTTGTCCTTGGACGCATTTGACGCGCGATAGCCCTCGTTGAGATAGCGCACCAGGGAGGCATTGGCATCTACCATCTCGGGGGAAGGGCGAACGCTAAAGCGGCGCGTATCATGGCCCCGGAAGATCAGCCGCCCCTCGGCGTCGGTCACGGTGCTCTTTCTGTTGCGAATGATGATTTCGCCGACGATCTCGGGGTTCATCGCCAAAGTCGCGATTTCCGGTTCCAGATCGGGCCGGACAAGCTCGAGAAGCGCCGCAAATCGGCGGGTCTTGCCCTGGTGTGGCGTGGCAGTCAGCAAAAGGAAGGCATGTGCCCGATCCCGCAATGCCCGGGCCAGCGCATAACGTTCGGTCTGCTCTCCGGTCTCGGATTTGCCAAGCCGGTGGGCTTCGTCGAAAACAATCGCATCCCAACCACCGGCTGTGACCAGCAGGGCCAGGTTTTCCGGCCGTTTAGCAAGGTCCAACGAGACGATGACATTATCGCGCAGCCGCATTGCTTCGACATTTTCAGGCGTGAAATCCCGGCCATAGATCTCGAAGTAGCGGCCGAAGCGGCCCCGCATTTCGTCTTTCCACTGCCGTGTCAACGAGGAGGGGCAGATCACGAGCACGCGGCGGCAGCGGTTTCGCTGCGTCAGCGCATGCAGGATTAGGCCGACCTCGATCGTCTTTCCAAGACCAACGTCATCAGCGATCAGCCACCGAGCCTGTGATGCCGTGACAACCCGCCGCGCGACGTCCAGTTGGTGCGGGAGCGGGTCGATGTCCAGCCGCCCGAAGGCCCCGGTATTAGAATTCCAGATCTTGAGCGCATTCGCAAGGATGCGCAGTCGCGTCCGCTCAGCATGGTCGCGATGCTGACCAGTTTGATGCCGGATTGCCCGCGCCTCCACCGGCGTTGCGTTCGAAAGGAGACGCCAGTCCAGCCAGCGGCTCTCTCCCGTCTCGGCGAACTGGACCAGGACCTGATCGAAGCCCGCCAGCCGCTGGATGGCTAAGACCTTTCCTGTCCCTAGCCCTTCACCGCGCACGCCAAAACTCTGAACGAGCTGGCCAACCCTATAGCCAGGACGCATGTCGGCAAGTCTATGCCAAGCTTGATCGGAGCCCGACCGGACAAAGCCATCGACAGGCGCCTTCTTCGGCCGCAGTTCTGTCACGATCCCGATTGTAGAGTCGCCGCCGAGGCGGACCAAGGCACCGAGGGGCGGCAAAAGGAACGTCACTCGTTTCTATCCTTCTTTTTGTCCTTGCCGCGTCGTTTGGCGGGCTTTTCCTCATCCACAGCGGGCCTCGCAGCAGGGGGATCTGAAATCAAAGCAACATGCATCTCCAGCAGTCGTTTTTGGTCATGAGTGACAGCCAGAGTGATCTGACACGCTTCGAGGTCGAGGGTGACGATCTTTGCCAGCCCATGGCAGGACAGGCAGGAAATCTTTACCCGTGCCCCTTCGGTGCCCTCAAACGTCTTTTCTAGAAAGTTATAGTTTCGGCTGAACCCGATCGCGATCGACTCAACGGGCGACAAGGCCAAGAGTTCGGGAAGGCCAAACCTGTTGTCCGCTGCGGCTTCTACGAATGCGCCGTGATTGCGGATCCGAGCCGGCTCGAACGAGAACTCCCCTGCACGAGGCGCCAATTTGCGTTCGAATTGCCAGATCACGCTACCGCGGTAATCGCGCAGTTCCAGTCTCCCCGGTCCATCGGCGGCTTCCTCGAATACTCCTTCCTGGCTTTCCCTCAGAATGAGCGGTGTCAGTTGCCGCAGGAACCCCGCATAAGTGAAGAAGGCCATCTCCTCGACCGGCGAAACAGCCTTGGCCCTTTCCAGCCCGGTCCACGCATCGAACCAAATTTCACTCATCGCACGCTCAGCCTCAACCAGGCCAAAGGTCCGCACGAGACGCACGGCCGTGGGCCAACCGAAAGCGAGGCGCTGGGAAGAGCTGCGCCGAACGCTCCAAGCCGACAGCGCAGACCGTTTTTGGGCCCAAAGCCAAGGTTGGTCACGCCACAGGCACCGGAGCTGAGCGGCCTCCTCGATTTCCTCCAGGCTGGCCCCCTCAGCCAGCAGGCGATGCAGAGCAGCATGGCTGGCGGGGTGCTGGAACTCCTCGACCACAGTTCGAAACCGACGATAAAGCGCTCGACGGTCGGCACTGCGGAAGGCCCCCAACGACAGGACAAGATCGGCTGCCGCACCGTCCAGCCGCCGCTCCCGTGCCATTGCGGTTTCGACAGACGGAATGGTCTCCTCGGCTAAAGCTTCTGGATCAGGGCCAAGGTCGGCGACATCAAAATCAAAGGTCTCCCAGCCACTGCCTGCGGCTTCCGTGACCCCTGTCTCCCCCGAAGCCCCAGCCCAGGCCAATTCAAAGCTCCAGTCGATGTCCGTGTGCTGATCCTCAGACGGAAGAGCAGAGAAGTCCGGGTCACCGGGGATTTCAGCGGCGGCATCCTCTTCTTGCAAAAGCTCTTCCAGCGATACGGCAAGGTCGAGTACATCGAGGTCCGCTTCCTGCGCCGCGACAACCTGTAGCTCGACCGGCGCAACGTCCCAATCGAGGTCGGGATGAATATCTGCCGCTGCATTCTCGGCGCTGATCGCGGGCAGCAACG
>JBKBVT010000202.1:4162-4458 GCA_046289305.1 Hyphomonas sp. | reverse complement strand
GGTTGGGCGGTGATGCGTTTCGTGATGGAGACCGGGTTCCGGTTCGACCCGGTCTCGGCCATTGCCATCGTCGCGGGCGGCGTGATTGCCACGCTGCTGGCGGGTCTGGGCTTTGCCTGGCGACCGCTGTCGGCACGCCCGGCGCAGGTGCTGCGCGCGCAGGAATAACGGGGTGGGCGAGGGGGGCATTTTCCCCCTTTTCAACCCTCGCGCTTCGGGCTATCAGGCGCGGACTGCCCGGATGCGGCCGTGGCGGAATTGGTAGACGCGCAGCGGTGAGGTCGCTGTTCCTTACC
>JBKBVT010000202.1:0-4152 GCA_046289305.1 Hyphomonas sp. | reverse complement strand
CGGAGTGGAAGTTCGAGTCTTCTCGGCCGCACCAAGGCAGGTTTCCCCAGAATTTCTTTTGGGTTCAGGTCCCGATTGTTTGGGATCGTTGCAGATGCCCGAGGGCGCGCCTGCGTCGATTTTGCGGTTTTCCAGAGCGCGGATTCCTTGATGCTTGCGCCATCGCGGCGGTCATTCGATTTTCCGCCTGACCGACCGTGTGTGCAGCGGTGGCGTTGCGTCTTGCGCGGTTGTCTCCCGTCCTCCACGAGCGATCTTGGCAAACCGCGCGGCACCCTTTAGGGAGGCTCGAGGAGCAGTGGCCGAGTGGTCTAAGGCAACCGACTTGAAATCGGTCGAGCCTGAGAGGGTTCCGTGGGTTCGAATCCCACCTGCTCCGCCACATTCAGACACTAAATCCGTCGAGGGCCCCGATTGGGGCCTTTTTTCTTCTTGTTTCAAAGGGTGTTGGCAGGGCAATCCGCCCTTCGGAGACTGGGCGCTTGACGCAGAATGGGTCTCCGAAGGGCCCGCGTCTCTCTTCGAGCGCCCCTCACGACAATGGGGCGGCGTAAAACATCCCCGAAATCTCAGTAGGTTGCCGGTTTGATAGGGTCGTCCCGTTCGCTAGATAATCCGGTGACGGAGACCGACACGAAGACGCAGGGCGGTCAGAAGGGCGGCTCCGTGGCGGCCGTTTGCATGGTCAGCGCGGCAGAGCGTACGATCGGCGACAGCCGCGAAACCCTGCCGGAAGTCTCTGATGACAAACACGCTTCGCGTCCATAGCCTGGCGGAATGTCGAACGGGTCTTGGACAAATGAAGAGAACGACCTGATCGTCGCGGATTACTTCGCGATGCTGGCCGACGACATCTCCGCGCGCCGCTACAGCAAGGCCGAGCATCGCCGCGCGCTGCTGCCGCTGCTGAACGACCGGTCCGAGGGGTCTGTCGAGTTCAAGCACCAGAACATCAGTGCGGTGCTGAAGGGCCTCGGCGAGGACTGGATCCCCGGCTACAAGCCCGCGTTCAATTTCCAGATGACCTTGGTGGATGCCGTGGCGCGGTGGCTGGCGCTGAACCCGGCCTGGCTCGCGCGCCAACCGGGGCTGCAACCCGCCGCTGGCCTACGCGAGGTGGCGCAGATCTGGATCGGGCCGCCGCCGACGCTGTCGAACCAGCCGCCGCCGCAGGAGCTGGACCAGATGCTGCACATCGCCCGCAAGTTCGACGTGGCGGGCCGGGACGAACGCAACCGGGCTCTCGGCCGCGCGGGCGAGGAACGCGTGCTCGCGCATGAGCGCGCGGCCTTGCGGACGGCGGGGCGCGATGACTTGGCGCGCAAGGTCCGATGGGTGTCGGAGGAGGACGGGGACGGCGCGGGCTACGACATCGCCAGCTTCGCGCCGGATGGCCGGGCGCGGCTGATCGAGGTGAAAACGACGAACGGCTGGGAACGCACGCCCTTCCACATCACCCGCAACGAACTGGCTGTGGCCGATGAGCGGCGCGCGGAATGGTGCCTGCTGCGGCTCTGGAACTTCTCACGCGAGCCGAAGGCGTTCGAGCTGCACCCGCCGCTCAATGCCCATGTCTCGCTCACGGCGACGTCGTTTCAGGCGAGCTTTCACTGACGGTCAGTCGAACACCCGCCCCGGCTGCTCGTCCCATGGCAGGGCCGCAACGTCGGTCAGTTTCCGCAGGGTCACAGCGGGCACCTCGCGCTTGTAGACCAGACGCTTGAGGACCCCCGGCGCGAGATAAGCAAGCCGCAGCTGTCGGCTGACATAGCGTTCGGCAAGCCCCACGGCTTTCGCCAGATCGGTGATCGTGCTGAATTCACCAGCTTCCATGCGCCGCCGCCAGCCCCACGCCCGGCCGATGGCGCGCAGGATATGCGGATCCTGCGTACGGTCTTCGCTGGGCAAATAGGTGGCGGGTGGCATGATCTTCGGCCGCCCGTTCTGCTTGCGGACCCTGAGCGGCACGAAGATCTGAATGGACTCGTCGGGTTTCATCATTCCGCCGCCACCTTTTTTCGTGGGGCCATCATGTCGCGCATGACGCCCGAGACGCCGTCGGTCCGGACATCGATCACCAGCCCCTCCGACGTCACGGTGACCCGGCGCACCAGCAACTGCACGATCCGGGTCTGCTCCGCCGGGAATAGCTGGCCCCAGACGTCTTCGAACATCTGCAGCGCGCAGATCAGATCGGCCTCGGCGAAGGCATGACCCTCGCGCGCCATGTGGGCTATGACCTGTGCCGTGATCGACGGGGCGCGCATAACCCGCCGCAACTCAGTCATCACGGCCGCTTCCACGAGGTCGGCAGGAAGACGGCGCGGGATGCCCACATCGCTGGGTTCGCGATTCTTGATGACGTCCATCGAGACGTAGTACCGATATCTCCGCGCGCCCTTCTTCGTGCTGCTCGGGGTCATGGCGGCGCCCGTGGCCGTAAAGATCAGCCCCTTGAGCAGCGCAGGCGCCTGCGCGCGGGTGTTGTTGGCTCGCTTTCGCGGGTTCTGCCGCAAGATGGCATGGACCTGATCCCACAGCTGCTCGCCGATGATGGCCCGATGCTCGCCGGAATAGGCCTTGCCCTTGTGGACCGCGTCGCCGCGATAGACGCGGTTCATCAGCACCCGGTAGAGATATCCCTTGTCGACCAAGGTGCCCTGCTTGTTGCGGACCCCTTCGCGGCGCAGTTCGCGGGCCAGCACGGTCGCTGATCCCCCCACAAGCGTTCGGGAGATCGATGACGACGGCAATCGGTCGAGCATCTATTTTCGGCCGCCCGGAGAGGCGATGATCGTCTACACGCCATCGACCGGGCGGGTCCATGTCCGTGCCGGCAACCGAAAGCTCAGGCACACAGTCGCCGAACGCTTCATCGAGACTGCTCTCGAGCAGACCTACTCCAACCAGCCCGTCGATTTTCAGGCGTACGACATTTCGCAGTTCCTGCAGGGGCTCGATCTTGAACCGCCGGAACTCGACGACGTGGTGATCGACCGCGCGCAGGTGATCCGGGCCGACATCAGCATCGGCAATCTCGCCAACCGCCTCTCGCTTTCCACCACAATCGACCAGGACATCTCGGAGATCATCGACAGCCAGCCGGGCCTTCCGAGGATTTTCGCTTGCTGGATCTGCGCCAATCGCCCTACCGGCACAACCGCTTCCCGTTCACGGCCGTCTGGGGTTATCGCCGCGCCCGCGACGGCATGCCCTATGGTGCGATCCGGGGCCTGCGCGGGCCGCAGAAAGACCTCAACAAGCGCGCCTCCAAGGCGCTGCACCACCTGTCAACGGTTCAGGTCATCGTCGAAGACGGAGCAGTGGAGGATATCGAAGAACTGCGCGACGAAGCTGGCCGGCCGGACAGCGTGATCGTCTATAAACCCAGCAAGCAGCCGCCGACGATCAACAAGAACACCGAGGTTGCGCAGTCCCATCTGATGCTGATGGAGAAGGACGCGCAGATGATCCAGGCAGTCGGCGGCGTCACCGACGAGAACCTTGGGCGCAAGACGAACGCGACCAGCGTCAAGGCCATCATGGCCCGTCAGGATCAAGGCAGCCTCGCCACCAGCACGTTCTTCGACAACCTGCGCCACGCCAGCCTGCTGCATGGCGAAAAGGAAATGACCAACGTCGAGCAGTTCTACACCGATCAGGACCAGATCAGGATCACAGACACCCGCGGCAAGCCGGAATGGGTGGATCTGAATCACCCCGATCAGCCTGAGAACGCCATCGACTTGTTCAAGGCTGACTTCATCATGGAGGAAGAAGACTGGCGGGCCAGCACCCGGCAGGCGCAGGCGGAACAGCTGCTGGAACTCATGCAACGGCTGGCTGCCACCGCGCCGCAGATCGTCATGCAGACGCTGGACCTGACCGTTGAGGCTCTCGATGTGCCCAAGCGGGACGAGTTCGTGAAACCGGCGCCTTCGATGAACACAAGGTGATGCTGGGTTTCCGTAACCGCAAGGCTGGCCGTAGAGGTCGCAATGTGATCCTCTTCCCACGTTAGGAAGCCGTCCGCTTTGCGTCTGGGCTTTCGAACCCCCTCAGTCGGATCGTCGCCACGCCAGCTCAGACCAATCGCGTAGCCCTTCTTCCCGAACCGAATGCCCGGCGCGTGCGGATCCATCCGGCGCGCAG
>JBKBVT010000201.1:0-4476 GCA_046289305.1 Hyphomonas sp. | reverse complement strand
TGATGCCGATCAGGGCATCGACCGCCTCCCCGGCAGCCTTGATCGTCATGTCGGTCTGCTGGGCCAGTTCTTTTGTCAGCTCGGTCTTGGTAAAGTTCGTCATGGTCGTCTCCGTGTTCACCCGCCCGACACCATGTCGGCGGGAATGGGGGTTGCAGGCGGGGTCATCAGCCCCAGCCCGGCGTAATGTTCGACGCGCGACAGCCAGAGATCGCGAGCCGCACGCCAATCGGATGCGGTGTGCATTTCCATCAGCAGGGACAGGGCGCGGTCGATATCCTCGCCATCGCGGGGCTCGAAGCGCTCGGGTGGCGCCCCGAGAAACCAGACCGCCTCGGCGATCAGCGCGATGCGGTCGGCGCGGCACAGGGCGGCATTCAGGGACCGCACCGGCAGGCACCAGTGCCGGGCGATGACCAGATCAATCTGCCCCTTCGCTTTTGCCAGGGCATCGTCGAACTGAGGCAGATCACCCAGCAGGGCGATCAGATCGACGGCCGGCGTTGCAATGTCGCCGATGATCGCCTCATGCCCGTCATGCAGCAGCGCCCAGGGTCCGAGGTCTGGCGGACACAGCCGCTCGACCAGGACCGAATGCGCGGCGACGGACCAGGGCTCACGTGTCCGCCCTCCGAACCGGTTCAACTTGGACAGGGTGTCCGCCAGAATATCCGCGGTCAGGTCTGCTGCCCGCAGATCGGCCAGATTGATGGTGCCCGCCGAGGTCCAGAAGGGGATGGTCATCACGCACCCCCTTCCGTGTCGGGCCGGGAGGATAGGGCGGTTAGTGCGCGCTTAAAATCGCCAGCGGTTACCTGCCGCCGAGCGAACCGAGAACCCTGCGTCATGGGTGTATCGTCGGGCAGTTTGTCAAAACTGGATGCGCGGGCGAATTCTGCGAACGGTTTAAGCGCCGCCTGCAGTTCTTCGAGAAAGGCAGCACGAGCGGCGAGCAAGTCACGTGCCATGAGCCGCGTGATGTACAAGTCGATGAAGGTCGTTTTCCCATCGACGTAGCTTTGCAACTCGTGATCCGTGAGCTTGTCGTTCGGGTCCAGCGGTTCAGGTTTCATCACGCCCCTCCGGTGCAGACAGCGCGAGACTGGGCGCCGGCAGCGCCAGTGGTTTGGCTTTCGTCTTCGGCTTGGGCTTCTCTGGTTGGGCACGCTGCCCTTCTTGCACCTGCGCGAGTGCATCCAGTGTGTAGCCCAGGTGCGATCCGCTGGTCGTTTCCAGTTCGATCTTGATGGTGTGCCTGCCGTTCCGGGATTGCGAGCTGAAGGATTTCAGGCGCAGCGCCTCATCGCGCGAGCCGAACAGATAGAAGTGCATCACGACCCCCATCCCGACACCGCGGCCCACATGACCCAGCAGATCGCCTGCAGGATCACCAGCGCGAGCGCCCCAAGAACATTGTCCCACGGCGGCAGCTTAAAGCTGCAAGGCTCTTCCCAATCGACGGTGGCGCCGACCATCAGCAGGACCACGACTGCAAGGACCGTAATGGTCGATGCGAGTGCGAACAGACCCATCGCCATGTCACGCACTCGCCAAGTCGATGGTGACCGCCCGGCGCTTGGCCCCGAACGTGTCGCGCATCCAGAACCGGATATAGGTCTTGGACCCGGTGACCCGCATGGCATCGCGGATCGCCTTCATGGCCCGCATCCAGCGTCCGTCGCTGATGTCGAGGCGCAGCAGCATGAAGATCTCGGACCGGTTGATCTGGCCCGCCTTGTCGGTGTTGAACGCCTTGGTCACGATCGCGCGGATCTCGGCGCGGGCGTCCTCGGCCCATTCATTGAGACACTCGTCCACCAGCGTCTTGGCGATTTGCAGCTCGGGACCGAACTCAATCTGATCCTGAACGCGCACCTCGATCTCGAAGAGCCCGTCATGCGTCTTGTAGCTGCGGTTGCCTTTCGGGCCGCCCTTGATCACCTCGTATTCCTGCGCCAGCAGCGCGTCGAACTCGCCCAGATCGGACACGGTGTGGCCATGGAACCGGCTGATCTGATCGCTCAGCGCCAGTGCAAATCCCATGATCTTCCGCGTGATCTCGTCTTCCAGCTTGGTCTGCGGCTTGATCAGCTCGAGAGGCGTCATCTCGCCCTTCGGGTTGGCCATATACAGCTTGCCATTCATTTCCTCGACGCCGTCGGGGATCGGATGGGGGGTGAAACTGGTCATGTCGTGGATCCTTGGTCAAAGGTGGGGTCGATGGCCGCAAGCAGGCCGCGCAGCAGCGCCACGACGGCGCTGCGACTTGTCATTGAGTTGTCGAGGTATTCCGCGACCTCTTCCGGCAGGTCTGCCGGGAAATCCTCGGAAATCGCGTCGAGGGCATAGGCCAGCTCCTCGGGATCATTCTGCAGCTCGCGGCCAACTTGGCCCCCGCTGACAGAAAAACTGAGACTGATCATCACGGCCTCCCGACATCGCGGTGGCAGCGGGCACAGAGGCCATCACCGTCCGCGCTCAGGCGGAAGTTCTTGCCGCAACCCGCGCATTGCGCTTCAGCTGCCGGGGCTTCAGCCACGGCGGTGGGCGCTTGTGCCGGGCGGTCCTTCATCCCACGGCATTTATGGGCCCAGAGGCTACGCAGACGGGTCATTGGGATGCCGATATCGTCCGCAACGACGCCGAGGGCCTCACCGGCTTGCAGGCGCCGGAACGCCTCCTCCATCGGGGTTTCCTTCACAGACGCGGCTGTGGGCGCTTCAGGCTGCACATCGTCCTGAGGCTGGACGATGGCAGGGGGAGGAACGGCGGGGATGTCCTCGCTGGCAACGCCCGGCATCGGTTCCGGATCGGCGACCGTCAGGATTTCCTCCGGCGCTGCCGGTGCAGGATCAATCCTGACACCCGGCGCGGCGTGATCGATGTCGGCCACGTCGTCCTCGATGATGAACAGATCCATCTGGGCCCGTTCGGCCTCTTCCATGTTCGTCAGGAAATCGGCAAAGCGTTCGGCGATGCGACGATCCGTCAGCACCCCGATCACGACCGGTTCGATCCGGAGCAGCTCGAACTTGTCGTTGCCCAGATCCTTGATTTCATAGCTCATCAGTTCATCCCCTCTGGCTGCAGCGCATTCAGGGGGGCGAGGGCGAGGTAGCGGGCCATGACACTGCGCGCGTTGCCTTCGAACTCGGCAAGCAGGACTTTCATCGCTTCGGCAGGCGCGTTGTCCTCGCTGGCCATATAGCCCAGCAGCATCGCGGCCGCGCCGATGGTGGCCACACCCTTGGTCGGGTCAGCCGCACCGGCGAGTGCCATGGCATTGGTCAGCGCCTTGGACTGTGCGTCATCGACACCGCCGTCGGCGCAGGCCGACACGACGGGATCAGCAAAAGAGGTCGGGGGCATCATCTCAGTTCTCCTCGTTGGCAGGTTTGGTCGGGTTGAGAGGGCACTGGCGGCAGCACCGCCAATGCTTGAGCTTTTCGGGGTTGGAGGTGGACATCGGGGCCGCAGCGAAAGCCTCGCATTCGGCGGCGCCGATCCCGCGACGCAGATGCGGACACAGCACCTGATTGCGGTAGAGCTTTACGATCCGGGCGCCGTGCTTGCGGGTGACCAGATCGAGGCTCCGGGCGGGATAGGTCCCGCTGAGAAGCATCGAGACCGACGCGCGGGCCATGCCGGTTTCCCGCGCGATAGTGCTGACGCTCTTGCCTCTGTCCCGCTCTGACTGCAGCAGGCCAAGCCATTCCGGCACGTCCAGCTCGATCTTCAGGGACGGCTGCATGGCACGTCCTCCCCGGTGTTGAAGTCGTGGACGACGTTCGCCTCGGCCCGCCAGATCGGGGCCTTTGGCCCGTTATTTCTGATCAGCATGTAGCGCTTGTGGCCGTTGCTGCCGGGGGCATGGCTGGCCGTCCGACCCGGCAGTTCCTTCACGAAACCTGCCGCCGCCAGCCGGGCCAGATAGCGCCGGGCATTGTCGTGGGGCTGGGCGTCGTCATCGCGAGCCGCGTCAGAGACCAGCTCACCGACCGTGAACCGGCGCCGGATGCGCATCGACCGCCATGCACGCTCCCGGAAGGTGTCCCGGATTGCCCGGACGGTCTTTTGCCGACTGCCGGAGATCTTCTCGCCTGCGGCCAGTGCGGCCTGACCCGTTTCAGTCAGGCACAGCACGCCTCCGGGCGCAGCAGTGAGGTATTGGCGTTGGCGCAGGTTTTGGGCTGCGTTGACAGCCTGACGGCGCTCAAGGCCGAGATCAGACATCAGCTCCTCGAGCGTTCTGCCCGTCCCGTTTCCGAGGGCGGTAAACACGGCCATCGCCGCGCCACCCGATCTGCTGGTGTCGATCATGCGGCCACCGGTACGCTGATGGCCTTGCCCGTGGCGCGGTCGTTCATGATCGTCTGGCCGGACATGTCGGCCAGCGTCACACCCTCCGGGCCATGGTCGAAGCGGCGACCAAAGCGCTCGATGTTCAGGATCGCGTCCAGGACCTCCCGGCTGAAC
>JBKBVT010000200.1:0-4499 GCA_046289305.1 Hyphomonas sp. | reverse complement strand
CCCCGCCACGATCAGCGCCAGCGCAGCGAACAGGATAAACTAATACAGCGCCGCCCGCTCGCGCAGCAGCGTGCCGGTCAGCGACACCACCTCCCCGCCCTGCTCGAAGCTCACGGTGCGGACATCCGATCCACGCTCCGGCTGCACGAAGCCGACCACCGGATAGGACACGCCCTCGATCACGATCTGGCGCTCCTGCGCCTCGCTGTAATCCGGCCGCGTCAGCTCATACGCGCCGCCATCGGCCAGCTGCAGGCTTTCCGTCGCCGGCGGCCCGTGGAAGCCCATCAGCCCGTGCCCCGCCACCAGCAGGATCGCGCCAAACGTCACCGCCTTGCGAAAGCCGATATATTTGTCCGCCAGCCACCCGCCGAGCAGCGGCCCCAGATAGACCAGCGCGACATAGGCGCCATACAGCGTCAGCGAGAAATCCCGGTCGAACAGGAAGTGCCAGGTCAGATAGAAGATCAGCAGCGCCCGCATGCCGTAATAGGAGAACCGCTCCCACATCTCGGCGAAGAAGAGGACATACAGCCCCTTCGGCTGCCCGCGCATCTGCCACAGCGCGAGAACGATCGGCGCTGCCACCAGCAGCAGCGGAAAAAGGATATTATTCATTTGCGCGAACCCCTGAACTGCCACACCCCCAAAGGCACAGCGCCATCAACCCCTCATCCTCACCACGCCGCGCCCCGGCGCTCAAGGCGGTTTCTGCTGAAACCAATCAGGCTTTCCATTCAGGCGGAATATTCATGCGTGTGCTCATGATTTCCGTGATGAAGATGTGATCATCCATGATCCGGTAGAAGACATAGTGGGGGCGGTAAATCAGGCAGCGCCGCTCACCGGCCCAGGCCTGCCCCATCTTCGGATTGTCGCTGATCAGATCAAACGCATTGTATAGCCCGCCGACATAATCCTCGGTCTGGTCTGTTCCGAAATTCAGATCTGTATACCGGACGACTGTATCAATCGCTGCTGAAGCCTGACGGCTCAGCGCCCACCGCATCAGGCCGCGCCGGTACGCACGCGGGCCAGTCGTTCGGCAAGCGTTTCATCCGGCGCGATCCCGCTTTCGAACCCTGCCTGCTCACTGCGCAAAATGAACGCACGCTGCTCCGCCGGCGAAAGCGCGTCCCACACCGCCATAGCCTCCTCCGTGGGGAACGCCCTGGAGATCGAACTGAGACCGCTTTTGGTTTCGCTCATGTCCAAACCTTATCACTTCTCGCGCCAAGCTGAAACTACCCCCAGTCCTCGATCCGCAATCCGGCAACCCGGCTGAACTCATCCGTGTTGCCTGTCACCAGCCTCCGCCCGCGCGCCAGCGCCTGCCCGGCGATCAGCGCGTCATATGGCCCGATCGGCGCGCCCTGCCGCGCAAGGTCTGCCCGGATACTCCCGGCCACCCGCGCATCCTCGGCATCGAACTCGACAACCTCAAGGTCCGAAAACAGGAGGCGCAACGTCTCCAGATTATGCGCGCTCCGCTGGCTCCGATACGCCCCATAATAAAGCTCATGCGCCACAATAGACGACACCGCCAGTTGCGCCGGCTCAAGCGCCTCCACCCGCCGCATCAGGGCCTCAGACCGGCCCGTCACCAGCGCGATCACCGCATTGGTATCGAGCATCCAGCCCGTCACCTGAACGCCTCATCCAGCCCCGGCCGGTCCTGCTCGCTGGGCTGTTCGCGTCCATCGGCCAGAAAATCATCGCTGAACCCGCGCGCCGCCGCCGCCCGCAAGCCCGCCCAGCGCCCCGCCTTGTCCCGCTTCGGCCGCAGGATCAGCGCATCGCCCTCACGCGACACCTCGACCTCATCCACATCAAACCGGAACTCTTTCGGTAGCCTTACGGCCTGTGAATTCCCGGACTGAAAGATTTTTGCGGTGTGAGTCATGCGCGCCTCGCGTATATACGTATATGTATATACATACTCTGCCAGGCCTTCAAGCCGTCAATCTTCCCTAACCGAATCATTGCCCTCTGTTTCCCTGTATGGGAGTGTCAATCCAGAGGTGAACCAATGGCACTGGAAACTGAAATCGCCTACTTTAACCAGAACGCTGATGCCTTCAAACGGGACCATCGGCTCGAATGGGTCGTGATCTCCGGTCGCACCGTCCTGGGTTTCTTCCGCCGGTTCGAACTCGCCGCCATGCACGCGATGAACGAACTCGGAGATACCCCTTTCCTCATCAGGCAAATCGATGGCCCGCCCGCCATCTTTCCGCAGCTTATCGTCGGCGACTGATGAGATGGACCTTCAGGGAGGAAGGTCCGGATCTTGAATTCCGGGCCGGCCAGTTGGCCGCCAAGGGTCCCATCGTTCCAATTGTCATCACCGGACCCGGCGGCAGATTTCGGACCTCCGGTCTGATTGATACCGGCGCCACTTTCTGCGCGATCAAACCAAAGCTGGCCAAACGCCTCGCCCTGAAAATTGTCGATCGCAAGCGCATCTCAGGTGTCGCCCCTTCAGGCACCGGCAGCCAGGCCGATGGCGAAGCGGATGTGGCCTTCGGAATGGTCGGCCTGCAGGACCCGCCGCACGACCTTCCTTTACAGTTGATCGTCGCGGATTTCCTTCTGGACGCCCCATCCATGAGCCTGCTGCTCGGCAGAAGCTTCCTTCAGAACTTTGACCTCTTCTACGAAGGCTCCTGCGGCCGCTTTACGCTGACACGCGCCAGCGGCGCCCTGCATGGACTGGACGACTAATAAGCCTCTTCCGCAAACACGCGCTTCAAGTCCCGCTCCCACGGCCCGTGATAGCGCGCGAGCAGGCGCTCCGCCGGCGTCAGGCCTGATCCGGCAATCTCGTCGACGCCCGACAGGAAGCCCGTCTCGTCATCACCCGAGCCCGACAGCCGCCCCCGTTCCTTCAGCCCCGCGCGCGCGATCGCCAGCACCTGTTTCGCCAGCCCCTGCATGTCGCCGCCGCCCGGCACAGGCGCCTTGAGGCCCAGCGTCCGCACCGACTGGCGCATCGCCTCGCGCTCCGCCGCGCTCCAGCCCTTCACCAGGTCCCAGGCCGCATCCAGCGAGGATTGCGAATAGAGAAGCCCCGTCCAGAACGCCGAAAACGCGCACAAACGGTCCCAAGGGCCCGAATCCGATCCGCGCATCTCCAGGAACCGCTTCAGGCGCACTTCCGGAAAAATCGTCGAGAGATGATCGACAAAATCATCCATCGCCGGCTTCTCGCCCGGCAGGATCGGCAGTTTCCCCTCCAGGAAATCCCGGAAGCTCAGCCCCGATGCGTCCAGATATTTCCCGCCCCGGCGCACAAAATACATCGGCACATCCAGCGCATAGTCCACATAGCGCTCAAACCCCATCCCGTCCTCGAACACGAAGGGCAGCATGCCCGTCCGGTCGGGGTCGAGGTCGGTCCAGATATGCGAGCGATAGGACAGAAACCCGTTCGGCCGCCCGTCCAGGAAGGGAGAGTTCGCAAACAGCGCCGTGCCCAGCGGCTGAAGCGCCAGCGACACGCGGAATTTCTGCACCATGTCGGCTTCGGAGCCATAATCGAGGTTCGCCTGCACTGTGCAGGTCCGGAACATCATCTGCCGCCCCAGCCGACCAACCTTGTCCATATACGCCGTCATGATCCGGTAGCGCCCCTTGGGCATCACCGGCGTCTCCGCCATGCTCCAGACCGGGCTCGCGCCCAGCCCGATGAAGCCGATGCCCAGCGGCTCGGCAATCTCGCGCACTTCCTTCAGGTGGCGGCCCACTTCGCTGCAGGTCTGGTGCATGGAATCCAGCGGCGCGCCGGACAGTTCAAACTGCCCGCCCGGCTCCAGGCTGACACTCGCCCCGTCCTTCTTCAGGCCGATCAGGAACCCGCCCTCATGGATCGGCTCCCAGACAAACCGGTCGCGCAGCCCCTCCAGCATCGCCAGAACAGACGCCGGCCCCTCATAGGGCAGCGGCTTCAGCCCGTCCCACAGGAAGCCGAATTTCTCATGCTCGGTGCCCACGCGCCAGTCGCTGCGCGGCTTGGAGCCGTCCTCGAAATAGGTGACCAGTTCCGTCTTGCCGCCGATCCGCGGCGAGGCTTCATCGATGTCGCTCGTTGGCGTCGTCATCGCAGCCCACTCCTGATGGTTTGTCCGGAGCGTGACATAAGGCCGAACTGTGGCAACGCCAACGGGGCCGCTTCATTTCTTGAGACTAGCGCGCCCCGTAGGGTGCATTAAGCAAAGCGCAATGCACCAGAAATGCACCAAATCGCCCCGCCTCAGCCCCCCTTCCTGCGCGCCGCCTGTCGAAGCAGCAGAAGGTCCCTGCAGATCATCCCCACCCTGCCGGCTCGCCAGAAACAATTATGGATTGTCGGCACCTGGCAGCGATGCTTTATGGCCGATAGCACGATCTATTGGGTGGAGTGGATGTTGTGACTGCGGGTGGGTCTCATCGTCCTGAAATCCAGGGCCTGCGGGCAATTGCCGTCGGACTGGTCCTGATATTCCATATCTGGCCGGCCG
>JBKBVT010000199.1:0-4505 GCA_046289305.1 Hyphomonas sp. | reverse complement strand
GATCGTGGTCGCTTCGGTCTTCTTGTCGAGGCCGGCCTTGATAGCAGCCAGGCGGGCAGGGGCCTGGCCCTGGCCGGCGGGCAGGCAGTTGCCCAAGATGATCTCGTCGACGTCCAGCGCGCCGAGCTTTGCTTCCGCCGAAGCGGCCTTCACGGCATGGGCTCCGAGCTCATTGGCGGAGAAGCTCGCAAGCTCTCCCAACAGGCCCCCCATCGGGGTGCGGGCCATACCAACGATGACAACGGGATCTTTCTCGGACATGGGCGGTTTCCTTCCTTCCAGACTTTTTGTGCAGTGCGGCGCGATTAAGGCGCTGCCCATGGCTTTTCGTCAAGAGTAGGCGGGGCCACACCTTATGGGTGTATCAAAACTTTGACGCTTCAGGCGGAACGGGCAGCGGCGAATCGCGCACCCAAGAGAGCCGGAGCGATATGCCCCGCACCCAGATCGGGTCGCTGATCCCGTCCAGCGGATTGCCGGAAGCGCCCAGCCGGTCGGCAAATGCCTCGAAGTCGTTGAGCGAGGCAGAGGCGCCGCTGAAATCATGGACGATCATCACGGCATGCCGGGCGCAGAAGCGCTCAGCTTCGAGCACCGCAGCGGCTGTCCGGTGAAACAGTTGCCACCGCAACGCCTCGCAATCTGCCGCATCAACCCCGAAAAGATCGCACGCCCATTGATAGCGGCGCGCCTTGCCATCGGAGGTCTTCCAGTCCTGGACGCGCTCGCCAAACGTCTCACCAGCCTTCGCCTCGATCGCCGCGACGCCGAGGTTTTCACCCAGATTACACACCAGCAGAACATCAGTGTTCGATGGGGCCGACATCGTATCGAGCGCGGTCGCATGTTCGAAGAAACCGGTGACGATCTTCGCGCTGCGCCATTCCGGCGCGCCTGAAATTGCTGCGCTCACCTTGGGCGGCCACCCGCCATTTGCATAGAGGCCAGCCGGCACCCAGGAATGGGCCGCCTCATAGGCCGAACGTCCCTGTTTCCAATGCAGTTCCGGATCCCGGAGCAGCGGCTTCACATGGACCGGATCAATGAGCGGGGCGCCGTAAAGGCGTGGATAATCAAGCTTCTGAGGCATCGCCCCGCATGAAGCTATGACTTCAGCGCCGCGTCAATATCTGCCTGAAGGCCCGCATCGCCTGGCCGGACGGAGGAGGGGTAGGCTTTCAGTGGTGTGCCATCGCCGCTGACGAGGATCTTGTGGAAGTTCCATTTCGGCTGGGCCGCGTCGCCCAGGCTGTCCACCGCGGCGCGGAAGAAGGGATGCTGGCCGGCGCCCGTCACTTCATATTTCCGGGTCAGCGGAAAGGTGACGCCGTAATTGATCTCGCAGAAGGCTTTCACTTCCTCCTCGGTGCCGGGTTCCTGTCCGCCGAAATCATTTGAGGGCACGCCGACGATTACCAACCCGTCCGCCTTGCGCGCCTCGTAGAGTTCCTGCAGCCCGGCATACTGACCGGTGAAGCCGCACTGAGACGCCGTGTTCACGACCAGCACGGCTTTCGCGCCGAGCGCTGCCAGGTCCATCGGCTTGCCATCGATGGCGGTGAAGCTGGTCGCGGTCATTTCGGCAGTCTCCATGACGAGGGGGGCAGGGGTGTCAGATTGGGGTGCATCAGCCGTCGCCTGGCTGCAGCCCGCCAGAAGTCCACTGGCGGCGAGGGCGAGGATGGCAAGGCGCATGATTGGGTCTCCCGGAATCTTGTCGGCTGCACAGATAACAGAAACAGACATAGGACAATCGGCGCCGCCGTCATCCCCGCGAAACGGAAATCCGGCGGTCCGATTATGATGAGCTCGTGAAAGGACGCCGCGCGGCGCCCCCGGTCCTACTTCTTCCTGGGTGCACTCCGTTCGGCGGGCGCATCCACTTCGAACGTCATCTGCATGTTCACGCGGTACATGCCGATCTTGCCGTCCTTGACCGTCGTCGACATCGCATTGACATGACAGGATGCGAGGCCCCGGACGGTCTTTGAAAACCGGCTGACAGCCGTCTGGATGGCGTCTTCGAACGATTTTGTGGATTCCGACAGGATCTCTTCGGATTTCATGATAGCCATGCGTTCACTCCTCTTGGGTGCCCCCCGAAGATCAGTGAACCTTATTAACGGCTATGTCTCAAGGCCCTGCGGGACAGGTCAGCCTCGGCGGCCTCTGCTCAGCCGAGCAGTTTCAGCCCGACTTCCGAGCCCTTCTGCCACACGACTTCCGCGCGCCCCTGCACGCCGACAGAGCGGGCATTCAGCATCAGAAGGCGCGGCAGGCCCTCATTTGTGGAGAAACGCAGGCGTACACCCCGGTCGGAATAGTCCAGCACGATGCCCTTGCGGGTATAGCCGGACTCATAGACCACGCTGGCCTCGCGGTAGACCTGCGAGCGCACTTGCCGCGGGCGATCTTCCACAGGCATCGTCGCCTTATGGAAGCGTTCCGTCCCAACGACGCTCGCTTTACGGTTTCCGAAGATGCGCGTCATGAGCGCCATTGTGCGTGTTCCAGTCCAGAAATGGGACAATCCTGTAGTAAGTTGCACAGGTTAGGCCAGTTCAGGTTAAGGCGCGGTTGACTGGCAAGAAGGAATCCTGCCCGTCAACCGCGTGTTAGCCATAACACCTAAGGAGCCCGAACGGCCCTACCAGATCCGGATACGCTCTTCCGGCGGCAGGTAGAGTGCATGGTCCGGGCCGATATCAAACGCTTCGTACCATTCATCAAAGTTGCGCACGATGCCGTTCACCCGGAATTCCGGCGGCGAGTGCGGCCCCTGCATCAGCTGCCGACGCAGGGCTTCCTCGCGGTAGGCCGAGCGCCAGATCTGGGCCCAGCCGAGGAAGAAGCGCTGGTCGCCGGTCAGCCCGTCGATCACCGGCGGCTCCTCGCCGTTCAGGCTCAGCTTGTAGGCGCGGTAGGACATCGACAGGCCGCCGAGGTCGCCGATATTCTCGCCCAGGGCGAGCCGCCCGTTCACACAGGTCGCCCCGTCATCCAGCGGGCAGAACTGGTTATACTGGCCCACCAGCGCATCGGTCAGGGCGCGGAAATTGGCCTCATCGTCCGGGCTCCACCAGTTGCGCAAGATCCCGTCACCGTCCGAGCGCGACCCCTGATCGTCGAAACCGTGGCCGATCTCGTGCCCGATCACGCCGCCGATGCCGCCATAATTCACCGCCGGGTCGGCCGACAGGTTGAAGAAAGGCGGTTGCAGGATACCGGCCGGGAAGACGATCTCGTTCCGGTTCGGCGAATAATACGCGTTCACGGTCTGGGGGAGCATGAACCATTCGGTCCGGTCGATCGGCTGGCCAAGCCGGGCGATGGACTCCGTCCAGGCCGAGGCGTTCGCCGACTGGGCATTCGCCAGCGCATCATCCCCGGCGACCACAAGGTCATAGGTCTTGAATTTTTCCGGATAGCCGATCTTCGGCGTGAACTTCTCGAGCTTGTCGCGGGCCTCGACCTTTGTTGTCTCGCCCATCCAGTCGAGATCGTCGAGATTGGCCGCCATCGCGATGCGCAGATTGTCCACCAGATCGTCCATCGCGGACTTTTTCTCCGGCGGGAAATGGCGCTCCGCATAAACCTGGCCGACGCCTTCGCCGAGGGCGCCTTCGACGGCTGCGACAGCCCGGCGCCAGCGCGGCTGCTGTTCCTGCGCCCCGGTCAGGGCCCGGCCATTGAACTCGAACACGGCCTCGTCGATCCGTTTCGGCAGCACCGAAGCATGGGCGGCCAGGTAGCGCGCCGTCAGATAGGCCTGCCACTGCGCCATCGGCGCGGTCTGCATTACCTCGAAGATCCCCGGCACGCCGCCGCCATCAATTTTGGCGGCGTCCTCGGCGGAAAGACCTTCCTCGGCGATCCGCTCGGCGCTCGGCGTCATCTGGCGCACGACGAAGTCAGCCTCCCCGCTAAGGCCCATGCCTTCCAGCATGGCGGCCACCGGGAATCCGGCGCCCATCCCGACCAGATCGCTTCGCTCCACCAGGTTATAAGTCAGGTTGCGGTTGCGCCCGATGGCGCGGTCCCAATGGGCCTTCGCAATCTCGGTTTCCAGCGCCAGCACGCTTTCGGCGGCGGCGCGCGGCGCCTCATAGCCGGCCTCGTCCAGCAGCACTTCCAGCATGTCGAGATATTTGCTGCGCAGCTCCAGATTGCGCTCGCTGTCGACGAGGTAATAATCCCGGTCGCCCATACCGAGGCCTGCCTGGTTCATATAGGCGACATAGCGGTCGGTCTGCTTCGCATCGACATCGACAAACACGCCGACAGGGGAGGGCACGCCGGGCTTTGCAAACAGTGCGGCCAGGTCCTCGCGGCTGGCGGCGGCGCGGATCTGTGCCAGCATCGGCTCAGCCGGGGCAAGGCCCGCCGCTTCGATGGCGTCTGTATCCATATAGGCGTTGTAATAGCGGGCGATCTTGCCTTCGATGGTGTCTGCCGGCGGCGTCTCTGCGGCGATCTCCTCGATGATGCGCTGGACGCGCTGCTCG
>JBKBVT010000198.1:0-4513 GCA_046289305.1 Hyphomonas sp. | reverse complement strand
CATCACGCCGAAATCGGTCGCGCTATTCTGCCTGAGCCCGGCAAAGATTCCGAGCGCGGTGCCGACAATCAGGGCAACCAGAATGGTCAGGCCTCCGATGGCCAGAGAAATGGGAAGGCCGTCGGCGATCAGCTCATTCACGCTCTTGCCGAGCGTCTTGTAGGACGGTCCGAAATCGCCCTGAACGACGCCGAGGACATAGCTGACATATTGCTCGTGCAGCGGCTTGTCGAAGCCGAACTTCTCGGCAATCGCGCGCTCGGTGGCGGGCGGCAGGCGCCGGTCGGTGTCGAACGGGCCGCCGGGGGCGGCGCGCATCATCAGGAAGGCGACCGAGATGATCACCAGCATGGTGGGAATCGCGATCAGCAGCCGCCGGCCGACATAGCCCCAGGGAATCCGGCCAAATGCACGTTGCAGGGTTTTCACGGGCGAAAAAAGCCTCTGGTCACAGAAGGTTGAACGGCTTAAGCCACGCCCTGCTTGGAATGGCCCCTTACACTCATTAGCTAGTCGGACGCACCGATCAAGCAATTGGCTGCAAGATCAGGAGAATTAGACCATGGCTGACATCCGCCGCGTCACCCCCGACTTTTCTGTCGCGCCGCAGATTTCCGAGGCGGATGTCGAGGCGATTGCCGCCGCCGGCTTCAAGACGATCATCGCCAACCGGCCGGACGGCGAAGGCGGCGTCGACCAGCCGCGCATGGGGCCGATCCGGGTCAAGGCCGAGGCGCTCGGGCTGACCTTTGCCGCGCTGCCCTTTTCCGGCGCGCCGACGCCCGAGATTGTCGAGCGGATGCAGCACATCCTGAACGAGGCGCCCCAGCCGGTGCTCGCCTATTGCCGCACCGGCACGCGCTCGATCACCGCCTGGGCGCTGACCTATTCCGGACAGGGTGCGGGCGACGACATTGTCGAGGCCGCCGGGGCCGCCGGGTACGACCTCTCCAGCCTGCGCGAACTGCTCTGAGAGGGCCCCATGACACAGTTGCGCCGCAAAGCGGATGTTGAAGCAAAGGCTCAGCTGTGCGAGGGATTTCCGCAAGGGGACGAGTGCACAGCGCACTGGGAGTAACGCAAAATGTCAGGTCGCTTCTGGACTGACGATTTCAAGTTCGATGCAGGCACCATTCTGGTCAAAAAGACCGGCCACCGGATCGTCCCGGATCTGGCGCTCGCCCACAGCATCTTCACCTGGTTCTGCTTCTATTTCTTCGTCCAGACATGGCGCACCTCGCGCCTGCTGGCGGGTCATCGCCGCCCGACCATGGCGTTTTACCCCGACAAGCCCCGGCCCTGGTATTTCATCTGGTCGGTGATGCATGTCTCCGGCGCCCGGCTGGTCGATGACACCGCCGATGCCGACATCGTCATGCAGTTCGACGATTCGACCGAGACGCATAACGGCGTCCCGGTGATCCGCGCCGGCGCGCATGTGCTGAACTTTGGCTGTACCGACATCTCCAAATCCCGCGTCTCTGCGGCCTTCGACAAGGTTAGCGGCGAGAGCCTGACGGTCGACCCGGTCCGCTTCACCGGCCGGATGGTCGAGAAGTCCGAACTGAACGCCGCGCATGATGGCCGCGTGCTCGAAGGCCCGCTGGATGCGCCGGTTCCGGGCAAGTCCTATCAGCGCCTCATCGACAATGAGATCGAGGGCGGCCTGGTCGAGGATCTGCGCTGCTGCCTCGTCGGCGGCAAGGCGGTGATCGTATTCCGCAAGCGCCGGCCGCTGGCCCGCCGCTTCCTCAACGAGAATGTTGAAGTGCTGCTCGACACGCCCGAGAATTGCTACTCGGCGGATGAAATTCGCGTGATCGAGGCCTTCGCCGCTGAAATCGGGCTCGACTGGGGCGGGGTGGATGTCCTACGCGACCGGGAGACGGGAAAGATCTACATCGTCGATGCGAACAAGACGGACATGGGTCCGCCGGTCGCCCTGAAGCTTGGTGCCAAACTCCGCGCGACGCGGGCGATGGCGCGGGCATTTGCGGAAACCTTCGTGCCGGCGCCGCGCTGATCTTTTCCGAGGCCCGGACGGCAGCAGAAAGAACAGTATGGCAATCCCCTTCATCCGCGAGATCGAGTTTGAATATGGCCGGGTGGACCAGGTCTCGCCGCTGATCCGGCGGGTGATCGCCAACAATCCCGGCCCGTTCACCTATACCGGCACCGGCGTCTATATCGTCGGACGCGGCGATGTGGCGGTGATTGATCCCGGCCCGCACCTGCCGGACCATTTCGAAGCCCTTAAGCGCGCGCTGGATGGCGAACGGGTCACGCATGTGCTCGTCACGCACGGCCATTCCGATCACTCGCCGCTGGCGGCGCCGCTGGCCGAATGGGCGGGCTGCTGCACCTATGCCTGGAACAATGGCATCCACACCGCCAAGGACGAGCTTGGCAGCCCGGATGATCTCCGCTTCGTGCCGGATGTCTATGTCCGCAGCGGGCATCTCTCCAAAGGCCCGGGCTGGACGCTGGAGGCGATCGAGACGCCCGGCCATACCGCCAACCATCTCTGCTTTGCGCTGCATGAAGAGAATGCCTGTTTCACCGGCGACCATATCATGGGCTGGTCGACCACGGTCGTCTCGCCGCCGGACGGCGATATGGGCGACTACATGCAGAGCCTCGACACGATCCGTCAGCGCGGCTTCGAGACGCTCTGGCCGACGCATGGCGAAGCGGTGCGCGGCAAGGCCTTCGTCGAGACCTTCATCGATGAATATGCCAGCCACCGCCGGGCGCGCGAGGCGGCCATTCTGGCGCAGCTGCAAACCGGCAAGACGCAGATCCCGGACATCGTCGCCGTGCTCTATGCCGAGGTCGACAAGCGCCTGCATCCGGCTGCCGCGATGAGCGTGCTCGGACATATGATTGATCTCGTCCGCCGGGGCGCTGTGACCTGTCCGGACGCGGCGCCGACCGTGCGCTCGCGCTTCGCCCTCGCGGCCTGATCCGGCACGCCCAGGCACAAGTTGCAGCCGAACGGGGCAGGGACCGCCCCGAAATCAACAACCTGCGAGCAAGTCTTTGCATCCGGCGCGCCGTCTGGCACGAAGGGTGACAGAATGGTCATTGACCGGGAAATACGAGGAGAGATGTCGCAATGAAACTCAGATCCCTGCTGGCGGGCGCCGCCGGTTCACTTCTGGTGCTTGGGCTGGCCGCGTGTGGCGGCGGCGCAGGCGGAGACGATGTACCCACCCTGCGCAGGGGGATCTCAGCCAAGGTCGACACGCTCGATCCGCACAAATCCTCGGCAGCCTGGGAAAACATCGTCATCGGCGACATGATCATCGGCCTGATGACCGAGGGCGCGGACGGCGAGCCGGTGCCCGGCATGGCCGAGCGCTGGGAGACCGACGAGACCGGCAAGATCTGGACCTTCCATATCGGCGACTATGTCTGGTCGGACGGCACACCCGTCACCGCGCATGATTTCGAATATGCGATGCGCCGCATCCAGATGCCGGAAACCGCGTCGCAATATGCCTCGCTGCTCTGGCTGATCGAGAATGCCCAGGCGGTGAATTCTGGCGAAGTGGCGCCCGAGCAGATGGGCGTACGCGCGATTGACGACAAGACGCTGGAAATCCGGCTCGTCTCGCCGACGCCTTACTTCCTCGGCCTGCTGACGCATTACACGACCTTCCCGGTGCCGCGCCATGCGGTGGAGCAATTTGGCGATGCCTGGATCCAGCCGGCGAATATCGTGGTCAACGGCCCCTACAAGCTCGCTTTCTGGCGCACCGGCGACCAGCTCGTCTCCGAGAAGAACCCGACCGGCTTCGGCGCGGCGGACGCCTGTTTCGACCGGGTCGTGTATTTCGAACTCGAGAACGAATCGGCGGTGGAGAACAAGATCGCGGCCGGCGAGCTGGATGTGAACAACTTCTTCTCCGGTGTACGTCAGTCCGAACTGGAAGCCCGCTTCCCCGGCTGGCCGCGGACCCATCCGGGCCTGCTGACCACCTATTGGAGCTATAATATGGACCGCGCGCCATTTGATGATGTGCGCGTGCGCAAGGCGCTGTCGCTGGCGCTCGACCGGGAATTCATGGTGCGCAACGTGCTCGCGCCGGGCTTCGAGCCGGCCTATGCGCTGGTGCCGCCCGAGATGGCGAATTATGACCTCGAACGTCCGACCGTCTACTGGAAGGACATGCCGCGGGCCGAACGCCTCGAAGAGGCGAGAGCGCTGCTGCAGGATGCCGGCTTCGGACCCGGCAATCCGTTGCGGTTCGAGTTCATCCACCGCTCGACGGGTGACAATCCGAAGGTCGCGCCGGTTGCTCAGCAGAACTGGGCGGAGATCGGCAACTGGGTCCAGCCGACCATCGTGCGCCAGGATACGAAGGTGCTGTATGCCCGCCTGCGCGAGAACGACTTTGTCTATGCTGATGGCGCCTGGCTGGCGGACTATAATGATCCGCTGAACTTCCTGTATCTGCTGATGTCCGATACCGGCCAGCAGAACTACAGCAACTATGCCAATCCCGAGTAT
>JBKBVT010000197.1:0-4537 GCA_046289305.1 Hyphomonas sp. | reverse complement strand
ATATTGGGACGATTCCCGCTCTGGTCGGGCCGGGCGACACGATCGTGATGGACGCGCTGTCGCATGCCTGCATGCATGCGGGCGCGCGGCTGTCGGGAGCGGAAATCCGACTGTTCGGGCACAATGATGTTGCTGATGCGGCCCGATTGATCGGTGAAGCAGAGGGGCAGGTGTTGATCCTGACCGAGACCGTCTTCTCGATGGATGGCGACATTGCCCCGCTGAAAAACCTGGGCGCGCTCGCCGAAGAGACCGGCGCCTGGCTGATGACGGATGACGCGCATGGTTTCGGCATTGTCGACCTAAACAGTCCCGCGCAGGTACAGATGGGAACGCTCTCTAAAGCTGCCGGAGGCTATGGCGGTTATGTTTGCGGTCCAGGTGCGTTGATGGAACTGCTCGTCAGCCGGGCGCGCAGCTTCGTCTACACAACCGGTCTGCCGCCTCCGGTCCTTGCGGCGGCTATTGCGGCCGTGGACATCATTGCATCTGAGCCGGGGCGGGGCGCGAAAGCTCGCAGTATGGCACAATTGTTCTGCCGGCTGATGGGTCTGCCAGCGCCGGAAAGCGTAATCGTGCCCGTGATCATCGGACGGGAGGAGGCAGCCATGGCCGTGTCCGCAGGTCTCCTCGAACGGGGATTCCTCGTTACGGCGATACGGCCGCCAACGGTGCCAGCTGGCACGGCCCGTCTGCGGATTACGTTCTCCACGGATCATTCCGAGGCGGATGTCCGGGCGCTGGCCACCGCGATACAGGAAACGCGGGAGCTGGCATGCCTGCCTACTTCGTAACCGCGACAGGAACCGATATCGGCAAGACGTATGTCTCCGCTGCGCTCCTCTCGGCCTGGCGGCGCCGGGGCCTGAGCACAGTGGCTGTAAAGCCCGTGATGAGCGGTTTCGGAGAGGACGCGCTGGAACAATCCGATGCCGGACGGCTTATCACCGCGATGGGCGGCGTCGTCACTGCCGAAACGGTGAGCGATGTCTGCCTTTATAGGCTTGAGCCGCCCCTTGCCCCCAACATCGCCATGCGGCTGGCGGGTGTTACACAGGACTACGGCGCCATTGTCCGTTTCTGCCGCAGCCGGCTGGACCGGCCTGCACATATCCATCTCATCGAAGGCGCGGGCGGCATCATGTCTCCGCTTACGGACGATACGCTGCAGCTAGACTTGATGCGGGCTCTCGGCCTGCCAGTGTTGCTCGTAACCGCGCCCTATCTCGGCTCGATCAGCCATACGCTGACCGCGATAGATGCGCTCGCTGCGGCGGGGCTGACGCTGGCTGCGCTGATCGTGTCCGAACCTGTTCCGCAAAGCGCCGACCTCGCCCTCTTTGCCGACGAAGTCAGCCGCTTCCGGCCCTGCAATGTCGCCCTCATCCCGCATGGCGGATCGGCCGGCGATCTCGCTGCAGCGCTTGCAAACGGCTGACATTGTGGCACCGTCTGCGTCACATGATTGACGAGATGAGCGGTATTGAAATGCCGCCGGGGGAGGAAAAATGTGGAAATCATTCTCAGCGGCGCTGCTGGCGTCGTTCGCCTTCGCGGGCTGCGCCACGGCCGAGCCGGCGCTGGCGACGCCCGCCACCATCGAGGCAAACCGAGCCTTCGCAGAGGGCTTGCCCTGGAATGACACGCGCGAGACCGAACTGTCGGACCGGGGCTTCATCGCGTCTCTTGACGATCCGGTTATACGGGCAGCCGATGGGGCCGTTCTATATGATCTGTCGGCTTATGATTTCGCCGAGGGCCCAGCGCCGGACACGATGAACCCGTCGCTGTGGCGGCATCTGGGCCTTCTGCGCAAGCATGGGCTGTATGAGGTCGTGCCGGGCATCTGGCAGGTGCGCGGCTTTGATCTCTCGGTCATGAGCGTCATCGCCGGGGAGACGGGATACATAATCGTCGATCCGCTCACAGGCGTTGAACAGGCGCGGGCTGCGCTGGCTCTGGCCTTAGCGCATCTCGGCGAAAAGCCCATCCATGCGGTGATCTACACGCATAGTCATGCGGATCATTTCGGCGGCGTCAAAGGCGTTGTGAATGAAGGGGATGTGGATGCCGGCCGCGTGATGATCATCGCGCCGGAAGGCTTCATGGACCATGCGGTCAGCGAAAACCTTATCGCCGGCCCGGCTATGCGCCGCCGCGCGACCTATCAGTTCGGCACAGGCCTCACGCCTGGACCGGCCGGGCAGGGCGGCGCAGGCATCGGCACCGGCATTCCCAACGGAACACTCAGCCTGATCCCGCCGACGCATACGGTGAGCGAGACCGGCGAAACACTGGTCATCGACGGCATTACCTTCGAATTCCAGATGACGCCGGGCGCGGAAGCGCCGGCAGAGTTCAACTTCTATCTGCCTCAGTTCCGGGCGCTGTGCCTCGCCGAAAACGCCAATGCTACGATGCACAATATCCTCCCGCCGCGCGGCGCGCTGGTGCGGGATGCGAAAGTCTGGGCGGATTACATCACCGAGTCGATCCGTCTTTATGCGGACAAGACGGATGTGATGTTCGTCTCGCATGGCTGGCCGCGCTGGGGACAGGATGAAGTTACAGACTTCATGGCGCACCACCGCGACGCCTACAAATACCTGCACGACCAGACCGTCCGCCTGATGAATAAGGGATACACTGCGCCGGAGATCGCGGAGGTCATTGCGCTGCCGGAAAGCCTTGGCAGAAAATGGTATAATCGCGGCTATTACGGCACGATGTCCCACAATTCCAAGGCCGTCTATCAACGTTATCTCGGTTGGTATGACGGCAATCCCGCGAACCTCAATGCCTGGCCGCCGGAGCAGCTTGCCGCGCGCTATGTGGCGGCGATGGGCGGGGCGGAAAGTGCGCTGTGGACCGCGAAGGCGGCGTTCGATCAGGGCGACTATCGCTGGGCGGCGCAGGTCGCCAGCCACCTTGTCTTCGCGGACGATACGGACCAGGCGGCGCGAGAACTCCTCGCCCGATCATTCGAACAGATGGGGTATCAGACCGAGGGTGCGCTCTGGCGCAACATGTATCTCACGGGCGCGGCCGAGGCGCGGCAAACACCGGCTGCCGGCGCCCGAGCGGCGCTGTCCACCGACATGATCGCCGCGATCACGACCGAACAGGTGTTCGACATGCTGGCGGTACGGGTCGATCCGGACCATGCGGCAGGGCTGGACCTTGCCATTGCATTCACATTCCCAGACCGGGGCGAGGCGCGCCGCGTGACCTTGCGAAACTCCGTGCTCGTGCATGAGGATGGCCTGACCGGGCCGGTCTCGGCGACTGTGTCCCTGCCGCGTCCTGCTTTCCTAGCGATGTTGTTTGCAGGGCAGCCGGCAACGGGCCTGATTGAGGCGGGCATTCTGAAGATTGAAGGGGAAGCTGACGCAGCCGATCAATTCCTCGGGGTGCTGGACCCAGCGGACACCGGCCCGCCCTTTCCCATCGTCACGCCCTGAGGCGGGCTTCATCGGCGCGCGCAGCGGCTGTTGAATACCTCGGCATCGTCGTTGAACTGGCGCACAGTGGCCTGCAGGGCCATTTCGCGGCGGGAAAGGAGCTTGCGCGCCTCGTCATAGGCCGCCTTGGCAACGTCCGCTTTGGCGGCATGGCTGGCTGAAGCAAGCCTGTGGATTTCGGCGTCTTCCCAGGCATCACCATGGCGCTCAACGCTGGCAGCAACCTCATCGCGTTCAGCGGTCAGGGCTACGATTTCGGCTTCGCGCGGCGCGATCGTGGCAGCCATAGCCTCGCAGGCCCGCACATCCTGCGCATTGTTTGCCTGCGCGGCAGCTACCGGCACAGTCAGGATGAAGGCGGCAATCGAAAGGGTGCGAAGCATGGGAATGGCCTCCTGTTCTAATGGCACACCTAGGAGATGGGCCATGAAGGCTGGCTGAACACCTTTGCTACAGAATGGTCACATTTCGCGCGGCGCGGGCTGCGTCAGGGATGGTTGGCCTCGACGCGGATCTGACCGGCCGACACTTCATCGATGATGTTGAAGACCGCATTGAAATCACTCAACAATTCCCGCACACGGTCAGCGCAATCGAGCGGCCGGAACATCGAGCCCGGCTCAAACAGATTACCTCCCTCGACCGTGATAAACACTTCTCCGCCGTCGAAACACGCCTTGAGCTTGCCGCCCTTGAACGTGGTTTCGAGGTCCACGAAGCGCTGCATCAGGTCGGGCGTCAGGAGGTAACGGCTTTCGACCTGATCTGTCGTGTAGACTTCAAAGATCCGCTCGAAGACGGGATCCTCGAGGCCTGCGCGCTGCATGCCGCGGGGAGCGGCGAAGCGGTTGAAGAAGCCGGCATCGCGGGTGATCAAAGTGCGGCCATAGAAGTTCTTGTGGAAGTCCAAACGCAAGCACTGGCCCCGGAAGACTGTGACCCAGGTCGTGCGGGTGTTCCCCCGTGAGTCTCGGGTGGTGCGACGCTCTTCAAGGTGGGCTTCAAAAAGTTCAAAATCCACGCCCCGCCGCTGGCCGGTGATCAGGTCTTCGTATTTGGCGCGGTCCCATCCGGGC
>JBKBVT010000196.1:0-4538 GCA_046289305.1 Hyphomonas sp. | reverse complement strand
TGGCCACGTCGTGGTCACCCACGAAGTGCCCGCCAATTCGGTCAAGCGCATCAAGATTCCGAATGCCTGTATCGGACTGAATCTGCGCTTCATGACCCCTTACGAGATGCCGCGCCGGGAGCAGGCGCGGTTTGTGCTGGGAGCGCTCACCTGATGGCCTTTCTCTCCGAAGCCCAACTGGAAACCGCGCTGCTCACGCAGCTGGCCGGGCTGGGCTACGCCTGCGCCTCGGACGAGGTCATCGGCCCCGACGGCAAGCAGCCGGAGCGGGACGCCTACGACGAGGTCGTGCTCAAGGCGCGACTCACCGCCGCCGTGGCGCGACTGAACCCGGCACTGCCACCCGAGGCGCAGGCCGACGCCATTCGCCGCCTGACGCAATCGGAACTGCCCCACCTGCTGGAGGAGAACCGCCGCATCCACCGGCTGCTGACCGAGGGTGCAGATGTGGAGTACTACGCCGAGGATGGCACGCTGACGGCGGGCAAGGTGCGGCTGATCGACTTCGAGCGACCCGCCAACAACGACTGGCTCGCGGTGCAGCAGTTCACCGTGGTGGCGGGCCAGGCCAAGCGTCGGCCGGACGTGGTGGTGTTCGTCAACGGCCTGCCGCTGGCAGTGATAGAACTCAAGGCCCCCGGCGGCGAGAACGCGACGCTGGCCGGCGCCTTCAACCAACTCCAGACCTACAAACAACAGATCCCGGCGCTGTTCCGCAGCAATGCGCTGCTGGTGACCTCCGATGGACTGTCGGCCCGGGTCGGCTCGCTGTCGGCGGATCAGGAGCGCTTCATGCCCTGGCGCACCACTGACGGCACCCGCATCGAGCCCAAGGGGATGCCGGAGATGGCGACGCTGATCGAGGGCGTGTTCGAGCAAGGACGCTTCCTCGACCTGCTGCGCCATTTCACCGTGTTCGGTGAAAGCCCCGGCGGGCTGATCAAGATCATCGCCGGCTACCACCAGTTTCACGCGGTAAAGAAAGCGGTGATCTCGACACTGCGGGCGAGCCAGCGAGACTGGCAGGCGGAGGACCCGGCCGAGTACGGTCTGCCCAGCGTCAAGGACCAACCGGCAGGCGACCACAAGGCCGGGGTGATCTGGCACACGCAGGGTTCCGGCAAAAGCCTGCTGATGGCCTTCTACGCGGGCCTGCTGGTGTTCGATCCCCGCATGGCCAATCCCACGCTGGTGGTGCTCACCGACCGTAACGACCTGGACGACCAGTTGTTCGCCACTTTCGCCATGTGCAAGGACCTGCTGCGACAGACGCCGGTGCAGGCGCAGGACCGCGAGCACCTGCGCACCCTGCTCAACCGCGCTTCTGGTGGCGTGATCTTTACCACCTTGCAGAAATTCGCACCAAAGGCGGACGAGACCGATTTTCCGGCGCTGACCGATCGCTCCAACGTCGTGGTCATCGCCGACGAGGCGCACCGCAGCCAGTATGGCTTCAAGGCCAAGGTGGCAAGCCAAACCGGCGAGATCGCCTACGGCTTTGCCAAATATCTGCGCGACGCGCTGCCCAATGCCTCCTTCATCGGCTTCACCGGCACGCCCATCGAGGCCACCGACGTCAACACCCCGGCGGTGTTCGGCCACTACATCGACATCTACGACATTAGCCGCGCGGTAGAAGATGGCGCCACGGTGCCGATCTACTACGAATCGCGCCTGGCACGCATCGAATTGGACGAGGACGAGAAGCCGCGCATCGATGCCGAGATCGAGGCGCTGCTGGAGGATGAGATTGAGGCCAGCGCCGAACGCACCAAGCAGAAGTGGAGCACCGTAGAGGCGTTGGTAGGTAGCGAAAAGCGCCTGGCGCTGGTGGCCGCCGACTTGGCACAGCACTTTGAGGACCGCGTCGCCGCGCTCGATGGCAAGGCGATGGTGGTGTGCATGAGCCGGCGCATTTGCGTGGCGCTATATGACCACATCATCAAGCTGCGCCCGGACTGGCACAGCGACGATGACAACGCTGGCAGCATCAAGATCGTGATGACCGGCGCGGCGTCTGACCCGGTTGCGTGGCAGCAGCACATCGGCAACAAGGCGCGGCGTGATCTATTGGCCAAGCGTGCCCGTGATCCGCAGGACCCGCTGCGGCTGGTGATCGTGCGCGACATGTGGCTGACCGGCTTCGATGCACCCAGCATGCACACCATGTATATCGACAAGCCAATGCGCGGCCACGGCCTGATGCAGGCCATCGCCCGCGTCAACCGCGTGTTCCGCGACAAGCCGGCGGGCCTGATCGTGGACTACATCGGCATTGCCCAGAACCTGAAATCCGCGCTGGCGCAGTACTCCGAGCCCGATCAGGACAAGACCGGCATCGACGAGCGTGAGGCCGTGGCGGTGCTGCTGGAGAAGTACGAGATCGTGCGCGACATGTTCCACGGCTTCGACTACCGCACGGGCCTGGGCGGCGCGCCAGGCGAACGGCTGGCCATGATGGCCGGCGCCATCGAATGGATTCTCGACAAGCAGCAGCAATGGGCGGCAGCGGAGAAGACCCCTGAGGCGAAGAAGCAGGCGCAACGACGGTTTGCCGATGGCGTGCTGGCGCTGTCGAAGGCCTTCGCACTGGCGGCAAGTTCGGATGAAGCGCGCGGCATCCGCGAGGAAGTCGGCTTCTTCCAGGCCATCCGCGCCGCGCTGGTCAAGACGGCGGGCGGCTCAGGTACGACCCGACAGGATCGCGAGCTGGCCATCCAGCAGATCGTCAGCCGCGCCGTGGTCTCCACCGAGATCGTCGACATCCTCGCGGCAGCCGGCATCCAGACGCCGGACATTTCCATCCTGTCCGACGAATTCCTGCTCGAAGTGCAGCAGATGGAGAAGAAGAACCTGGGGCTGGAGGCGCTGCGCAAGCTGCTCAATGACAGCATCCGCTCGCGCACCCGTACCAACGTGGTCGAGACCCGCGCCTTCACCGAGCGGCTGGAAGACGCCATCGCCCGTTACCACGCCAACGCCATCACCACCGCCGAGGTGCTGCAGGAGCTGATCAAGCTCGCCCAGGACATCCGCGCCGCGCGCAATCGCGGCGAGGAACAGGGCCTGTCCCTTGATGAGATCGCCTTCTACGACGCGCTGGCGGAGAACGAGTCCGCCTTGCAGGTGATGGGCGACGACAAGCTGCGCGTGATTGCCCACGAGTTGCTGGTGTCCTTGCGCGAGAACGTCGCCGTCGACTGGGCTCACCGCGAATCGGCGCGAGCGCGGCTGCGCGTCCTGGTCAAGCGCATCCTGCGCAAGTACGGCTACCCGCCCGACCTGCAGGACGCGGCGGTGCAGACGGTGCTGCAGCAGGCCGAGGTGCTGTCCGCCTCGTGGCAGCCGGGGCATTCACGCGTATGAGGGCCTCCAGTTATTCGACGTTTTCGAATAACTGCCGCCCACGAGCCATAGCGCTGAGCCAGGCAAGTTATCGGACAGGCAGCCCGATATCGGCAATAGCTGGGCGATAGAAATTGGGCGATACAACAGCAATCGCGCGCCGGATCAATACCTTATATCGACCTTGGCACGGACGAGCCCCTGAGGCAAGATCCTGCTGATCGGGTTGTTGTCGACCAGCTCTGGCCACGACTGGCAGCCCTCATGGCGGCGACCCAAATGCAAGTGGGCTTTAATGCCAAGACCTGCAATTAAGAATCGCTTTAACATCGACGCGGCCGGCGGCCAGGGCCATGTCAGCAGTTATCCGAAAACCCCGGATAACTGGTCCCCGCAACCGCAACCCTCCGGAGATTCCGGACAGCTGCCTACCCGCAGGCTTGCGGGAATTCGCACGGGTTTGCACCGATCAGAAATGGCTGACCGAGGACCCAGTTCTTCGGTCAACCATCCGCCACCAATATCAGTGCCCAACTGTGTATGCAGTTGGGCACTTTTTTGAAGCCCCGCGTACCCGCGCGGGTTCGTGCGGATTCCTGCGGACTTCGCGCCGGTGTCTGGGCGCCCGAAATCGCGCGTTTTCGCTCTCTCCTGGCCATTCCTCGCTCCGGCCCCGCTCTTCTGAAGTGGCCGGAAGTCCGCAAAGACCCTACTTGGACGTCTTGTAAATCAACCTGTTACGTGCGGACGAATCAAGCGGTTGATTTTCAGCATCGGCAGGCGAAGGAACCCGCCCCGATTCGGAAAGTGGAGAATGCGCGAAAACGATCAACAAAAGGGCGATGAATCACGGCGATGACAGCAAAGGATCGGGCAGAAAACACCATCAATGACCCCTCGGTCCAGACCACGGGGTGGATGAACCGCACGGTTGCCGGCGCCGGCATCACCAGCGCGCTCGGCGACTTTTGCTACGAAACCACCACCGTCATCCTGCCCGGATTCCTTGCCGTGCTCGGCATTCCGGCGGCGGCGCTCGGGCTCATCGAAGGCGTCGCCGACGCGGTGGCGAGCTTTACCAAGATGGCGTCGGGCTACATCGCCGACAAACTCGGCCATCGCAAGCTGCTGGTGCTGGTCGGCTACGGCCTGACGCCCGTCGGCCAGATGCTGATCGCACTGGCCGCGGGCTG